>DIUH01000365.1 GCA_002428205.1 Planctomycetaceae bacterium UBA6163
AGTGTTTAACATATGATTGTTACTTGACGACCTTCGGGTAGTTCACTTGAGATCAGCATTAGTCATTTCGCTGTGGGCGAACTGTGACGGATGATCAACGATTAACCTGAACCCCAGCTTTCTAATTTCACATACTCTCTGAAGCGGCAAAGCCATGCTGACGCCGGCGATCGGTTGCCTGCCGGGCTTTTACACCTTCAATGCCATCGCAATCGCCCGCAGCCGGGATCCCCGTAATGATTATGCATGCCATTCGCGAAACCAAAACGCTGATTCGTGGCGACCGGGGCGTTTGGATTGCCATAGCGCAGGCTGCTTTATACGTCTTGCATTAGATTACAGAAAAGTGGTCGCAAACTGCAGCGATTGGGAACAGCGTTTGCTGTTCATTTGCTGCTTTCGTTAATTACATAGCGATGGCTTATCGAGGTGGCAAGATGCTGCTGCGTGATCGAAAGGATAACACAACAACCTCCAAAGCAATCGCAATATGATCGGCAACCGTCGACCGAATAAAAGGACATGATGAAACTCAATGCATTCAATCTTATTACCGCCGCACTTCTAGCTGGACAGCGCCAGGTTGGATTAAATTTTTAGCGTTTCACAGTGTTAACCAATAGATCAGCCGCTTTGGCCTAGCCGCGGTTCTCCCCGCGAAAACCGTGGCTAACGCCATACCGGCTAATCCAACCTGGCGCTGTCCAGCTAGGCTCTGTTTGAAAAGGGGTCTGGTTTACAATTGTGTTTGTTATCAATGAAATTGGTTGGTAATGAAATCATGTGAAGATCAGTTCGCCGCCTTCAGTTCTTCGTATGATCTTTCTGCATCCTCAGGGCGGCAAAGCTGTGTGCCAGGGGTCATTACTGCCACGCTGCCGCAGGCGACAGCGAAACGAGCGGCATCGAGCAAGGATTCGCCACGCTGCAGGGCCAGCATGGCTCCTGCGACGATGCCGTCACCGGCGCCGATTTTGCTTTGAATCTTGACGGTTAACGCATGAATGCGATGTTGTTCATCGCCGGTCACCAACATCAACCCAGCTCGACCGAGAGACAACATCATCGCTTGCACTTTGCCACAATCGATCAACTGGTGGGAGGCGTCGCGGGCGTCTTGATCGCTTTCGATCTCGCGACCGACAAGTGTGCCAAGTTCGCGTTGATTGGGCTTCAGCAGGGATACGGATTGTTCGACGCCTCGCTTCAGGGCGTTTCCGCTGACGTCCAGGACGACCCGCGTTTCTTTGGGCATAACTTCAATGGCACGGCCGAAGAAATCATCAGGGACACCCGGCGGCAGGCTGCCACTGAGAACCAGGCATTTTTGCGACGACACCAGCTTGGATACCGCATCAAGGCACGCTTGCTGTTCCCCATCGGTCAGTTCTGGACCGGGAAAACCGAAGCGATATTGTTGATCGCTTTCGATTTCCGTGATGATTACGTTCTCACGTGTATTATTTGAAATCGTAATGGGGCGATTTCGTATACCTTGATCGCTGAGCAACCGCTCAAGCAGTCCACCGATAATGCCCCCGGCGGTGTAAATCGCCAACGCATCGCCGCCAAGTTGCTTGATCGCTGACGCGACATTGATTCCGCCTCCCCCGGATCAAGACGCTCATCGTGGCAACGTAGCTTGTGTTCAGCAAACACACGGTCAATTCTCGCATTGCGATCGACGGTGGGTTTCAAAGTGAGTGTGACGATGTCGGTCATGTTTCAATTTACTTAGCCTTATCTGTCGCACCATAAGCGAGTGGAGCCGCGTTTGAACGTTTGAGTTTTCTGCAATTTTCTTAAGTTACACGCAACCTTTGCGCCAACTTTCACAGCGATTATGTTCTGGCACAGCGGTTGCGTCGCGGTGGCGAGTATGAAAACTACAACTGCTCAAACGGCCGGTTTGTCTATTGACGAAATCGTCGAGCGACTTGGCGAACGCGGACCGGGTCTACTCGAACACACTTGTCAAACCGTCCCCGCGTCGGACCTTGTGTTGCCCGGTCCCGACTTTGTTGAACGCGTCTGGTCACTTTCGGATCGGTCGCCCGCAGTACTGCGATCGATGCAGCAAATGTTTGACCACGGGCGGCTTAGCGGGACCGGTTACCTGTCGATTCTTCCCGTCGATCAAGGCGTCGAGCATTCTGCGGCGGCCTCTTTCGCCACTAATCCGAAGTACTTCGATCCCGAACAGATTGTCAGATTAGCGATCGAAGGCGGATGCAATGCGGTCGCATCGACCTGGGGCGTGTTGGCTGCCGTTGCGCGGCAGTATGCATACAAGATCCCGTTCATCGTCAAACTCAATCACAACGAATTGCTGAGCAGTCCGAACGTTCATGATCAAGTTATGTTCGCCAGGGTGGACGATGCGTGGAACATGGGTGCGGTCGGCGTCGGCGCGACCATCTATTTCGGTTCATCCGAATCGCGACGGCAGTTGCAAGAAGTATCCGAAGCTTTTTCACGGGCCCATGAACTGGGCATGTTCACCATGCTTTGGTGTTATGTCCGCAATAGCGAATTTAGGATTGAAGGGGTCAATCATGAAACCAGCGCCGATTTGACCGGTCAAGCGAATCATCTTGGGGCAACGCTCGCGGCCGACTTTTTGAAACAAAAACAGCCTGTACAAAACGGCGGTTATCGAGCGTTGAACCAAGGCGACCAGAAGTTTGGCAAGTTCGATGAGCGGATCTATGACCAGCTCTCCAGCGTTCATCCGATCGACATGACTCGGTATCAGGTGCTTAACGGTTACGCCGGGCGGTGCGGACTAATCAATTCCGGCGGTGCTTCGGGCGAGAACGATTTCCAAAAAGTCTTGTTGACGGCCGTGATTAACAAACGAGCCGGTGGTGCGGGGTTGATCACCGGACGCAAGGCGTTTCAGCGTCCGATGGCAGAAGGCATCGAGTTGCTGAACGCCATACAGGACGTCTACCTGCACCGGGAGATTACCGTCGCGTGAGCACTTACACGGGCACCGCCTTCATCCGAAACTTTGAAGCGTTAACCAACCACGACAAGAACATCGTCGGCGGCAAAAACGCGTCATTGGGAGAAATGATCCGAACGCGGAAAGCAGAAGCTGTCCGCGTGCCTGGTGGATTTGCGACCACTTCGGATGCTTGTTGGCGGTTCATCGACCACAACAACATCGGCGAACGGCTCCGAGACCAACTCGATAGGCTCGCTGCCAACACACTGTCGCCCGAGGGAACCGGCGGGAACATTCGCAAGCTGTTCAAAGACGGTGAGTTTCCCGAAGAAATCGCCACCGCAATTCGTTAATTGCCTACGCTGACTTGTCACGCCGGCCGGAAGTAGAAAACGTCGCCGTGGCTGCGCACAATAGTGCAACGGCAGAGGACTTGCGCGAGGCCAGTTTCGCTGGCCAGCAGGAAACCTACCTGAATGTTGAGGGCGAGAGCGAGCTGATACAAGCGTGCAAGAATTGCTCTGCATCGCTGTTCACCGACCGCGCAATCTCTTACCGCCAAAATAAAGGATTCGATCATCTGAAGGTCGCTTTGTCGGTCGGCATACAACGCATGGTGAGATCCGATCGGGCTGGCAATGGAGTGATGCTTTCGCTCAATACCGAAACCGGTTTTCCCAAGGTCGATGTGATCAATGCGGCTTGGGGATTAGGCGAAACCGTTGTACAAGGCACCGTCAATCCGGATGAATATCCATCGTCGCAACGATCGCGATAGCCCGTGGGATGGGATTGATGGCACAGCGAAACGCTTTGGTCAATCGCCTGACAGCAGTAGAAACGCTTGGCGCGACGCGAATCATCTTTACCGACAAAACTGGCACGTTGACCGAAAACAAGATGACCCTCGATCGGATCGCAACGTCGGCCGGGGACCACAAGGAAAAAGACGCTGGGAATCGCGGAGATCAAAATGATAAGGCGCGAGAGAAGTTAGACGATGTGGAAACCGGCCTGCTGGAAAGGGTGCTGCGGATTGCTGTGTTATGCAACGGAGCAACGCTAGGCGGGGAAGATGATGGTGAGGAAACGTCGGGCGATCCGACCGAAATCGCATTGTTAATCGCGGGCCGCAACCATGACATGGGGCGCGAAAAACTATTAGAGGAGTATCCGGAAAAACGTGTCGTCGATTTTGATCCCAATACAATTATGATGGCAACTTTCCACAATCATCTGGGCCAAAACTACCTGGCAGTCAAGGGCGCTCCTTCGGCTGTGTTCGACGTTTGCCAATTTTATGTCGATGCAAATCACCAGCAGCAAACGTTCGATGACAAAACTCGAAAACAGTGGGATGAACGCGTCGAAAAACTAGCCGATCAAGGTCTTAGAATGCTGGCCGTGGCTGACAAAACATTTGATTGCGACAATTCGGAAATTGGTGATGCAGAACCTTATGAACAGTTACAACTCGTCGGCTTGGTCGGGTTGCTCGATCCTCCGCGCAATGAAGTCAAAGCCGCGATCAATCGTTGTCAAGCCGCCGGAATCCGTCTGTTGATGGTCACAGGCGATCAAACCACTACAGGTCGTGCGATCGGCCAGGCCGTTGGGATTGGCGATGACGAAGACGCGCCAGCGATGCACGGTAAAGATTTGCCGTCGACCGACGAGATGACCGACGAATACAAACAAAGGGTCTTGAAAACGGTTGTGTTCGCCCGGGTCAGTCCTGAACAAAAATTAAATCTGGTCGATTCCTACCAACAGCGTGGCGAATCGGTTGCCATGACGGGTGACGGTGTCAATGATGCCCCCGCTATCAAAAAAGCCGACATCGGGATCGCGATGGACCAACGGGAAACCGATGCGGCCAAGCAAACCGCCGACATGATCTTGCAAGACGACTCTTTCGAAACGATCGCCTAAGCGGTCGAACAAGGCCGGATCATCTTTGGCAATATTCGGAAGGCAGTTGTGTCCATGCTGTGCACAAACGTCGCCGAGATTCTAGCGGTGACCATCGCGTCGATTGCAGGCTTACCGCTGCCGCTGCGTCCGCTGCAGATCTTATATCTAAACGTTGTCACCGATGTTTTCCCGGCACTTGCGTTGGGAGTCGGTCGTGGTCGCCCAGAAGTCATGAACAACCCGCCGCGCGATAAGGACGAACCGGTGGTGCCCCGTCACCACTGGACCGCGATCATCGCCTGGAGCATCGTGATTGCGATATGCGTCATGGCGGCATTAATGATTGCAGGATACGTCATCGGATACGACGTACCGAGTGCTGTCACTGTATCATTCTTAACGCTGGCGTTGGGCAAGCATTGGTATGTGTTCAATTTGCGAGACCATGATGCGCCGCGATTCGACAACGACATCGTCCATACGGCTGGTTCTGGGGCGCAATCGGTTTGTGCTTGGTTCTTCTGGCCGCCGCCGTTTATCTTCCGATCTTATCCACCGCGCTACAAACCGTGCCGCCAAGCGGCACCGGTTGGATCGCGACCCTTGCGCTGAGCTTACTTGCGGCGTTGATCGGCCTGTTCGTCCCTGGAATCCACTTTCAAAGCGGCCGTGGCATTAAGCCTACGCAGAACGTCGATTCCAAGTCGGGCCTGCCCAAAGAATTGCCAGACTAAAGCGATTCTATTGCGAAACACCGTGTGACGATGATCCTAAAAATCCCACGCATATCTTGTTGGCACCGCACGAGTTGTCGTTTCTGCGGCCCGAGCCGCCACACCGACGAGGGGCTGTCATGGGTAAATCTCAGTTACGCCAGCTAGATTGGTCAACAAATTGACCGATACAGACAGATCCATGATTGTAGAATTCGAAATACGCATTCAACGACACGTCTTAAAAACTATTCGAAAACCATTAAACGCTTTTGTGCTAGGGCCGGTTCGATTCGGTCTTCGGATAGGTTCTTAACGCTTGAGAAACGGCTACCGGTTAAGCTGCCATTGATGAACAGCTGCCCTCGCATTTACGNNGCAGATCTCTGCGCAGACTTTGCAGTAGAGTTGATGATTGTCGCTGTTACGGCTCATGAAATCGACGCATGCGGCGCACGCCGCTATACAGTCGAGCATCAGCTTAACGTGCGTATGCTCGGCATGTTCGCCACCCTCCAACAAACAGTGGCTGGTCAACATGTCAGCGCAGGTGACCTGACACTCCTGGCAATCTTGAATGCATTGCTTCATGGATGTAGTTGTGCTGTTCATTTTTTTCTCATCTTTGTAAGTTTTGTTCCGGCCCCAAACCAGCAAACTTTCGGGAGTGCAAATTGCATACCGATGTGGGGATTAATTGAGACTACATACTTACAGCCGACAGCCGAGAAGAATCCGTGGATCACATCGCGAGAACTGTACAATCAAGGCCAGACGAACTTGCCTGGTATTCGCCGTGCAAATGTCGCGCTGCGACAAAGGCGGCTCGATCTGCTTAATGCCGAAAACGAATATGCGGAAGCTTTTCGCCAATTTGCTTCGGTCATCGGATGCAACACCATCCCGTTCATTTTCATGTTCACACGTTCTGGTTGACCTGTCATGAAGGGCACGGACACCTCAGTCGGCTTGAATACCACGAAAGACAGAGTTGATCGGCATAGCACAAGCCAAAGACCTCGAGTTCATCGCCAATAATCCTAGCGATTGGATGCTGCATTGCCACATGGTTCACCACATGATGAGCCACACGACGCGTCAAGTCGGACCACGCCTGCGTCAGAACGTTTCGGTCGACCAATACCTTGCCAACATTGATAGTCGTCCACAGGTCGATGCGATAAAAACCGACCCGGGATTCAGGACGCCGGGCTATCCGCAAGAAATGAAGTCGATGAACATGTCAGAAGCGATGATGGAAAAAATATGGAGCCGAAGAGAAGTGCAAGGCATGCGTCGTATGTGGCCGATGTCGGTCATGGGGCTGATGACAACGCTGCGAGTGTTGCCCGAGGATCTCTACCGCAAGGTGATGGAAACGGAAGAGCCCGTTGAAAAAGGAAGTGTGTTTGAAGAGATCGTCCGGCGATTCGGTGACCCAAATAGATATGAGCCAGGGCAAGCAAAAACAATGACGGACATGAAAATGTGACAATGAGTTATGTACAGCTGCTATCAGGTAGGACTAAGAGCCTATCCGAAATACGGGCTGCCCCTTTGGGGGCGAGTCGATTTCATTGTTTTTTCGGCATCGCCGGAGTGGGGCAACCCGTGGTTCGGTATCACGTCGCATGAGTTTATTTGTTGCCACCGTCGCCGTCGAGGTTGTTGCCGATTCGAAATAGATGCTGTTCGCCACGAATATAAATTTGGCCATTGCTGATAGCCGGCGAAGCGTCGCATGGTTCGCCAAGTTTGTTTTCTGCGATTACGGCAAACTTTTCGGCGGGCGAAACGACTCGCATCACGCCGTCGCCCGACAGGAAGTACGCTAATTGATCGGTCGCAACCAGTGATGCGTTGAAAGCCCCCGACAGCCTGTTTTGCCAAAGTCTTGTTCCGTCACTGGACGCGAAACAGCTGGCGGTCCCTCGGTCATCTGCGACGAAAAGGTTGTTACCAACCAATACGGGCGACGGGACGTAACAGCGGACATATTTGTCAACGTGCCAAGCGACATGGGTGTTCGTTACATCGCCAACACCATCTGGGTTGACGGCCATAACATGATGTGTTGGATAGCCGGCCGCCATAATAAATCGCTCGCCGTCAAAGACCATGGACGCGACGTATTGTTCCGTAGGGCCCTCTACCTTCCAAATCATTGTTCCAGTCTTCGGATCAAAACTGGCAATATGACCACTGCCAGATAGAACCAGTTGGTCGCGCCCATTGATCATGCGAACAATTGGTGTTACATAGCTGCGGATGCCTTGTTCGCGCGGTGTTCGCCAAACCTCATCCCCGGTCAATCGATCGAAAGCCACCAGATAAGAATCGCCGTCGTGGTCACCATTGATAATGACAAGGTTTTCGTACACGATGGGACAACTGCAGAAGCCATGTGCGCTGATAAAATCGCCGACATCCACCTGCCACCGTTGTTCACCATTAAAGTCAATCGCCGTCAAGATGATTCGTCCCGGCGTGACATCTCTTGCTGCACCTACATTAGGCGCCGGAATGGTTTTTCCATCAATCCGCAGAAAGGGAACATAGATTAATTCGCCGTCGGTTGCGGGAGTCCCCGATGCATGACTGTTCAGTTTGTGAACCGTTTCCAGTGGAGATTTTAGCACGTCTTTACGCCACACTTGGCGTCCGGTTTGGGTGTCCAAGCAGATCAAAGTACGTTGTTGATCCTCCTGGATGCATGTGGTCACAAAAACACGATCGCCCCAAACAATCGGTGATGAATGCCCTTTCCCAGGCAACGGAGCCTTCCAAATGATGTTTTCACCCGTTTCGGTATTCCATCGAATGGGAACATCCCGTTCCTCGCTCGTCCCGTCGCCACGCGGGCCGCGCCACTGGGGCCAGTTCTCTGATCGGGCGGAATCGATCGGCGCAATAACAATCGCTAGGACAACAATCAGCGGCTTTAAACTTGGCATTTGCTTCAGGCTCCGGATAGTTCGTTCGCAGAATATTCAGCGCAGCAGTTCAGAGAGCGACGCCTGATCCACTTCATGATTCGCTTCGACCGCCAACGCGTTTTGTCGGCGTGCTTGAACCGCTGCTCGATGACCGACCGCCTGGGCCGCAGCATAAATGCCATCGCGGCTACGGGCATCCGATACAATCACCTCATCATTATCGACGCGCCAGTCGACCCCGTGGACTCCATCGCCGTCGACGCGAAAAACTGAGGCGTTCGAGCCCCAAATCCTGGCCGAGCGATGTTGGTGATCAAGGGCCCGGTTCACCAATTGCCCGACGACCAACGCACAGTAAGTCTATTCACGACGCGGCAAGGTCGCCATCATTTTGCGCATCCAGTTGTCGTAGAAAATCGCATCAATATCAGCGTCACTGTATCCGCGGCCAGACAGGATGTCTTCCAGCTTAAGTAAATCATAAATCGTCTTGAGATCACCGGGGGTTTGTTCGGTGCCATATCCGCCGTCCAGATCGCTGCCGATGCCTGAATGCCGGGTATTGCCAGCGAGCTGGCAGACATGGTCGATATGATCAGCAGCATCTTGCATCGAAACTTTGCTCGGGTCGGTTTCGCCACGGATCCAACCTGGCAACAGCATCCAAGCATCCAGCGCCAAGCCGATGACTCCGTCGCGGGCGATCAGTTGACGGATCTGGTCGTCCGTCAATTGGCGGTCGCCCGGCACCAGCGTTCTGCAATTGTGATGGCTGGCCCATATCGGACCTTGGTATCGATCAAACGCTTCCGCCATGCTTTCGTCGCTCAAATGCGTCACATCCAACGCGATGCCGACTCGCCCCATTTCATCGATCAGTTCGCGACCGGCATCGGTAAGTGGCCCTTCGGTTGCGGTACCCGATGCGTAGTGGCTGCGGCCGTAGTGCGCCGGTTCGATCGCTCGCAACCCGAGATCCCACCAATCGACCAGCGTATCGGGGCTCATCACCGGATCGGCACCTTCCATCGAAAGGATGATTCCGATCGGCAGTTTTTCATCACCCTTGCGATTTTTCCAAAGTGCATCGTGTTCTTGCAAATCTTCTTGCGTCATCAACATTTTGATTTCGCCGATCGATTCCCAATAGTGATAACATGCCAGTTGGCCATGCGCCGCGGCATGGCATCCCAAGCGTGTCGCGTAATCTAGGTCGCCACGATGGTATGACGATTGGCGAACATGTTCAGGGCCGCTGCGGGACAGCAAGGTTGCGATGCAGACGGCGATTCCCGTTCTTCGCAATTCAGGAAACGTGAGGGTCGCGTAGCCACGAAATCGCTTGTCGGTCATCGAACGCTCTTCGTCGCACATTTGCTCCAGCGTGAGCGTCAAATCACGATCGAATGATGCGGTATTCCAGGCGAGGTCAAGGTGGGAATCGAATAGGAGACGTGTCATGCTAGATCCGTTTCGGGGACAATTTTCCGAGTGCAATCGACAAATAGCCATCCGGCCGCAGCGGTCAACATCATACCGCCGCAAAGGATGAATGCGGGAACGTAATTGGTTGTACGGACTTCGGTGCCGTTTATCATTTCGATGGTGCTGTAATAATCTAATAAGACTCCGACGGCAAACGGCGTCAAGAATGCGCCCATGTTACCGCACATGTTCACCATTCCGAAGACGGTGGCTGAATAACGTCCACCCAGGTCGGTGCAGGTGCCCCAGACGGTCGGCTGGTTCCAATCGGCAAAGAACCTGGCGATCATCAATCCGAGTGCAACGGTGCGAGGATCGGAATACGCGACCGCGGAAATCACCAACGCACCGCCAGTGCCCAATCCGATGCCCGCGACGGTCGATCGGCTCCAGCGTCGACTTGAAAATCGGTTAATGGCCCAGTCGTTCGCGTACCCGCCGAAGATGCCGCCCAGCGCACCGCCCCAAAGCGGCAGGCTGATCAAGATGCCAAGCTCGGCCCCTTTTTCAACGCCCAGTGATCGGAAATAGCTGCCAAGGATCAACGCGAAAACGACGTCGGAACCGGCATTCAAGAATTGCTGGAACAGTAAAATCACATAACTGCGATTCTTAAGTGCGATACGAAACGGCAAGACGCGTGGTGCCTGAGGCGACGGTTCATTTGTCTGTGATCGGGAACTGTCGCTTATCTGTGTTTTTGTGTCGCCATCAACCGGCACCGGCGGCGAGTTGCGAAACAGTACTAAAAAAATCAGTGCGAAGATGATCCCTGCGGCTGATAGGATCCACAGCGACGTCAACCAATGAAGTTCCAGATATCCCATCAGGAACGATCCCATAATGATCGATGCCATTGCCCCGCCACCTCGTCCGAACGCGCTGGCGATCCAGCCTTGGATTTGCGTGCGGCGTCGCATGGGAAACCACGCTCGCGTCACTTGGCTGAGCGCGGGGTAACAACCAGCTTGAAAGAGCCCGAATCCGCCACGCACGGCAAGCAACCCTGTAAAACTGCCGACTAGGCCGTGCAGTGGCAACAGCGCCGACCAGGCGATAATGATTACGACTAGAAAGATATGCGGGCCAAAGAGGTCACAAAGTATTCCGCCGGGAATCTGGCCGAGCGCGTATGGGAAAAAGAATGCTGAACCGAGCGCTTCAAGTTGCGTGTTGCTGAGGTTGTACTCGGTTTCTAATTCCGGGCGAACCAGATTCCAGGTGTACCGGTGAAGGTACAGCAGAAATGAAGTCGTTGCGGCGAGTCCAAAGATGACTTCCGAGCGGCGATGCAGCCTTGCCAACAACGAATCGTTTTGCATCAATCGGCTCCGTGGGAGATCGGCTGGGGTGGGACTGGCCGCATCAGTCGCCACGCGGGCAACGGACCACAGCAGTATTGTTGGCAGGATCACAGACGGGTGTTATACCCGGTCTGGGCGTTGATCACGATGGACCAACGTCGTGGTGTTGTCAACATTGCCGTAGTTCCCGCCGCCAATAAGGGCCCCGATTGCAGCCTTGCGAATTGATTGCGATTGTCCGTACGACCGCCAAAACTTGGGTGGTGCTACCAAATCCGAAACTGATATTCGTTCGCGGGGTTGCTACAATGACGCTGATCGGGCGGAAACCCCTTCTTTTCTTCAAACTACGGATAACTGCGATGGACCTGAATCGACACTCGACACCACGACGCCAATTCATACGGGGTGCCAGCTTTGGGGCCGCGGCTCTCTTTGCGACACCTGGCTTGTTTGCTGAGGAATTGATGCGAACGGCGGCAATGACCGAAGGGCCGTTCTATCCCGATCGCATGCCGCTGGATACCGACAACGACCTGCTGGTAATGAACGATTCATTGACGCCAGCGGTGGGCGAGATCACCTACCTGAGTGGTCGCGTCCTGGGCAAAGACGGCGGGCCGGTTCGCAACGCTTTGGTCGAGATTTGGCAGGTGGATCATAAGGGCGCGTACCTCCATTCCGAATCGGTGAACTCCGATAAGCGAGATACTAATTTCCAAGGATACGGACGCTTCTTGACAGATGCCGAAGGTCGATACTTTTTCCGGACCGTTAAACCGGTTCCTTACCCCGGACGTGCGCCGCATATTCACTTTGCGATTTCACGGGGCGGCAAGCGGATTTTGACGACTCAGCTTTTGGTCGCTGGCGAAGCGTTGAATGAGAAAGATGGAGTGATGAAGCGATTGGGTAATGACAAGGTCAAGCAAACGGTGTTGACGGAGTTTAAGCCGATGCCGGAGTCGAAAATTGGCGAGTTGTTGGCCAATTGGAATATTGTGCTGGGTGTGACCGCGTCGGATGCTTAGATCGCCTTGGCGAAAGATTTTGAAGAGCTGTGGGCAATTGTTTTGAATTGATGCGGAAACAATTTGCCCGCTGTGTTTAAGTTTGCCGACAGGGAGCGTGAAGCGTTTTGCTGGCGGCAGGCGAGGAGTGGTTGCTGCCTTTTGCTGACGGCACTCGGAGAGTGCCTGCTACCTTAGACTTTCGCGGCGTCGGGGACTTCGAAGCCGGCGCGGTTGGGGTCTTTCATCAATGCGTTGGCTTCGTTGGCCATGTCACCGGTGTGTGATTCGGTTTCTGGGTTGAAGGTTAACCAGGGACCGACGTTGTATTGGTTGCCGTCTTCGGGAACGCCGACACCGTCTCGCATCACCGTGTGCAATTTTTCAAAGTGTTCGGCGGCGGCTTTGTTGTCGCCAAATCGACCCGTTTTGACGCTGAACGGGGCCGTCGTGCCGAGCCGATATGAGTTGTTCATCAGGTGACCAAGTACGCAACCATAGTGGGCGTCGAGCGCGTTGCCGTTGGCCATTTCGGGCTTGCCGGCGCGACAGGCGGCGACGAATGATCCCCAATTTCCGCCTGGTGTAACCTTGCCATTTGGCACGGATACCTTCTCGCCTTTCGTGCTGCCGGCCGGATAATACATGCCGCGAACAATCTTGCCGCCGTCTTCAAAGTAGTATTCGTTTTCGACTTGGGTTTGGTAACCCTTATAGTTGACGTTTCGCACGTTAAAGAATACCGATTGGCCGTTGGGGTATTCGGCAACGCCCATCATTGTATTGGGGGTTTCGCCTTGATCATCCCATTGGAATCGACCGCCAATCGCCATAACGCGTGTCGGATGTGTGACGTCTTTATCGAGGGCCCAGCGAGCGATATCGAGCTGGTGGGTTCCTTGGTTGTTCAAGTCGCCGTTGCCGGTTTTCCAGAACCAGTGCCAGTTGTAGTGGACAAAATTGCTGTGAAAGGCATCGATATCCGCAGGACCACGCCAGAGATCCCAGTCGAGGTTTGCCGGTGGTGCGGAAACCGCTTTGGT
>DIUH01000340.1 GCA_002428205.1 Planctomycetaceae bacterium UBA6163
GACCACCACACACGCTTTTCGGGCCAGCGTCGCCAACAGCGGCGTGCCGGCACCGGCGGTCGGCTCGACGTAAGGAAAATAACCGATGCGATGACCCGATAATTTTTCGCGGTGCTCGCGCATCCCTTCGATGACAAACCGGTGCAAACGATCGCTGGCCCAGCGGTAACGAACCCGCAGCGGTTCGAAAATCAGCAGCGGCTTGCCCAGCGATTTCGCCTGGTCGATCGCGTGATCCAATGCAAAGTTCCAGTTCAACCGTCGGTTGGCAATCATCCAGTAAAGGACATAATCGCCTTCGGCGCGGACGGGGACTTCGTTGGCGTCGGAGAGACGAATGGCGGGGATTGGCATGGATCAATCGTGCGAATGGGGCGAATCGGGATGCAAAATCAGCTTTGGCGTTTGCTTGTGAACATGAATCCAGTTTAGCGCCTTGTCCACTGGTTCTGGACATTGATCGCTATATTCTATGCCTGTTTGAAGGCAACACCGCCTGTTTCTCTTGCCCCCGAGCCTACTTGCCGTTGATGACCAAAAAATACTGGCTCATGAAGAGCGAACCGACAACCTTTTCGATCGACGACCTAGCCGCCGCCCGCGACCAAACGACATCATGGGAAGGTGTTCGGAATTACCAGGCGCGAAACCTGTTGCGAGACGAGATCAAGGAAGGTGATCGCGTGATTTATTATCACTCGGCCTGTGCTGACCCGGCTTGCGTCGGCACGGCGACCGTTGTCCGCGACGGATACCCCGATCACCACGCGATGGATCCCAAGCATCACTATTACGATCCGAAAAGCACGGTCGACAAGCCGATTTGGTACATGGTCGACATCCGACTAGACACCAAGTTCGCTCATCCGGTCACGCTGGCCCAATTGCGCCAGACCAAGGAGCTAGAATCGATGCAGGTGTTGCGCAAGGGGAATCGGTTGAGCGTCCAACCGTTGACCAAGCAGGAGTTTGACCAGGTCGTAAAGCTTGGCAAAGGAAAATGATCGACCGGCAAGGCTTGCGAGCATCCGGTCATTTCGATGAGGCGTCTTGCTTGGGACGGTCGCGCCGGCATTTGTCGCTGCAGTATTTCACCTCGTCCCAAACCTTCTCCCATTTTTTTCGCCATGCGAACGGGCGGCCACACACGATACAAACTTTGGTGGGTAAGTTCGATTTCTTTTGACTCATATCGCTTACCGGCTGGTCGCGGCCCAACCCTCAGGCGGATCGGGCAGTCCGAAAGCGGTATGATAGTCGCGTTGCGATTGTTCGATCCAAACAGATGTGCTGCGATAAAGCGGCGATGATCGCGACGCGAGTGCTTCGGCGATGTAGCGCCGCGCGGCGGAATAATCTTGTCGGGCAATCGCCGCCACGGCCAAGTTGTGTTTTGCGGCATGATTGCGAGGGTATTGCCTTAAGACCGCCAACCAAATTTCCTCAGCGGTTTTCCAATCGCCTGCCGCAGCGGTAATGTTCCCTTTGCGAATGTCACCAGCCCCCAGCACCAGTCGCGGTGCGATCAATTCGGCGTGGTCACGGATGACGTGCGGTGCGATCAGTTCCCAGGCTGACGTCGCGGCCAAGTCAATCGCTTGGTCGTCCGGATTATGGGGATTGCCGGGCGTGACGACCGGCAAACCGCTCAGCGGTACTCCACGGCGCACGTCCATCAGACTCCACGAAACACGGATCAATCCGCTTTCATCAGCAGACGAATCGGTCGCGGCATTCTCAACCGAACGGTTCAAGTTCTCCGTAATCTCAGTTGGCAAACTGGTAGCGCGGCTTCGGCGATCGCTTGATTTCAACACTTCGCCAATGAGCACAAAATCGATTTCGTTTCGCCTTGCCAATGTCACCAAAGCGATATCGCTGGTTTCGCCTTCGACAGCCGACACCAAACGAATCTTTTCATCACTCTGAAGTCGCCGCGCATCGATCGCCACGACCGATCGCCCCGCGTCGCGAGGTTGATTCCGCAGCATCGCTTCGCCAAGCGATTGAGCGAGAGCCGCGTCACCTCGAATCGGGGCAATCGCGACTTTGCCGCCTACAGCAGATGCCAATTTAGGAGGTGACCAAACATGGATCGGCGCAGCAGAGCGGCATCCACCGGCCAAAAGGCAGAGGACTAAGCAGCAAATGATTGAGCGGACATGGGAACGCGATCTCTCCATAATCCACTTGCTACGACAGTCGAGCGGATGCGGTCAAGATCGATCGGTAGAGGGCAGAATGGAATGACGAATTTACGGCACAGATTGCCAAAAACGCTTTCGGATCAGACGCTCACGCGATTCTTTAGCACAAACGACGTGACACCGACAACCAACAAGATCAACAGTGCCGCGATGCCAACATTTCCGATCGGAAATCCATTCAACTCTTTGCCGTACATCCCCCACAGCGAACCGAAACCGGCGATCGCGGTCGCAGGGATCATCAACAGGTTCCATACGAATCGAGAGGATCCGGTGGGCATCGACGCCCCGAGTGACTTACGCGAGTTCATCAGCAACAGGAAAGTCAAATAAGCGATCGGCAACATCGCGCCGCCGATTACCGACGTCGGGGTCGCCAGCGCCGGCGCCGCCGCAGCCCAATAAAATGGCCCCAACACGCCGACCGCGGGAATCATCGCGCCATAACGGTGCATCGGACCGTTCGCATCGGCACCGATCATTTCGCAAAACGCAAACCCGTTGATCACCATCAAGATGATGATTGTCGACAGAGCCATGCCTAATACACCAACACCAAACACCTTTTGCGCGATCGTTTCGCCGACCAAGGGTTCGAGCGTCTTGGCCAATGCCAAGTTGTCTCGCCCAGCGATCATTGCGGCCAAGCGTCGATCGGGCTCTGGAACAGCGCTGCGGGCCGCCGCTAATTGTTCAGGGTCGGCAGCCAGCGATGCAAAATCGGCTCCGAGTTGCTGCTTCAATCGATCATCAACCAATCGATTGAACTCTCCAACTTCCTTCCCTTTGCCCGTCTCAACCATTGCGAGAACATCGTCGGGCTTGGCGTGAAACTGGTTCGCCGCAGCCAAAACGACGCAGCTCGTTGCAAGCACGAACGGAACGATCAAACCGATCGACAGGTCATAGATTCCCATACCACGGTGCTTCTTGCCCCAACCCTTTCGCAGCATGGAATAGGGCAACAAAAATGTCATATTGATACCGACGGCGGTCGCAAAAGCCGTGATAATATTATCCTTCTGCATGCCAGCGATTTTGCTGGACCACCACGATGCGAAGTCGCCTGTCGCTGCAATATCGGGCTGCAAAGAGGACGCCGGTTCGAACAGGGCGTTGGGATTGGGAATCAACCCTGCCAAGATCTCGCCCCACGGCAGCAGCCCGGCTTTGGTCATTGCCGCTACCACACCGAAGAAGCTGAGCACAACCAAACCGACCAAGGCCTTCAGCACATATTCGAACAGTTTGATGCCGCGACTGCCAGAATTATAAAACCAGACCACAATCATGGCTGAAATAAGCAATCCACCCGCTGCGATATACTTACCATTTTCATTACCCAGCGATGGAAACAGGTTCTGGGTAAGTGCGGCCGTGCCGAGTGCAAATTGAGGCAGACACCAAACGATATTCGCTGTCATCGTCGCGATCAGCCACGCCCAAGCGAGTGCGGGGCTGACATTTGTGCGAATCAGTGCAAACGGACGCTCGCCAGTCGACAGCGTCACATAGCTGATCGCTGCTAACATAATCACACCCAACATCATCGCCAGCGGCTGCAGCCACATGAGTCCATAACCCATGATGACGCCGAGGTAAAGCGAACCGGCCAGCGAACCGCCGCCCAGTGTGATCGCCCCTTGCAACCAACCCGGGCCGGACATGCGAGTCCAAAGCCAAAGCTTTCTTCCCAGCGGTGCCGCATTGGCTTCATCTACCAAGTCATCGAATCCGACCGTTTGGTTTTCAGCCGCCATAGCAATTGCCTGTCGAAGATAAAGCGAGTCGCAGGTATGCGACGAAGAGGGATGGGTGATTAGCGGGTAGGTGTGGGCCAGTGCGACCCGCTTGCGAGCCGCCTATGTAGATTCGTTTCTGTTGACCACGGTGATCGATCAGATTAAACCGTGTTCGGCCAGCAATCGTTCGGCATCCAGCGCCGCCATACAACCGGTACCGGCCGAAGTGATCGCCTGTCGATAATAATCATCGGCCACGTCGCCCGCAGCAAAAACGCCTTCGACGCTGGTATAAGTTCGGGCAGCCGCGGTCCACTTCACGTAACCCTTGTCCGTGATTTCGACCTGGTCACGCAAAAAAGTTGTGTTCGGTGTGTGTCCGATTGCCAAAAACAGACCGCTGATATCGATCGTTCTTTCCGTCTTTTCTTGGTTTTGGATCAGCTTCAGTGCGGTCACACCTTTCTTCTCCTCACCCAACACTTCCAGCACCTCGTGATGCCAGAGGATATCGATCTTTTCGTGGTGAAGTGCGCGTTCCTGCATGATCTTCGACGCACGAAGCTCGTCGCGACGAACGATCAAATAGACCTTCGAGGCGAACTTAGTCAGGTACGTCGCTTCTTCGACCGCGCTGTCACCACCGCCGACAACGGCCAGCGGTTTGTTGCGGAATCGGGGCAGGGCACCGTCGCAAACCGCACACGCACTGACGCCACGGTTCTTGTACGCGTCTTCAGATGGCAGTCCCAAATAATTGGCCCGTGCCCCGGTCGCGACGATCAATGTGTGGCAGCGGAATTTACCGCTCGCCAACGTGTCGATCTCGAATGGTTTAACAGAAAAGTCCGTATCGACGACATCGTCGGTGATGATTCGGGTGCCGAAGTTTCGAGCCTGTTGACGCATCAGGTTCATCAATTCGGGACCGGTCACCGCGTGTTCTTCGTCGCTGACCGGCGGCAACAGGTACTGCTGTTCCGAGTCGATCGCCGAATCGATAAACGCTTTCAAGTTGCCCGACGGGAAACCGGCGTAGTTCTCCACTTCGGTCGTCAAAGCCAGTTGCCCAAGCGGCAACGTCCCTTGTTGGCGGTTCTCTTCAGTCATCGCACCCTCGAAAACCAACGGTTCCAACTGGGCACGAGCTGCATAAATGGCTGCGCTCCAGGCTGCTGGACCACTGCCGATGATGATCGTCTTCTCTACCTTGTCAGTCACGAAAACCGAACCTTTCACGCAAAATTCTACGCGGATGGGGGGAGACGCCCGCCGATTGCGCGAGCGCCACCCGGGATGTTAGACGGGCATTATAGGAAATGATCGCCGAAGTGCTATTGGCGGACTGCGGATAACCGTCAATCTGAACGATAAATCACCGTCGCCTCGACGATTGCCTCCTCGCCCAGTCGCTGGCGGATGATCCCGTAGACCTTTTGGCAACTGCCTGCATGTTCCCACGGATTGTCGTTTTCCGCAGGACAAACGAGATTACAGCGGATCACTTTGCGACCGCCACGTCGGGTTGCGACGACGTCACGGACGACAATATCGTCAACCCTCAGCCCCTCGATCGCTTCAGCCGTTCGCTGGGAATCAACGACCCGCAGGAAACTGTAACCGAGCGGGATGCTGATGACGGCCACCATCAACAGCGAGACGAACAAGCCGCGACGCGCTTTGGCCAGCGGCGAAAAACCCAGCAGCGAGAAGGTAATTGTCGCGGCGAACAGAATGCCGACCAAGTTCGTCAGGAACAACAGGAACGCCCCAAAGAAGACGTCCCAATTGAACCAGCCGATTCCGATCCCCGAAACGACTAACGGCGGCACGAGTGCGACGGCAATCGCAACGCCAGCGAGGCTGCGTGCGACTTCTTGTCTGGCATGCGCATACGCCCCGGCAATGCCTGACAAGACTGCGACGCCCAAATCGAGCAAGTTAGGCGATAGCCGTGCGCTGATTTCCCGCGTGATCGATTGCAGCGGCAGCAGCAGCGCGACGATCGCGGCACAGCCCATTGCCAGCACGACGCCACGGACAAGCGTGGTCACACTGGTGACGATCAAGCTTTGGTCTTGCCGCGAAATGCCCATCGAAAATGAGATAATCGGTGCCATCAGTGGTGCCAGGATCATCGCGCCGATGATCACGGGACTGGAATCGGCATACAATCCACAAGCCGCCAATAAGACCGACAAGACCATCAAGACGATGAATGAAGGTGTTGATCGGGCGTTTTCCCGCAGGATCAAAAACAGATCTTTAAAATCCTCAGTCGCCGCGTGCCGTAAGTAAGGCAACGGTTTCAATACCAATTCGCGGCGAGCTTCGGCCGATGGCAACGATTGCACACGATGGATTTCTTTGACCGTACCGACTTCGCGACTCCATTCAAGAAAACGCCCCGGATAGATGCTGATCCCATCTTTCGTAACCGTGAAGCTAAACTCCTTTGCTGACTTCTCCGCACCGTTAATAACGTAAGGGATTTCGCGACCCGCGGTGATCAGTAATTCACAGGTTTTGATATGCCCGGCAAAGCTTGGCAGACGCGAAGGCGTCGACGGTCTTAGAACGATCGAATGAAAGAAAAAACCTAACATTTCCAACCAGCTTTGCGGCGCCAACACCAAGGCGTGCATCATGCCGTCTTGAATGCTGCTCTCTTCTAATATCTTTCTCGACAGAGACGAATTGGCACCATGTTCGACCACAACGATACCCACCGCGGCCGTTGAAATCTTTTTATTCTTTTGAGTCGTAATGTCATAGGCCGTCGGGGCATAACCGCTCAACCGTCGATACTCGCCAACAAACCGCTTTAATCTTTCCCACCAAGTTAGCCCTCGTTCGATCCCCAACAATAGCCCAGCGGATTGGCCGATCAGAACAGCATTCATTACCGGCGTTCCATTGCACCGCAGCAGGTCGACGGTGGCCGGGTGTTCGGCTTTGCGAAAATCCTCAATCGCCTCGTCCAGGCTATTGGAAATGCCAAAACCGATTCGCATGTGTCGCATTCTGGGGTGCGGCATGACGGCTAAATGCCACTTTCGCATCGCCGCCGCGTTGACGATATTCACAAGCGCGGCGTCGCTCAGGTAGGTAACGACGGTCGATTGCTCGGGCAAATCCTGCATCTGTTCAGGTGTGATCGTGATTTGCGTAAAGTCGCCCCTGGCCAGCTCTTTCAACAGCTTTGCCGGCACAGCGGAGGCGTCGCTACTTTCGACGAGCAGGAAGATCGACAAATCAGGGTTCCGGAAAGGGGGCAATAAAGTTTTCGCGGCCGCCACGCGATCGTCGGGATTAAAGTGTCATGAAAATTGACCTTCACGACAACTGGCTGTTGCGTTCCCGTTCTCTTTCGTCAACGATTTTGCGGTGTTACGATAGACGCACGCTGAAACGCCCCTGTCCCTCACCCTGTCCCTCNNCCTCGCCCTCACCCTCGCCCTCAATCGATTCACAATGAGTACCCTTTGGGTCGCGCTTTTATCCTTGTCCGGATTCATCATTGCCTACCACACCTACGGTCGCTGGGTTTCAAAGAAACTTTATCGAGTCGATGCATCGTCGCTCGTCCCTAGCAAGGAGTTGCGTGACGACATCGATTATGTGCCGACGCGCCGATCAGTGATCTTTGGCCACCACTTCACCAGCATCGCGGGCACCGGTCCGATTGTTGGTCCAGCGATCGCTGTCTTTTGGGGGTGGTTGCCGGCGGTACTGTGGGTCGTTTTCGGTTCCATCCTGATCGGGGCGGTTCATGATTTGTCCGCACTGATCATTTCGCTGCGGTCGCGTGGGGAAACGATCGGTCAATCCGCCGGTCGATTGATCTCACCTCGGGCCAGGATCATCTTCTTAGTCGTTTTAGCCCTGGCATTGTCGGTTGTGTTGGCCATCTTCGGTCTTGTGATTGCCAACATCTTTGCGCTTTATCCTGAATCCGTTCTAAGTGTATGGATGGGCATGCCGGTGGCCATCGTCATCGGGCTTTGGGTCTATCGCTGGGGTGGCGGATTGCTGGCACCCAGCCTGTTCGGTTTAGCGATTTTATATGCTTGCGTTTACATCGGTGCGTACCACTTGCCGATCGACTTGGCGACAAGGTTGTCGGCGGACAATGTTTGGATGACGCCGGTTGTCGTTTGGACATTCCTTCTACTGATCTATGCGGCAGCTGCGTCGGTATTGCCGGTTTGGTTGCTGTTGCAACCGCGCGACTATATCAACAGCCATCAACTGTTTGTGGCACTGGGATTATTAATTGTTGGCTTGGCCGTTGCATCGATAACCGGCCAAGCCGATTTAGCCGCATCGGCTCCAGCGATCGCTCAGGACATTCCGGCCGATGCGCCACCGATTTTACCTTTCCTGTTTATTACAATTGCCTGCGGCGCGTGCAGCGGATTTCATTGTTTGGTCAGCTCGGGGACGACTAGCAAACAATTAGCTTGTGAAACCGATGCCCAAGCGGTCGGCTATGGCGGCATGTTGTTAGAAGGTGCACTTGCGGTACTGGTGATCCTGGCTTGTTGCGCCGGTGTCGGGATGGGAAGGATCGAAAAGTCGGTCGGCACCGACGGGATCGCTCAATATTCACAGATCGAATCGGTCGAAGGGGGCGACCGTGCCGCTTGGACCGCTTATTACCGGGCACCCAAAGCGGATGGAACTCCCGGCGACTGGAAATCTCATAACTTGCAACGACAACTCGGTGCATTCATTGATGGTGGCGCGAACTTTTTATCGACAATCGGCATGCCGCTGAAAATGGGCATTGCGATCATGGCTGTTTTGGTTGCGTGCTTTGCCGCCACGACGCTTGATACGGCGGCACGTCTAAATCGATACGTGTTGCAAGAATTGGCAGACTCGGTCGGCATCACACCGATGAAAAATCGGTTTGTGGCGACTGTGGTAGCCGTAGGGATCAGCGGTGCGATTGCGTTGTTGGCCGGCGAGAAGCCTGGAACGGGTGGCCTGATCCTGTGGCCGCTATTCGGAGCCACAAATCAATTGTTGGCCGGTTTGGCGCTCATGGTCGCGACGTTTTACCTTGCCCGACGCAGCCGATCGGTCGCAATCGTCGCTATTCCGATGATGCTGATGATGGTCATGCCCGCATGGGCAATGACCTATGACTTGATGGTCAATTGGATTCCCGCCCGCAAATACACGTTGATCGCATTCGGCTTTACGATCTTAGGGCTACAGGCTTGGATGATCGTTGAAGGCGTCGTACTTTACCGTAAAATTCGCGGCGTCGAAGAACCGCGAGCCGAATTGCCCCGCGGGTTTAAGAAGCCGGCGCTGGCCAGCGGCAGTTAACGGCCCAGCCACGGCATCGAATCGGGAACGATGCGGTTTCGAACCGGTTCGGGCAAGGGGTTCTGATAGGACGGTGGCCTCGCACCCGCTTCATACGGGCCGATGTCGTTCTGGGGATACGGGTCGTGGATCACCGCGCTGGCTTGTTGTTGCTGCAGAGGTCCGGGGGGACCGAACATATGGTGGCCGCGGCATCCGACCAAGCACGATGTTGCCAACGCGAGGGTCAACGTGGCGAGGGATTGACGATTCATATCGTTGGCTTTCTTGGTTCGGATTGCTTTCCGGGGGGAGGGTACCAGTTTGATCGCGTGCAAGCCAAGAGAGATTCGGCCACAGCGATGGACTGGTTAATTGCTACATCGAATCGCCAGCAACCGCCGTCTGAGCCGATTCAGCCAGGATGGCATAGATCGGACGGCTGTGGGTTGCGAATGGCGGGATCGAATCGGTGCGTCCGAATGAATGGACCAAAGCAAGCGACCGGTCCGTGATTGGCGACTTGTAACCCGGTTAATCGCACACTGGCGGCAACTACCCCACCGACTCACGCGATGCCGATTTCTTGACTATCATTTACCTCCTCGTCACAAACCGACCGCGTCTCCCAAAACAGGCAACTCGCCATGCGTCGCTCGCCCAAACGGAAATTGTCGTTATCGTGGTTGATCATTCCGATGTTTATGGTGATAGCCACGCCAGCGTTTGCCCAGGAATCAAAGCTGGAAAAAACGGACGGCCAGGCACCGCCGATGAATGTCGTATTCATTTTGGTGGACGATCTTGGCAAACACGATCTGTCGATCGAAGGGAGCACTTTTTACGAAACTCCAAGAATCGATGCCTTGGCACGACGATCGATGCGGTTTCATCAAGGGTATGCCTGCTGCCAAGTTTGCAGCCCATCGAGAGCGAGCATCATGCTCGGCCAATTTCCTGCTCGGCACGGAATCACCGATTGGATCGGCGCCGCGGTCGGCACGGCCTGGAACCGCGACGATCGACTGTTGCCGGCCGAATATGTCAGGCAATTGCCGCTGGAACAAACCACGATGCCAGAGGCCTTTCGTGCGGCGAAGTACAAAACGTTTTTTGCTGGCAAGTGGCACTTGGGTGGTGACGGATCGCTACCCGAAGATCACGGATTTGATATCAACATCGGCGGCCATCACCGCGGATCGCCTCCCGGCGGATTTTTCAGCCCCTATCAGAATCCCAAAATGACAGATGGCCCCGATGGCGAATCGCTGACGTTACGATTGGCCGACGAAACCGCGGCCTTTATTCGATCGCAGCAGCGCGATCAGCCGTTCTTTGCGATGCTGTCGTTCTACGCCGTCCACGCGCCGGTTCAGACCACTCAAGAACTATGGCAAAAGTACCGTGACAAGGCTGCCAAGATGCCGGCGTTCCAATCACGTTTTGAATTCGATCGCACGATGCCAGTGCGCATGGTGCAGGATCATCCGGTATATGCCGGTATGATCGAAACGATGGATAACGCGGTAGGCCGAGTGATGGCGGCGATCGAGGCGCAAGGGATCGCCGATCGTACGATCGTTGTGTTCACGTCGGACAACGGCGGGGTCGCATCGGGTGACGCGTTTGCGACCAGCAACCTGCCGCTGCGAACCGGCAAGGGACGGCAGTGGGAAGGCGGTATTCGTGTGCCTTACTACATCCATGTGCCCGGAATGACCGACCAAGGGCTTGAAAGCAATGTTCCGGTGACCGGCGCGGACTTTTATCCGACGTTGATCGATTTGGTCGGTTTGCCACTTCGCAACGAACAACACCAGGACGGACAAAGTTTGGTGCCGCTGATGAAAAGCAACGCCGAAGCGATTGCTGCTGGCAATGACAGACCATTGATTTGGCACTACCCTCACTATGGCAATCAAGGGGGCGAACCGAGCGGTATCTATCGCCAGGGGCCATGGAAATTGATCCATTATTATGAAGACGGCCGAAGCGAACTTTATAACCTAGAATCCGATCTGGGTGAGCGGAACGATTTGGCGACGGCGGAACCGAATCGCGCATCGCTGATGAAGGCAAAGCTAGAAGAGTTTCTAAACAGCGTCGGAGCAAAGTTTCCAAGCCCCGACGACCGATTCACCGACGCCGCGGCGACCGCAAAGCTGAAGCGATTCCGCGAAAAGGTCTTGCCCCAGTTGGAAACTCAACATGCAAACTTTTTAAAGCCTGATTTTCAACCCAACAAAGACTGGTGGGGCAGCGCCCCGAAACCCAAATGAGCCGAGTATCGACACGTAAGCGAATCGGAATATCGATCGGCGACCCTGCGGGTATCGGACCGGAATTGGCGCTGCGTGCCGCAACTCGGATTGACGACTTCCCGGACGTCGATCTGGTATTGATCGGCGATGCGGCGCTGCTGCGACGCGTCGCGTCGGAGGTCGGATTGCCGCTGCGGGCGACCCAGTGGGTCGATGGTTGGGATCAGGTTGCTGCCAACGGAACCAAACACGAGACCACGAGTCAGGGGCATGTCAGTGTCTTTTCGGCGGGCGATTTGAATGCCGATACGGTGATTCCTGGGCAATGGACCGCGATGACAGGCGCGGCATCGTATCGCTGGGTATGTGTGGCGGCGAAGGCCGCAATGGATGGTCACCTGGACGCGATGGTCACCGGTCCGATCCAGAAGGAGGCTTGGCATGCGGCGGGCATTGATTACCCAGGGCACACCGAATTGCTGGCCGACCTAACGTCCTGTTCGCGAGTAAGGATGATGCTGACCAGCGATGAACTCAGTTGTGTGCTCGCCACGGTTCATATTCCGCTTGTTGATGTCGCAGCACATTTATCCAGTGATGATGTTTATGAAGCGATCGAGCTGGGCGTGATCGCAGTGGAAAAGAAATGTCGACGTAAGTTCAATGCCGCGCCGCGAGTGACGGTCTGTGGTTTGAATCCACATGCTGGTGAACACGGATTGATGAGCCACCAGGAGGAGGAGCAGATCATAGCGCCAGCGATCCTGCGAGCAAAGGCTGCGGGTTATGATGTGACTGGCCCACTTTCCCCCGACACGGCTTTTGTCCCGGCGCGTCGAAAAATAACAGATGTTTATGTTTGCATGTATCACGACCAGGGATTGATCCCACTAAAGGCACTATCATTTGACGATGCGGTCAACGTTACTCTAGGTTTATCCATCGTGCGAACCTCGGTCGATCATGGCACCGCGATGGATATCGCCTGGACCGGCAAGGCGAGCGAATCGAGTCTTATGGCGGCGATTCGGATGGCGAGCGAGTTGGTTAAGTAAATCTACGACATACATCGTGGCTTANNCTTAATAGATAAAGGTCCGTCGTTGTCACGGACATAGAGAACACAGCCATTGGGTTATTGTCGTCGTTCCATTTCCCATCGGCTTGACGCATGTGACGGCGAAACCGATTTTGGAATCGATGTTGGCCGCGAGGTTTTCGATTGAAGACAAAAACCGCAGAAGTATGTACCGGACCGAGGTGACTTGGTCTGGATTTCGCTGAGCCCAACGTCTGGTTGTCAGCCCCAAAAGTTACAACCGAAAAACGGGGCTATGTGAAGCGTTGATGGTGGAAATCAGTTTCGCTCGGCGATGTCCTTTACACTTATCATTCTCATTCGCCCCCATGGATTGTGCATGGCATCGGGAGCATTTAGCGATTCCGGAAACTCATGCTTGATCTGGAATCGTGGGCCATTTTCATCAGCGATAATATGCCCGTTGCCGACCTCACGGTCATCCGCACAGACATAGCGAATCATCTCGATGATGGCACGGTCATCGGCGTCGGCGTCCGCACGCTTCATGATGATTTCTGGGAAACCAGGGACGTGCATTCCTGTCGTCCATACTTCTGATTTTCCGCGGACGATGCCGACGAAGGCGAAGCTGACCGCGTCACTGCTGCCCTCTTCGGTCATGTACACCCAGCTTTCCGCACCGTGGGAAAGGCCGCTGTTGTCAATGAACACACCCGCTCCCCCTGCTTGCATGATCGCGGCACCCGCTTGCATCATCTTGCGTGCTGACTCGAGACTGCCACCGGGCCCTGTCAGCACCACGTTGGCGGTGTACCGATCGACGACCTGTAACTCCTGTGGGCTCGCTGGCCGGCGAAGGGTCGAACGAAAGATGGAAGGAAACTGGCCGTCGGGTGGCATCGGAAAGATTTCGATCTCCGATTGATCCGGAAGAATCAAGCGATCATCGGTGACCTGAAAACCATCGGGAAGGCGATCAAGCATCTCCGTAGGGTGTCGCCACAGCCCGGGAATGCGAAACGTGATATTAACTGTCGGTCGCGTCTCAGTCGTCATCTCGATTGCCCCCTATTAAATGACTCAGTGAGTAGACAAGCGTTTCATTCTGTCGACTTCGGTCGCCAGATTCAATGCGTCGATGCTGGCACTTGAGTATCTCAGCT
>DIUH01000325.1:0-964 GCA_002428205.1 Planctomycetaceae bacterium UBA6163
AGCGATTTGCGTTTGGCTTGGCTATTCACCAAATCGTGAATCCGTTTCCGCCCGGCTTCGACCGAAGCACCGTCGATTTCTTTAATCGCCACGGTGAAACCACGCGTGGCCGCCCACTGTGCGATGCCCGCACCCATGATGCCCGCGCCAACGATTCCGATCTTGCGAATCGGCTCGCGTAGGTTTACATCTTCGCTGTTGCGAATCCATGTACTCGGATTCCGAGCCGCTTCTCGCGCGGTGAACAAATCCAAAAGGTTTCGACAGGTTGGCGTCGCGATCAAACCGGCGAAGTTCTCACGCTCAATCTCAAAGCCATCGACTTTCGGATTAGCACTCGCTTGGATCGCCTCGATCGCGGCGGCAATCGCGGGGTAGTGCAACTGCTGTGACCGAGTATGGCGACGTGCCATCATGATCGTCAGCCAGCGGGTGAAGAAGCCGTCGCCCGATCTGCGGCGAGGAAGCAGTTTTCGATTGAGACACGAGTCGATGAATGCCTCGACTTCATGATCCCAAGCCTCGGGTTCGACCGCCCGATCAACCAATCCGATCCGCTTGGCTTTCATCGCGTCGACCGACTTGCCTTGCAGAATCAAATCGAGCGCCGATCGCATGCCGACCAAACGAGGCAACCTCTGTGTGCCGCCCCATGCCGGAATTAAGCCCAACTTAATCTCGGGTAACCCAATCTGGGTTGAACTGTTGTTGCGTGCTATGCGGTAATCGCAAGCCAGCGCCCACTCCAACCCGCCGCCTAAACATGGCCCATGAATCACTGCAATGGTAGGGGCTTTTAGGTTTTCGATGCGATTGAACAGCCCTTGCCCAAAATTGATCAAACGGCGAACTTCTTCGGGCGAAGTAATCTTAGCGATGCCGTGTACATCGGCACCGGCAAGAAAGCCGCTTTCCTTATGGCTGCGGAATACCACCGCACGTGCGGTCTTGCATTGTTCAAGTT
>DIUH01000325.1:971-2418 GCA_002428205.1 Planctomycetaceae bacterium UBA6163
CATTTCGGCTGTCGACTTCGATGGTAAAGTGATTGTATTTCGAGTTGAACATCTTATATCTCCAGTTCGGTTTCTACGATCATTGCAACACCCTGGCCGCCACCGACACATAACGTTGCCAAGCCGCGACGTAAGCCTGATGCGCGCAATTCGCGCAGCAGCGTCAGGACCAATCGAGTCCCTGTCGTTCCGACGGGATGCCCCAAGGCGATCGCACCCCCGTTTACGTTTGTCCGATCGGGATCGAGTGACCCAATCGGTGTACTTAGACCGAAATGCTCGCGGCAAAAACTTTCCGATTCGAGCGCTCGACGACAAGCGATCACTTGCGCCGCAAACGCTTCGTTGATTTCGATTCGGTCAAAGTCATCAAGCTTGCGTCCGGTGCGGGCAAGCAACTTGGCAATCGCAAAAACAGGGCCCAAGCCCATCCGACGCGGGTCGCAACCGGCGATCTCATAATCGACGATGTAACCCAGCGGCTTTTCCACGAACGAGGTTTCCCCAAGGGAAGCACCACAACGTTTCAGCGATCCCGCATCTGCCAGGATCAGCGCCGCCGCACCGTCGGTCAGCGGGCAACTGTTACCGGCGGTAACGGTTCCCCCATCTCGTTTAAACAGCGGTCGCAGTTTTGCGAGTTGTTCAATCGTTTGGTTGGACCGCGGACCGTTGTCTTTCGAGATCATTGTTTCCGGACAAGATGCGTCACCCGTTGCAGTCGCATTGGAATCAGCAATCGGAACGATCTCCCCCGACATAAAGCAGCGCTGCGAAGCCGCAGCGGCACGAAGGTGGCTGGAGAGGGCAAACTCATCCTGTTCGTTTCGTGTGATTGCAAAATCGCTGGCAAGCAGCTCGGCCGTTTGGCCCATGTTCATTTTCGAAACCGGATCGGTTAATCCGAGTTCGATGCCGACAACGGGTTTGAACATGCGACTGCGAAAACTGGCAAGCGCTTTCAACTTTTGGCCAACCGTTTTCGATCGGGCTAGCCGCATCCAAAAGTCTTTAGCTTCTTGGCCAAAGAACATAGGAATGTTTGACATCGATTCGGTGCCACCAGCGGCGACCAGTCGCGGTTTCAAGGTGTCGGCACCCTTAACCTGGCAAGTCTTTTGGTGCAGCAGGGAATGCCACGCAGCGATGATCGATTCCATGCCAGAGGCACAGTTGCGATTGACCGTGTGGGCGATCCGATCCTGTGGCACTCCGGCGCGAAGCGCGATCACTCGTGCCAAGTTCGCCGAATCGGGTTGCCCGCTGACGTTGCCGAAGATGACTTCGTCTAAGTCGTTGGTCTTGATTCCCGATTTCTTTACAGCAGACTGCAACGCGTGGGTACCGAGTTCGACCGCGGTCAGCGATGCCATCTCGGTAAACGCTTTGCTGAACGGAGTCCTGGCACCGGCCAGTACCGCTAAGGGGCGAATCGGATTACTCATGA
>DIUH01000325.1:2531-3235 GCA_002428205.1 Planctomycetaceae bacterium UBA6163
AGCGCCGCTTCGTCCCACACCGCACCGGGTTGCATCTGGACAATCGCCTTCACGACTTCACCACAGGCGTGGTCCAAGACGCCCACGACTGCCGCCCCAGCGACTCCAGGAACATTGCATAAGACTTCTTCGACCTCGGCCGGATAGACGTTGTATCCTGACGTGATGATCAAATCTTTCTTGCGTCCGACGATGCGATAGAATCCATCCGCATCGACCGTCGCCAAGTCGCCGGTGTGCAACCATCCGTCGCGAATCGCTTCGGAAGTCGATTGTGCGTCACGCCAATAGCCGAGCATCACTTGTGGGCCGCGGACAACCAGTTCGCCGACCGCGCCGGAGGATACGTCACAGGCCTGCACTTCTTCGTCGATTGCCATTGGATCATCCGAAGCGACCCAGCGAGTGTCATCGGTTGACATCGCATCACACTTCGGATCGATGATCCGCACTTCGGTCTCCGGCAACGGCATACCGATCGTGCCGTAGTGAGGCGGTTGGTACAGCGGCCCGACATGGGTAACGGGTGACGCTTCGGAAAGCCCATAACCTTCGACCACCAAAGCGCCGCTATGCGCCGAGAACTCCATCCCGACTTCGGGTTCTAGCGGCGCACCGCCAGATATGACCCAGCGGAGCGATTTCAGATTCGCAGGGTGTGACTTTAAGCGTTCGTTCATCGCGGTCAACATTGCCGGAACCGC
>DIUH01000443.1:0-6219 GCA_002428205.1 Planctomycetaceae bacterium UBA6163
GTGTGCCTACTACCTTTGTTACGGCTCACGGAGTGTGCCTACTACCTTTGTTACGGCACACGGAGTGTGCCTACTACTTTGGCCAGCGCAATGGTTGTTGCGTGGATCCTGACAATGTCGTCGACGTTGGGCGCGTAGCCACCTGCCATCGCTATCGCTAGCGGCAACCCCATCGCTCGACATCGCTCCAGCACCACTTCATCACGCCGCCGCAAGCCGTCAAACGATAACGACAAACGTCCCAAACGATCACCCACATACGGATCCGCTCCGGCCAAGTAGATCGCCAAATCAAATGGGCCAGCGGCAAAAACGACGTCCAACCCGGCTTGCAGTTGCTGCAAATAGGCTTCGTCGCCGGTTCCATCAGGCAGATCGATATCAAGATCGCTGGGGAACTTTCGCAGCGGAAAGTTTTTGGTGCCATGCATCGAAAACGTAAACGCTGAATCGTCGCCCGACAAAATCGCTGCGGTACCGTTACCCTGATGCACGTCCAAATCGATCACGCACGCGCGGCGAATCAGCCGCTCGGCCTGCAGCGTCCGAATCGCCACCGCCGCATCATTGAACACACAATACCCCTCGCCGCAATCTGGCTGGGCGTGATGCGTGCCGCCAGCCAAATTGACCGCGATGCCGTCAACCAGTGCCGCTCGGCCAGCCGCAATCGTCGCACCGCTGCTGCGCCGCGAACGCTCGACCATCTTGGCCGACCACGGAAAACCGATCCGGCGCACCTCCGCGGCCGTCAACTCGCCAGCGATAACACGGCGAATGTACTGCCGATCGTGGCAAGTCGCCAATTGGTCGTCCGTCGCCGCCGGAGGCACCAACAGCGGATCGCCGCGGTGCAAATCGCTGACCGCAATCGCTTGGCGCAGCCGTCGGTATTTGTCCATCGGAAAACGGTGGCCGTCAGGCAACGGCAACTCGAAATGATCAGTGTAATAAAGGTGCAAAGCGGTCGATCCAGAAGCCTTGGTTTTGCGGAATCACTGGCAAAACACTATTTCCACTCGGTCAAGCGGTTGCCCGGTGAGATCGGCGCGCCGCCAGGGCCCGCGATCTCAATGGTCGGCTCCAAAGTCCCGCGTGACTTGGTCGCGAACAGCGTTTCGCTCAACATTCCGTCCTGTCGTTTGTCGGTCTCCAAACGCCGATAAACCGCTTCGGGCACCTGTTCCGCCCACGACGTTACCGTTTCCACACGCCCCGTTTCGGCATTGCGGATCGATTGTGGCAACACCTTGCCGGCCGCATCACGCGCTTCGACGATGACGTAAAAAACAGAACCGAGGTCGTCCTTGCCACGCTCGATCGCGCTCTGGGCACCGTCGCGCGAAACGATATGAACCTCGAACGCTTGAGACAATTTATCGGCCATCGCCGCCAATTCATTCCGCGCCGCGATCGCACCGGTCACTTCGGACGCCGTGGTCCCTGAAGCGTCAATCTGGCGTTGCAATGCGACCGCTTGATCGACGATCGCCGGATCAACCGCCAAGACACGAATCTGTTCGACCAATCGCTGGGCAGTCGCTTGTTCGGCGGCCACCGCCCGCTCGGCTCGCACGGTCGGCGAAAGCGGCGCGATTGGCGACAAAAACAGATACCAAACGCCGCCGATCGTGATCGCCACCGCAGCCGCCCCGGCCGCGATTCGCTTTCGCCAAACCCAGGCATGAGCCAACTTGCGTTTGAAGCTGGGCGGCGGATCGCTGTAGGTGTGCAAGTTCTGCAAATAGTGGTCGATCGCGGCGTCGATTTCAGCCTCGGTCACTCGGTCGCCAGCAATTTGGGCCGAACGCATCAGCTTGGCACGCAACTCGGTCCGGACTTCGTCGCGGCGAAACATTTCTTCGGCGACATTGCGATTTCGCCGCATTTCCCGAGCAACATCCATCACTCGCAACATCTCGTTCAGCGACAGGTCTTCACCCGGTAATCGAACCGAGCGAGACGCGGGCGCGGCGGCCGGGCCGGCCGTCGTGGGAGATTTTTGGGAGGCCGAAGCCGAACGGTTTTGACTCATGTGCGGTGAAGTTGCGATTGACAATCGCCGCTATGTCGCGCTGAAATGCGACGACAAACGCGGGGCGATAGAAACGGGGCCAGGGTGAATTGCGGACATTGTACGATCCACCCGCCGAAGTGTCTCGGTAGGCGACCGGGCCAAAAGGGTTGTTGGCAAGATGGTTGCCAGGGTGCTGTGAAAGTCAACGCAATCAATAATTCTGCCATCCACATCAGTCAGCAACGCGAAAGTTTTTCGTCAGTCGATTGCAGCCCACCAGATGGGGCCCTAACCTAACGGTCGTCCAGAATGCAAACTGGTATTGTCGTTGCCCGATACGAAGCCGACCGACTGGCGAAACGAAGTGGCCGACCGATCGCTCTTTTCCCCCCAATAATCAAACCCATTCGCGATGAACCAACAAGCACAATCGACTGAACCCAAACCGCAAGCCCAAACGACCGAAGAAACATCCGCCGGAAAGGCCGCCCCATCGACCGCGCACGAACGAACCATGCGCCAGTATCTCGATCGTGCCTTGTCGACCCTGGAACGTTTCGGACTTGGCGGCAAATCGGCTCAACCGAACGAATTGGTCAACCTGCTGGAAGATGTCAAACACCTCGACGAAGGCAAGACGCTGGCGATCGCGGAAGTTTTGAATCATATGAGCACGTTCAACCAATTGGTGCGCGACAACGTCGAAAACATCTCGGTCGGCGACCGATACCTGTCGATCAGCCAGATGTTCGACTCGATCCGCGAAGACAGCAAACGCTTGATCGCCCAACTGGATGACGGAAAGTTCAGTACCACCGAAAAGATGTCGAACTGGTGGATGAAGCTGCGTCGCGGCACACCGAGCGACCGGTTCGATAAGATCGAAGAACTCTATCGTGACGTGTCCAAAGACACCAAAGACGCGCTGTCGCGCGAACAGGAGATCATGGATGCTTACATCGATTTCCGGTTCGCATTAAAAGAAGCCGAAGTTTTGGCAAGCGAATTGTACGATATGCAGGTGCCGATTTTGGATCAGGCCAAAGCTGGGTTAGCGGCCGCGCAAGAAGCCGTTGATCAGTTTACTGGCGAAGATATGGCGGCAAAAAGCCAATTGGAACTGCGCCGCGATCAGGCCCGGCATGAGTTCCAGAAACAGGACGAAACGTTCCAACTGTTGAAGGATATCTCTGAGAACCTGCGGATCGGTTACGACGTCGGCGAAACGTTGGTCGCGAAATTAAAGCAGACCAATGATGTGAAGACTCGCGTGTATCGTCGGGCGGTGACGTTCTTTACCACCAACGAGCATGTGTTCACGATTTTGCGTACGGTTTACACCAGCCAGTACGGGTTGAATGAGATCACGCAGGCGACCGAAGCGATGAAAGATGGGCTGAACAAAGGCCTTGAAGATGTCGCAACGCTTGGTCGCGAACTCGAACGTGCGGCGCTGAAGGCCGGTTATGGGTCGACGGTCGATCCGGCCAGCGTTCAAAAATTGGTCGATGCGATCAGCGATTTTCAGATCGAGTCGCTGGAAACAGTGGCTGAGCTGCGCAAAGAAAGCGAAGAGGCGACCAAGGCGATCCGATCGACCGTTGAAGCGGGCAAGAAACGTTTTCAAGAAACGATCGCCAAACACGCCCGCGGCGAGAGCCTGCGGTAGGCTGAGATCTATCGGATCAGCCAATAGACGGCCGCGGCAATCAGGTCGGCGGTCGTACCGGGATTGCGGCGGTTCCCGTCAGAGCGTAACCACTGGTCCAATGCCGCGACTTCCTCGGGGCAAAGATTACCGTGGTCGTCGAAGCATTCGACGGCTTGCCGCTGGGCTTCTTCGGCGATTTCCGCTCCACATTTTCGGGCGATCAAGGAATCCGGCCGCTGAGCCAACATCTTCAACTGGCCACGCAGGATCGCTTCATCCGGCCGGTGTTTCATCGCCAGTTCGTACGCCATCAACGGCACAACGTTTTCGAAGAAGTCGAGAAAGTCGTCCGCGTATTGCAACGCGATCCGGTCACGCTGGCGGGCCATTCGCATCGCGGCGATCAAGTCGATCGATTCGGGACTTGAGGTCACGTCCCACTTACTGTCGACTTCCGCCGGTTTTACTCCGCCGGGCCCAGCTAGCGCGATCGCTCGATAAACCATCGCAGCTTGTTGTGAATCAATCGTCGACAGGACTCGCCCGACGTCGCCTCGATCCCGCGCGACTGCCAGCGGCGCGATCAACAGCACGATCCCTAGATTGACGTTCGCGCTGGTCACTTTTCGCGTCGCCTCGATCGATCTTAAAATCCGTTCTCCCAGACCCGCCATCGCTTCGCCGGCCCCGTCATCACCGGCCCCGTCATCACCGGCAAGAATCGGTGCTACGCACCTGGCCGCCTGGCAGAAATCCTCATACGAACAATCTGAAAACGTTGCACCGGGATGCACGTTGCCCACCTTCGGCGCGGTCGCTTCCCAATAACAGGCCAGCTCGATCGCCACGGCGTTTCTTTTCGGATTTTCCAAGGCATCGCCGGCCGCTGGCAAACACTGCGATTGGCGACAAACCGCTTCGCGAAGCATCTGCAGTGCCGTCAACTGCTCCGCCACGCCCGCCACTTTTTCTTCACCACCAACCGATTCAATGCTGAACATTTTCGCCCCGTAGGCCGCTCAAAAAACTTTCGATCGCATCGAGAGTGGCTCGTGGATCGTCCTCGATCACATAATGCCCCGCATCCGCCAATCGTACCGCGGTCGCATCGGGCCAATGGAGCAAAAATCGTTCCAAGCATTCGGGGCGAAAACACCAATCACGCATTCCCCACACCAACAGTTTTGGCACGTGCGCAAGCTTCGAAAGGTCTTGTTCCAATTGCCTCAGCACTCGATCGGTGCGGTGCCAAGTAGTCAGCGGGATGTCGCGAACAAACGAATCGATACCGACGCGATCGTTCCAATTGCCATAGGGATACAACAGGCCTTGCGCGACGGTTTCGTCCAGCTTTGTCTTTGACATCGCCATCGGCACAGCGGCGCGAGCAAACAGATTCAGCCCTCTGAGGCCCAAAGTCCCCAGCAACGGGATGCGGCAAGCCGCAATTCGCCAAGGCACATACGGCGGCGGAAACGCGGCGGTGTTCAGCAACATCAGCCCAGCCATCGATTCGACTCGCGACACCGATGCCGCCAACCCAATCGCGCCGCCCCAGTCGTGTGCCAGCAGAATCACGTTGCGAAGCTGTAAGTGGTCGATCAATCGCACGAGGTTGTCGCGATGCGCGGCCAAAGAATAGGGAAACTCACCCCGCGGCGGTTTGTCGCTTAAGCCGCATCCGATATGGTCAACTGCGACCACACGGTATCGATCACCGAATGTGCCGAAAATCGAACGCCAATAAAAACTCCACGTGGGGTTTCCATGCACGCAAAGAATTACCGGCGTATCATCGCCGGCGGCCTGGTCGGGACGGTTATCAAGATAGTGGTAACGCCACGCTCCGATCTGTAATTCGCGTTCGCAATTCGGATAAAGCGAACGCCATCGGTCGGCCGTGGCGGTAGGATTGCGGTTACTCATAAACCCAATCGTCTAACAAACCCGATTCGCCGGGAACCGGGCTTCCGCCACCAATTTTTCTCGGCCAGGATCAGCTTTCCAATTCGGCGAACGAAAAATCACCCGCCATCGCACGCAGCTTTTCCATCGCCCGACGCTCCAACTGGCGGACGCGTTCTTTTGAAACGCCCAACCGATTGGCCAACGCCTGCAGCGTATGAACCCGACGGTGCGACCCGAGCGAAAAACGGGCGCGAATGATGAACTTTTCACGACGATCCAGGTCGCCCAGCATCACCGCCAATCGGGCTCGCAATTCGTGCCAGCGTTTCTCGCTGATCGCCGACTCGCGACATTCATCACTGACGTCCAAACCGAGTTCGTCAACGCCGCCAACGATTTTCGCCCGCTCCTGTTGTACCTGCACAACTTGACGATACGCGTTACGCCGCACGACCTGAGTCGCGTAGGTGCTGAAACGGAAACCGCGGCCGAAATCGAACTTTTCCACCGCTCGCATCAACGCCACAATCCCGTCGCTCAACAAGTCGTCGAACTGATTGTTCGAATTGACGAACTTTTTCACGATCGAAAACACCAAACGCATGTTCGCTTCGACGATTCGGTCGCGATGCCAATCGGCCAT
>DIUH01000443.1:6285-7872 GCA_002428205.1 Planctomycetaceae bacterium UBA6163
CCGAGTTCGTTGTTGGCCGGGGCCAGACCCAACGCCGACGCGAACACCTCTTTACCGGCTGTGGCGGCATCGAAATCGGGGTGCGTGATCAGACCGATTTCTACCTTCGACATACGCTTGGAAATCCGACGAAGGGTCTCGACCGAACCGTCACCTAAGTCAACTCGATTCGCTTCCCAATACGCTGTCGCGCTCGCCAGTTCAGCCGATTTCAGCCATGCCGGCAGCCGGGTCGATGCGGGTTTAATTTTTTCGGAACTACTCGATTGCGGCGATTTAGGAGCACGTTTAACGACTCGGGCAACTTTCGTTGGCAACTCCATCACTCCAGCCCCACTTGAACCGACCACCGCATCTGATTGCTCGAATTGCATCGCCAGGTCTCCTACGAGTAGTTATCAACAAAAGCAGTTGGACCCCAGATGCCGCAGCTCGTGCTAGCAAAGTTCATCATGGGAAGTACCGCGAACTGCCGTTGCTCAATCATTCAAAACGTTCAACTCGTTCAGTTATAGGGCGACGCGTGAACGATTTCAACAGGGCGTGACCGATTTCGACGAAAATTATCAAAAGTGCCGAAAAAAGTTTCGTTTTGATGTGTAAATTGGACAGGCAAGCCTGGCCAAGACGACAATACACGGTACACTAGAAGGGTTACTAAACGTTCAAAACGTTCTTGCTGGTAAGGATTTTCCGTTGACACACTATTCGCCGAAACAGGTGGCTGACCGGCTTGGGGTCAGCGAATCGTCGGTAAAACGCTGGCTGGACCAAGGTACTGTGCCGATTTTGCGAACCGCCGGCGGACATCGTCGTGTTTCGCAAGAATCGGTTGATCAACTTTTAGAACAATTGAAGAAGACGTCGGGTTTTCCGCGTCTGAGCGAAGTCGGCGACGACGCCTCGTCGGACTTCGCCGCTGAGGAGTCGAGAATTTCGACCGACTGGCGTGGCAAGGCGATTGAAGAGATTGCCGAAGCCTTTCGCGTTTCCTTGATCGAAGGCGAGGAACAGAAATGCCGAAGCTTTATCGACTCGTTGATCGACCGAGGGCATTCGCCTTCGACCGCGGCTGACTTGTTGATCACGCCAGCGATGCACGGCTTTGGCCACGCGTGGGAACGTGGCGATTTGTCGATCTATCAGGAACGTCGCGCCTGCGGGATTGCGATGGAGTTGCTGGCATCGCTGAAGCGTCAATTGCCGGTAAAACCTGGTGGCCCGATCGCAATCGGCGGGGCGCCCGAGGGCGATCAGTATCAATTGCCGACCGCGATGGTTGAACTTGCCTTGACCGAATGCGGATGGAACGCCCAGTCGCTCGGTTGCAACCTGCCGATGCCAGAGTTCACCGCTGCGGTTAACGAGTATCATCCGCGGGTGCTGTGGATCAGCATTTCTTGGTTGATGGACGAACACAAGTTTGTCCGTGACTTTAACGCTATGGTCGACCAGCTACCCAAACAAACGGCGGTCTTGATCGGAGGCCGCGCGGCGACTGACTCGTTGCGTCCGCGACTGCGTTACACGGGCCACTGTGACAGCATTCGGCATTTGGTCGACCTGGCGCGGCGATTTGAAAACTAG
>DIUH01000443.1:7944-13073 GCA_002428205.1 Planctomycetaceae bacterium UBA6163
CCAAACCCGCCATCGATCGACAGCGTTGATTTGCCAGAACAGAAATTTCGACGCGCCTGAACCGCCACGCCAGCGGCTATGCATCAACCCTGAAGTCGGCCGTCGATATCGACCTGCCAGACAGCTTTCCGGCGGACATCCAGCGCCGTCAGCAACCCGCCGCCGTAACAGTTGGTATCAATGCAGATCAGGTGCCCCAGATCGATGCAAAGTCCGTCGAGGTTTGCGGTATGACCGACGATGGCCGTCTGGCCCGAGAAATGTGGCCCTGGGACTCCTTCACGAAGCGAATGCCAACGCAAATCGTGAATCGGCTGCTGGGCCAACGGCAGCAGTGGGTCGTAAGACGCGTGGGTGAAGAAAAACCCGTCTTGCTCGTAATAATCGACCATTGCATCAAAGAACTCGCGATGATCCGACGGAATGAAGTCGCGATCACCGTTGAATCCGTAACTGTCCAAGGTGCTCAGGCCACCATGCTTCAGCCAAACGTTGTGATCAAGTTCGCCGCTAAGCACACCAAGCATCATTTCTTCATGGTTGCCCATCACGGCCACAACCCGGGTCCGGCGAGAAAGCTGAACCAGTAAATCGATCACCGCTTTCGAATCGGGCCCACGATCAACATAGTCGCCAAGCAACACCAACGTGTCATCACGCTCGGGCGCGATCGCAGCAATCAATCCGCGTAGCGCACGGTCGCAACCGTGGATATCGCCTATCGCAATTAATCGCTCGCTCAACGGGAGCCTCTCAGGTTAGGAACGAGATATCGTAAAATTCGAAAATCGGAAACGCATAGAGGATAGTCAGCGAACGCTGCGGTCGAAACTGCTGCGACCCACAAAATTGCAAGCCCCAAAGCCCGCGAAGCATCGCCGCCGCTGCTCGAATCGATTAATGCTGGCACTTTATGGGTTCAATATTGGCCAGTGGACGTTGAAACATAGGTTGCGATCAGCGAAACTGTCTAGGCGGCGACCCATGTGGTACCACGCGATTACCGCCTTGACGGTTTACTGTTCATTACTGTTCGACTTTTCCGCTTCGCGTCTCGTAATTACCGTAATCACCCTAATTACCCTAATTACCGAGGGGCAACCAGCATCAACGCAATTGTGGACCAGCCATTGCCAAACACGCCAACGGAACGTGGATGCAGGCCGATTAGCGACCGGATCAGTGAAAAAACGGTTGACAGGAGCGGTTTGTGACACTTTTGTCGATTGATTAGCGGTTAGAATGAGGTTGAAGTCACTGCGGTGACCAGTGGTGCATTTGCCCGGGGGGCCCGCCTTCGGATTCTTACATGACCGCTGGGCAATTCGAATGATTTGAACGACGGCGGATAAACACCGGGGAACGAAGCATGTCTTTGGACACAACGATTGGCACAAGCGACAGCGGACTGAATCCCGATTTGGAAACACCTCCCACCGGTGGTTCTGCACCCGGATCGTTTGGTGGCACCACGGTGGTTTCCGCAACGGGCAACGATGTCGCCGATCATTCAGAACCGACGACCGAAACACCCACCTCGCTGTCGCCCAATTGCTCAACCCATCACGCTGACGCGTCTGAGGTGGTCGCGGGTGCCGCGTCAACCGCCCCCATCACGGCTTCGGCATCGACGGCGGCCGCAGATCTCGAAGCGTGGGATGATGACGAATTGGAAGACGACGCCGGTTGGTTCAGTGACCAGTCGGCTGCCTTTATCGGCAGCATGATCGTCCATCTTGCGGTCTTGTTGTTTCTTGGATTGACACCCCTGATCCAAGCTCATGACCCTGAAGCGATTGTGATCGTTTCGTCACCTCCACCCCAAGAAATCGAAGACCTCAAGGTGATCGACGTAGTCAACTACAGCGACGTGCCGCAAGAAGAGGTCGGTGCGGACAGCACGGCGGAAGCGGAAATGGCTCAGGCGACAGCAGAAATGTTCGCTGAAATTGCCCAAATTCCCAATCCGGTTGAACTTCAGCCCGACCTGAAAGGCGACATTTTCGTCAACAATCTGTTCAACCAGCCAGTCGCGCCGCTGGAACGACTCGAGAAGCAACGAGGCAAATCGGGCGAAGGCGTCAAAGGGGCTGCCGGAGCGATCGATCGACTTACATTCGAGATTTTGCAATCGCTGGAAGAACGACCGACTTTGGTCGTTTGGCTGTTCGACCAAAGCGGATCGTTGATTCACCAAAAGACGGACATCCGCAACCGGTTCGACAAGATTTATGAAGAACTTGGCGTCGTAGCGAAGGCGCGGGAACGAAAAATGTCCGCCGAGGAACGACGTGCCTCTCCGTTGCTGACTTCGATCATCGGGTTCGGCAAGGACGTGAAGCTGTTCACGGAGGATCCGATTGATGATTTGGACGAAATCAAGGCAGTTCTCGACTCGTTTCCGATCGACACCAGCGGGATAGAACGCCCGTTCACAGCAGTCGAATTGGCGGCGGACCGCTACAAAACGATGCGTCGAAGTGTTGGATCTGGTCCGACTCGCAACGTTTTGCTGGTCGTCGTGACGGACGAACGCGGCGACGACATCGAGCGTCTGGAGCCTGCGGTGGCCGCTTGTCGTCGACACGGAATGCCGGTTTATGTGATCGGTTCACCCGCACCCTTCGGTCGCGAGCACACGTTGATCAAGTATGTCGATCCCGATCCGAAGTTTGACCAAACACCACAGTGGGCACAGGTCGACCAAGGGCCGGAATCATTGATGCCCGAACAGGTTCGAATCGGGTTCAGCGGCAATTTTCAAGACGAACCGGTCATCGATTCAGGATTCGGGCCCTATGGTTTGACACGTTTGGCGTTTGAAACCGGCGGCATATTTTTCACCGTCCATCCCAACCGGAACGTGAACCGAGAGGTTAAACGCAGCGAGATCGATCCGTTTTCGGCCGACATCAGTCGTTTCTTCGATCCGACAATCATGGCCCGCTATCGCCCCGATTATCTTTCGCCTCAGGATTACGAAAAGAAGCTGAAGGCCAGTCCGCTGCGCACGTCGCTTGTTTCCGCAGCGATGCTGACAGCGCCGGTGATGGAGGCTCCCAAAATGCGATTTGTTAAGCAGTCAGAGGCGGCATTGGCAGGCGACCTGACCCGCGCCCAACAGGACGCTGCGAAACTGGAACCCACATTGGCTCGCTTAGCCGCGATTTTGGAACCGGGCCTGAAGGTCCGTGAAGAAGAAAAAACTCCCCGATGGCGGGCCGGTTACGACTTGGCGATGGGACGTGTTTTAGCCCAGAAAGTCCGCACCGAAACCTATAACGCGATGTTGGCAAAAGCGAAACGAGGATTGCAATTCGAAAATGCCAAAAACAACACTTGGCTGCTGATCCCCGACGACGAAATCAGCGTCGGCAGCAAATGGGAACGCGAAGCCGCGCTGGCCAAGGAACTGTTGCAGTCTGTTGCCGAAGAACACGAGGGAACGCCTTGGGCGCACCTGGCAAGCAAAGAACTGGAAGTTCCACTCGGGTGGAAGTGGAAAGAAGAGTTTACCGACCTGGCACCCCGCTCGCCCGCTGGCCCAGGAAACAATAACAACAATAACCCGCCACCGCGTGACGACCAAAAGCGGATGTTGGCCAAACCGCCTAGCCGCCCAGTTCCAAAGTTGTAACGCTGTGGAAGACGACCTTCGGTTGCTTAAGCTCCCAAGGCGAAGCGATTCGGCTAAGGCTGCACGATCCGTCTACCCTGGTAAAGTGCGATCTGCGGACAACCTGAGGTGGGACACGCTTTTTGCACCGGCTCCTAGGGGCAGGTTCGCGAAAGTAAGTCGTAATCTCCCATGCACTTTGGTATCTACACAACCATTCGGAATTGGGCAGTGATATGGGACGCTGGATCTTGAATCCCGCAGGCCTTGACCCATTGGTATCTACACAAAGCACACGTTCACGGGGTGGATGTGATCTGAAGACCGCTGGCTTGCCCATTGGTATCTACACAATTTCCGAACCGTGAAACTGCGGATTCCTCGCAATCCCGCAGGCTTGTCCTGCGGTTCTTTCGGCTTTTTGCTACAAAGCGAATGGCTTACCAAGCGCGCACTTGGCTGGCTGATTTGCNNGGCAAATCAGCCAGCCAAGTGATGGGGGCGGCATTCGGTTAGATTAGCAAAAAACCGGAAACTTCCGCAGGACAAGCCTGCGGGATTCAAGATCCAACTTACCGCATCACTCCTCCACGGCGGATAGTGGTGTAGATGCCAATGGACGAGCCTGCGGGATTGAGGTAAATCCGCACGTTTACGCCCCGTGACTCGTGTGGATACCAATGCCTATGGGACCGCGTCCTCTTCGAACTTACACCTGCTTATTTGTGCAAACCAAATTAGAAGACTACCATGTTGTGGTTCATTGGCTTTCTGCTTGCTGTGATCTGTGTCGCGCCAATCCGCCAGAAAACTGGTCACTTGCCATACCGGATTCAGTGGCCTCCCATCTCGGAAGACGAGTTTATTCGCCGCTGTTCACCAGGTGTAAATCGCGAACGTGCTCTTAAGGTTCGCCGAATCGTATCGGAGCAACTTGGCGTTGATTACGATCGCGTCTATCCCGAACAAAGGTTCGTCGAAGATCTCGGCTGTGATTGACCAACAACAGAAAGAGTGGCGAATTTCAAAGGGCTGAACGCGGCCTGGCGGGCAGTGAGCCCTAACGCGCGTTGGCAAAATCAAAACAGCAAACCGTGACGACACTCTCGCACGGTGAGAGTCGATCCCTAGGGGCGTCAATTGGCCAGCATTCTTTGAATCGATTCGCGTGATGCATCACACAACCAGCACCAACAACTCGGCTCTGTTTGACCAAGCCTAAGCCGCGACGGAGCACGATCGACCGTGGGCAGGTTGAAAACACGCCTTTGAAATGGCAAGCCTATTCCTGATTGCCATCCGCTTCCCGATGTTCAATCGTATCAGCGCTGGTTTCGATCTGGGGATTCCGAATCAGATTCACCAGGTCGGTTCGCGAATGAACGCCCAACTTGCGAAAGATACTATTAACTTGTGTGCGAATCGTGTTGGGACTGCGATGCAACTGCTTGGCGATTTCATCATCCTTAAAGAATCCGCGGCCGATCCACAACACGATCGCAAACTCGGCCTT
>DIUH01000443.1:13104-44939 GCA_002428205.1 Planctomycetaceae bacterium UBA6163
AATTGCCGCTGGATTGGTAGGTTATCGGTGACCTGCAATTCCAAAGTCCCCAGCGCGATCCGGTCGCCAACAACCACCTTTGCTTCTTGCCCTCTGCCTATGTCGACACCGTTAATCCGCGTGCCAGCGGTCGAGTCCTTGTCTCGAATCGTGATGGAAGTCGAATCGCCCCAAATCCAAGCGTGTTCACGCGATACGCTTAGGAACTTAGGCGGAATCAGAATATCACACTGTTTTTTTCGGCCGATCAGCTTTCGAGTCGAAGTGATCGCCGCACACCAACTCTCTACCGATTCGTTGGTCAAAATCAAATAGGCAGGCGGAATCTCGCGATGAAGGGGAGGTGCCGGAGCAGTGTGGTCAGGCGTTGGTCGTGGACTTGCGAAATCTTGCATAGTGATTTTGGGGTAATTTGAATCCTGCATTTAACCCTTGATGGGCCTGGTACCAACCAAACCTTGCAGAGCGGAAACGTGTCTCAATGAACAGATGGAAAATCGCGCACGCCGACGACAATGAATCTTGCCAATGCCAACCGTTTAATTAGACAACCACTTTTCGCGATATGGCCAGAAGTACATCACTGCCTGCTTTGACAACATTTCTTGAACAACAACCGGCTTGAACAAATGGCGTGCCAAACGCCCCAACCCTTGACCAAATCACGTTTGTTCAAAATCCGCATAAACCTCGCCCGAGCAGAATCGAACGCCGATTCACGCACAAACCAACGTGATATTCGCTCATGATTGAGCGTTTTAAATATTTATTCAAAGACCGAAAACGTCTACTCAGGCCTCTCGGTCTGTCAGGACGCTAACCGCACAAGTGGCCGATTATGCATGCAGCAGTGAATAAAATACTATAAATGTACGCGAGTGCATGAGATACGTTTTAACTATTAGATTTTAGAAAGCGATCACGAATCCAATTGGCGGCATCATCGAGGGTTTGCGAAAGGTCTCGGTTGCTATACCCGAGTTCGGTGCGAGCGCGACTGCTGTCAAACCACAGCATTTGGCTGGCCATCTTCAGCGCCGCACTGTTGACGTCGGTTTCGATTCCTGTGACATGGCGAGCGACGTTGCCATAAGCGACTGCGGCGGCGCGGATTAGCGGACCGATCGGCAAAACAGGCGTGGGTCGTCCCATGCGAACTGCCATTTCGTGCCAAAGCTGACGGAAGGTCCAATTTTCACCAGCCAGAATGTACTGGCGTCCACACTGACCTTTGTCGAGCGCCGCTAAGGTGCCTGCGGCAACATCGCGAACGTCGCACACACTGCAGCCACCGGTCGGGCACGCGGGAACATAGGTTCGCCGGCCCAGTTCCAACATCATTCGTCCCGAGCTCGGTTTCCAGTCCCAGGGGCCCAGCATGAAACCGGGATGCACAATCCGAGCATCCAGCCCTTGAGCAACTTGTTGCTGGACGACTTCAACCGAGGCGCGTTTGCTGAGCACATAGGCACAGGGCACCTGTGCGGTTTCGGGTGTCAGCGGGGTTCGTTCGTCGGCGACGGCGAAGGAGCCGCTGGCCGAGGCTCCGAACAACCGCTGGGGAGGCATCGCAAGCGTGTTGACGGTGCCGACATGGACCATCGTTTTTTGATGCTTTCGTGCCGCTTGAGCGATCACTTGTGTACCGTCGCGATTGGCTCGCATCGATTCGTCCAGCAATTGCCAGCCGATGTGAATTAGCGCCGCGGAGTGAATGACGGCGTCGCAACGTCCAATCGCTTGATCAATCACGTCTTGCGAGCTCAAGTCACCACACACGAACTCGGCATCGATCCCCGCGAAGACTTCATCCGCTGGCATCTTGCGCACCAGCGCCACGACTTGATCGCCGCGTTCGAACAACTGTCTGGCGATATTGTTGCCCAACAAGCCTGTTCCGCCGGTCAAAAAAACCTTCATCTGTGCAACCTTCTGATCCGCGACTGGACAAGCCATCGGCCGTCTTCCAACAAAAACGGCCGCCGATGCAAACGTCCCTCGATCAGGACGTTGCGACGGTCGGCCAATGATATGCAGGAATCAGCTCAGCAGAAGACGCGGCGTCAAACTAGTTTGCGTCCAACTTGCGAACCGACAAGTTTCGAAAGCGCACCGGATCGCTGTGTCCGGCAAATCCGAAGTGACCACTGCGGCGATCGATCCCCGAATGTTTCTTTCCGCCCATGAACTCAGTCACCTCTGCAAGATCGGTGTCAAGGATCACGTTTCCGTTGAGCTCGACCTTGATTTTTGCGCCGTCGATCGTCATCTCTTGAAAGTTCCACTGTCCGACTTCTCGCAGGAATCCTTTCTTCGCAGCGACCATCCCATAAGCCGACCCGTGGGCTTGGCGGGGATCGAGGTTGCCATATTTTGGATGGTCGTGGTCAAGCACCTGCAATTCGGTCAGCCCGTCGTGTGCCGGATTACCTTTACCGGAGTAATGGATCGCGAATCCGTTGTTGCCACCTGGCGGCAATTGGAATTCGGCACGAACCACGTACCGATCCATTTCTGCTTCGGTGTAAAGGTTGCCCCCACGTCCTTTACGACACTGAATCGCACCGTCAACGACTTCGTAATCATCGACTGCGCCTTTCCAGCCGGCGAGCGTCTTGCCGTCGAAGATCGGCTCGAAACCACCAGCGTTTTTCGCTGCCAGGATCGCGTTGGCTTCTTCGGCCCCGATTCGGCGAACTTCGATATCTTTCCAGCGAATTTCGCCACCGTGTGTCTGCAACTGGATCGGCCCCTTGGCATACAGCGGCATGCTGCGATCCCAGAAGTTTTCCATGATCGCGTGATCGACTACCAGTTGGCCGTTCAGTTTGACCGTCGTTCTCGCTCCGACCTGAATCACGTGAACTTCATTCCACTCGCCGAACGGCTTATCGGCTTTGACGAGCGGATCTTTTCCGGACGTACCCGGCGAATTGTTCCACAAGCCCCCCGAACCGAGATTCGCGCCGAGCTTGAACTTCGCTTCCTCGGTCGTGTCCCAAATCTGAACCTGCGGCGTGCCCCGCAGATAAATGCCGCTGTCGGCCCGGGCGACCGTCTTGTACTTCAGCTTGAACTCCATGTCGCCGAACTCTTCGTTGGTCGTCATGTAAGCGCCGTAGCCATCGTTGACCAATTCGTCGCCATCGATCGACCAATGCTTGGTCAGTTCGTCGGCCCACTTTGCCTTCTGATCTTCGCTCGCTTCGGCATATTTGTCGCGGTGGATGTGTGGACGCCCGTGCCAACCTTCAAACGATTTTCCGTCAAAAAGTTTGGTGAACTCGGAATCCGACGATTCAGCGACGCAGTAACTGGCGGCCGAGGAACCGAGAAACGCAAGCGCAACGGCGGCACGGAGGAAGGTTTTCTTGAAGAGCAGTGTCAGCGGCATAGCGGGGTACCTGTGGAGCATTGAATCGGAAGGAATGTGAAACGGAAGGATACATCGTGGCAGGCGGCTTGGACGATCCGTGATCGGTTTGGCCTTCTGCCCAGCATAATCAATTCGCACGGTCGATTCATCACCGCAGCCCCACTTCTATCAATTCGCATTGGTGAATTCACTCTGGTCGCCGTTTTTGGGCGGTCACATTCACGCTGCTACAATCCCGTACCGCGGCAACTTTGAAACTTTGACCAGCAATTTCCCACGCGATCGATTGCCCCGGTTGGACGATTTTCGGTTTAAGGCCTAGGATAAAGCGACAACTGTTCCGAAGGTGGTGGCGCTGGCTACGGATGATTGAAGGCCCATGGGATTGCAAGATCGCGATTATTCACGTGAACCGTCGTATGGTGCTGGCCAGTGGGGTTCCGGATCGCCGGGTGGTCCCACTTGGGGCGGGGCCTCATCATGGGTCAGCGATAACGCCCGCAGCGTTACCGTCACCCTGATCATCATCAACGTCGCCGTATTCTTCCTCGATCTGATTCTCAGTGGATCGCAACGATTGCCCGACGGACAAGCCCGCAGCGTGATGCTCGAGTGGTTTTCTGTTCAAAGCGATACGCTGATCAAGCCATGGGCTTGGTACCGATTTTTGACCTATGGCTTTGTCCACAGCATCGAGGATATCGGCCACATCGCGTTCAACATGTTGGGCCTGTTCATTTTCGGACGCATTGTCGAACAACAGATCCGCAGTGCCGAGTTCCTGCGTTTCTATTTGGTGGCGATCGTTGTCGGTGGCTTCGTCGCGTCCGCACAGTACCTGATCCCGGCTTTGCTCAGCGGCAACGCAATCGCACCGCACTTTACCGTCGGCGCTTCCGGTGCCGTGATCGCGGTGACAATTCTGTTCGCGTTCTTGAATCCTCAAGCGACTGTCTTGCTGATGTTGGTCATTCCGGTCAAAGCATGGCTGTTGGCGGTCTTCTTTGTGATTTCAAACGTCTTTGGTCTGATCGGCGGCGAAGGTCAGGTGGCTTACGGCGTTCACCTAGCCGGGATCGTTTGGGCCGCGGTTTACCATACTCAACGGTGGCAGTTAGATTTCTTGGACCTAGACATTTTCAGTCGACTGAAAGGTTTTATGTCTTCTCGAAAACCGAAACTGAGACTGCACGACCCCGAAGAAAAACTCGCTAAACAAGAAGCCGAGGTCGATCGCATCTTAGATAAGATTCAAGCCAGCGGCTTGGACAGTTTGACATCAGCGGAACGCAAAACGCTCGAACGCCACAGCAAACTGAAACGCCAGCAAAAGCAACAACAGTCTTAAACTTTTCAAGCAATCGTTTCCCATCATCGCCGCTTCGAACAGTCGTAAGTCGCCAACTCGCCGGATGATGGAATCTGTTATCTTGTCGACGCCGCGAACCGAATTAACGAGAAAAGTTTGATGACACCACCGCGATTCGCCTTACTTTCAATCACTCCGCTGGTCGCATTTTTAACCATTCACGCCACCGGGTGCGGTCGCTCTGAAAACCCCACACCTCTCACACCGCCCACCCCAGCGGCGACAATTCCCGCCGAATTAACCGCCGAAATGGACTTTCGTGATTCGGCGATCACGGCCCAGCAGATCGAACAAATCGTTGCCAACGCCTCGCTGCGACGTTTGCGATTGACCGGTTCGGATCTCAACGACACGGCGATCGCAAAAATCGCCAAACTGCCGCAGCTGGAGTTATTGGACCTGGTGAATTGCCAGTCGTTGTCGCCAGCGGCATTGGTGTCGATCGGGCAAATCGAATCGCTGCGCAACCTGCGGCTTAGCGGCCCAATCGTGACGGATCAATCGATTCAAAATCTTATAAACCTAAAGCAGCTCGCCGCCATCCTGTTGCAACAGACCGCCGTCACCGATTCAGGAATCTCAGCACTGGGCCAATTGCCACAATTAAAAGATATCAACCTATTTGGTACTCCAATCACCGATGAATCGCTCGCCACATTCAAACAACTGCCCAAGCTTGAAAAGCTGGGGTTGCGTGGCACCGCGATCACCGGCCAAAACGCAGCTCCGCTGGCCGAATTGGCTGCGGTGAAAGAATTGGACGTCAGCGAAACGGCGTTCACATCCGCAGGAATGCCATCGGTCGCGACGATGCCCAAATTGACGAAGCTGAATCTCTGGTTGACCAAAGTTGATGATGCTGGCGTCGATACGCTGCGCGGCAATACGCGCCTGACTTCGCTGAATCTTGACAATGTCGCCTCGATCACTGACGCTTCGATCGATACGATCGCGACGCTGACATCACTGCAATATTTGCACCTCGGCGGTACAACGATAACCGCTAGCGGAATCGAGAAACTGGCACCACTGAAAAAGCTTGAAATCCTGATCGCCACGCGTTTGGGATTGACCGCAGAAGATGCGACGATGATTCGTAATGCGCTGCCGTCGCTGCAGCGGCTTGACGTCGATTGATCCTCAACCCACAACCTTAAAAACATGTTCGATTCTGCACGGGGCGAGTATCCCAATGTCCGAATGCGAAGACTTCGCCGTCATGACTGGTCGCGACGATTGGTTCGCGAACATCGGCTGAGCGTCGATGATTTGATCTGGCCGCTGTTCGCGATCGACCAAACGTCCGCAACGCAGCCGATTTCAAGCTTGCCAGGCGTGAATCGTTTGGGGTTGGATGAACTGCGTCGTGCCGCCGCTGAAGCGGCCGCTTGGAAAATTCCTGCGATTGCCGTGTTCCCGGCAACCGATCCGAAGCTGAAGACCGATGACGCGGCCGAAGCACTCAATCCTGACAACTTGGTCTGTCGCGCCGTGCGGGCAATCAAGGCGGAAGTTGGCGATGCGGTAGGCGTTATCTGTGACGTGGCGTTGGATCCATATAGCAGTCACGGTCAAGACGGTTTGGTCCGCGATGGTTACGTGATTAACGACGAAACGGTCGAAGTGCTGTGTCGCCAAGCGATCGTGCAGGCCGAGGCCGGGTGTGATGTGATCGCGCCAAGCGACATGATGGACGGTCGAATTGGCGCGGTGCGGGCGGCGCTGGAATCAGCCGGTTTTCAGAATGTCCAGATTTTGTCTTATGCGGCGAAGTACGCCAGTGCGTTCTATGGACCGTTCCGCGATGCGGTCGGATCAGCGGCAAATCTTGGTGGCGGCGACAAAAAAACCTATCAACAAGAGCCAGCTTCCAGCGATGAAGCGTTGCATGAAGTCGCGATCGATTTGCGGGAAGGCGCGGATGTTGTGATGGTGAAGCCCGGCATGCCTTATTTGGATATTGTGCGACGCATCAAGGATGCTTTCGCGGTACCCGTGTTCGCCTATCAAGTCAGTGGTGAGTATGCGATGTTGTGTGCTGCGGCGGAGCGTGGTTGGCTGAATCACGACGCCGTGATGATGGAAAGTCTGCTGGCGTTCAAGCGTGCCGGAGCCGACGCCGTGTTGACCTACTTTGCCCCGCAAGCGGCCAAACTGTTGGCCAACGCAAACCGGTGACGCGATTGGTAGCGCTGGCCGCTCGCGCCGACCGCCGTTTTGCCTGGCACTGGCAACCGATCATCGTCGCCGGCCGCCAGATCGAAATCGCGACCCCGACCGACCCGAACGAAATGCTGATCCGGGCTTGCCAGCGGCAATCGGCATCGACCACTGACGAAGATGAAACCACACTGGCTGATCCCTTTTGGGCGCAAGTGTGGCACTCGACGACTGGACTGGACGCGTTCCTCGCGACACGCGATTTGCAGGGTTTGGACGTCTTGGAACTCGGATGTGGAACCGGCGTGGCGGGAATCGCCGCTGCGCTGCGGGGCGCGAAAGTCACCTTCACCGACGGAGCAACCGATCCGCTGATCCTGCTGCGGTTGACGCTGCAGCGATATTACATAACCCGATGCAAAGTCCGCCGTTTGGTCTTTGGCACCGACGTTTTACCCGGAAAACGTTTCCCGTTGATCATCGCCAGCGACGTAACGTACTTGCGCAAATGCTGGGGCGGTTTGCTGCAGACCTTGAACAGTCACCTCGCCGTCGGCGGCGAAGTGTTGCTGGGCGATCCCTACCGATCGGTGTCGACGGAGTTCATCGCCTGGGCGACTGAGCGCCGGTGGACGGTAGAAGAACACCCCATCGATCTGCCCGGCACGCCCATTCGGGTGATTCGAATGATTGCGGCCAAGCCATCGCATTGACCGGTCGATCGGTTAAAATACGATCGCTCGCCAACGTGCGAGCGTCCTTCCAAACCTGTCCCACCGTTCGCCAACCACGGCAGAGAAATCTTATGCTTAACACAATTTCCCGATCGCTTTGCGTCTTGTTCGCTTCCAGCGCCATGTTGTTTTCCGCGACGGGACGAGCCGAATCGGTATCGTTATCGGTCGGCGACAAGGCACCGACGTTCGAGGTCAATGACGACCAAGGGAAACCTTGGAAGTCGTCGGATCATTTCGGCAAGAAGATCGTTGTTGTTTACTTTTATCCCGCTGATATGACTGGCGGTTGCACGGCCCAGGCATGCGCGTTCCGAGACGACCTGGGCGCGTTGGCCGGTAAGGATGTCGCCGTGGTCGGCGTCAGTGGTGATACCGTCGAAAGTCATCAATTGTTCAAGAAAGCTCATAACTTGAACTTCCCACTCTTGGCCGACGTCGAAGGCAAAGTCGCGGATGCGTTTGGTGTCCCCAAGACCGTTGGCGAAAAAACGGTCAAAGCGACGATCGACGGCGTGGAGTACGACTTGGTTCGCAACGTCACGACCAAGCGTTGGACATTCATCATCGATCGTGACGGAAAGGTTGCATACAAGGATGACAACGTTAACGCGCGACAAGACGCCGAAAAAGTGATGGCAGCCATCGCAAAGCTGAAATAGGTCTTCACTGCGATTAAGCATTATCCGATTTCGGCCGATCCTTTGACTCGTTCATTTAAGTTGTATGACCGCCAAGTGTCGGAGCATCGGTTTATATTGTTGTGAATCCGGCAAGGATGCCGACCGCCCAAGGCGTGCCGATCCACGGCTATAACAAAACCTTTCGCATGCAATTTGCGTTTCGTAATGACCAGCATCATACAGATCATCCGACGGCCAGGTGTTCGTCGGACTGGGCCGGTGGGTCCAGGCGGTCGAGTTGCAGATTTTCCAGTTCAACCTCGGCGCTTTCGATGTAAAACCCGACCGCGCCGCTGTCGTATTCGTGGTTAGCGAGCGACAGCACGACCCGTTGGTCGATCGACAGTTCGATATAGCTGCCCCAAGCGATCAGTTGCAAATCCGCCACGCCGGGGGTTTCTGTGTACCAGAACCCAGACTGCAAGGTTTGGAATTTCATCATGTGCTCGCCCGTGGCGCCTCCATTGGTCCCCCAGGCTCGCAATTGTGCGACGCCTTTTAGCAGGTCCAGCGAAACATAGTATCCGTCTCGCGAATCACGATCGAGGCGCAGGACCAGCCCACACTTGCCGGCACCGCTTAACCTCGCCGTTGCAGATAGCCGGAAATCGTGCTCGTTTTCCGGGAACACGAACGCTTCAAAACCAGAAATACCGGCCAATCGTGTGCGTGGACCGATGACTTCACACCTACCGGCTGGAACTTCCGTTCCTAGCGGGCATAACGATTTTGCATCGATCGTTTTGGTGACTCGCTGCAAAATCTTTTCATAAGTTTGCACCCTTAAGAATCCTGCCGGATTGCGAACGAGCCGTTTGGGTGGCGGCAAGATATTGGACGCGGTGCGATTCAAATCGTTTTGCGAAAAGAAACTCCAGATCAGTAGCCCGCGATCATCTTCACAAATCCGGCCGGCATAATTCCCTTGGCCCAACAGGACGTTGTCCGAATAACTCTGCCACGGCTGGCCGATTTGCTTGGTGTGCCAATAACGAATCTTGGCATCTTCGCGAATGCTGCCGATCAAGTAATACTCGTCAGCAATCTTAATAAGGTTCGGAACTTCGATGTCGTCATACATTCCAGGATGGTGTAAGGCTTTCCGACATTCAAACTGGTCGACACCGGTTTCTTCGATCGCCGCCACACAACCGCGTCGTACCACCGGACCATGGTTGACTCGCCCTGAACACAACAGCCACCCTTTCCCCTGGTCTCGCAAATAGAACGGGTCTCGCCAACTGATCCAGTTGCGCCCCTCGTCAATATCCGCCTCGTAGTGCTGTGGCGATGGTTCGATCGGCAGACAGCTTTGGGAATCGACCATCGCGACGATGTTAGTCGGTTCGATGATCGGTTTCCGAGGCTGTTTGCCGTTATGCGTCCAGGAAACGTCGGCTTTGGTCCAATTGTATAAGTCTTCACTGCGTGCCATTCCGATCCGCTGCTTTAGACCACGATCATGGCGTGAAATGCCAGTGTAAAACATTCGCCAATGACCGGGGCGATGCGGATCGGCGGAAACGTGCATCGTCCACAACATCGAATCGTCCCACGCACCCGGATGACCGATGAATAACGCATTTTCAACCCGAATCCAATACAAACCGTCACGGCTGATCGCGTGAGCGATATAATCGTGGTTGGGCAACACCAGGTGAAACAGGTGGTAAATTCCCTCGTGATACAAGATGTCAACATCGCCGAGCGATTTGCGACTGCCGTCTGATTCGATGTACATGAGCTTTGAATTAATTTTGTGCTGTGGTTGTTAACTTCAGCATCGTAAACAGCAAGAGATTAAAGGGGAAACCGATGCAGCAGACGTCGATCTTATTGGGGGCAGCGATTGTGGCCGCAATGTTCTGCTGGGAGCTATCTGCCGACGCGTTTGCCCAGGCCACTTACGATCCGCTATCGATACCGGACACTTCCAAGTCGCCAGCAAGCGATCCGATCGATTTAACGATTGAAGACGCCAAGCGAAAACGCGAAATCCCGATTCGCGTTTATCTGCCTTATGAAAAAGTCGCCGCACCGGTCGTGATCTTCAGCCATGGGCTTGGCGGCAGCCGCCAAGGGTCGGCTTATCTCGGCCGACATTGGTCCGCACGCGGCTATGCGGTGGTCTTCTTGCAACACCCCGGCAGCGACGAATCGGTGTGGCGCGATGTGCCGCTGCGACAACGGATCCAAACTTTAAAGGCTGCGGCGAGTGTGCAAAACTTTAAGGATCGAGTGGACGACGTTCGCGCGACGATCGATCGCTTGGAAAGGATGACTGCTGATGCCACCGGCCCACTAGCCGGTCGATTAGACACGAAACAATTGGGCATGTCGGGCCATTCGTTCGGCGCTGTGACGACTCAAGCCGTGTCGGGGCAACGACAACCGATCGGCGGCAGTTTGACCGAAACCCGGATCAAGGCCGCGGTGGTGATGAGCCCCAGCAGGCCGCAGAATAAGTTGGTGTCTGCCGAACGAGCGTTCAGCGAAGTGCAGATTCCGTGGCTATTGATGACCGGAACCAAGGACGATTCACCGATCGGCGACACGACGCCCGAGTCTCGGTTGGAAGTTTTCCCCGCGCTGCCACCAGGCGACAAGTTTGAATTGGTGCTAAAGGATGGCAATCATTACGCATTCACCGAGCGAAGCGATGGGGGAGCAAAAGTCGAGCGAAACCCGCAACACTGGAACGCGATTTTGGCGTTGTCGACCGCATTCTGGGATGCCTATTTGCGGGACGACGAGGCCGCGAAACAGTGGCTAGCTGGCAACGACGCACGGTCGGTCCTTTCGACCGGCGATCGTTGGCAGATGAAGTGAGTCGTTACGCTGCACCCCGCTTGTGCGACCTCTGCTTGCCCGTCTTGAACTGCCGCTGAATTATCGCGACGATTACCAAGATGAGCAAAACATTAACCGCCGCAGTTGTTGGCACCGGATTTATCGGCCCCGTGCATGTCGAAGCGCTGCGCCGGATTGGTATTCCCGTCGCCGGGGTGCTCGGATCGACATCGGGTAAATCGGCTCATACCGCGTCGCGACTAGGCTTGCCCAAAGGCTACTCCAGCCTTGACGAATTGCTGGACGATAAATCGGTTGACGTCGTTCACATCACCAGCCCCAATCGATTGCACTTTGATCATGTCGCCGCGGTGTTGGGTGCCGGCAAACACGTGCTGTGCGAAAAACCGCTGGCGATGAACTCCGAACAAACCTCACGCTTAGTCGCGATGGCGTCGCTGTCGGGTTTGGTTTGCGGCGTCAATTACAACATTCGATATTATCCACTTTGCATCGAAGCGGCTCAGCGGGTGGCGGCGGGCGAATGCGGCGAACTGTTTCATATAACGGGCAGCTATCAGCAAGATTGGTTGCTGTACCAGACCGATTACAATTGGCGGATTCGCACAGAGGACGGTGGCCCGTTGCGTGCGGTCGCCGACATTGGCACCCATCTGATCGATTTGATTACCTTCATCACGGGAAAGCAAGTCACATCGGTCTGCGCCAGTTTGCAAACGGTGTTTGAAAAACGGATTCGCCCCGGAGGCGAAGTCGAAACGTTTACGGGTAAATCGGCCAGCGATTCTGCGAAGCTGTATGGACCGATCGCTGAATGGGTCGACGTGCAAACCGAAGATTTCGGATCCGTGTTGCTGAAGTTCCATGGCGACACCAAGGTCACCGCTCAAGGCGCGGTCCATGTTTCGCAGGTCATGGCAGGCCGAAAGAATTGTTTGCAATATGAATTGGCCGGCTCACGCCAATCATTGTCATGGAACAGCGAACGGCCAAACGAGTTGCAGATCGGTTATCGCGACCGCCCCAACGAAACGCTGATTCGCGACCCGGCACTTCTGTCCAAACGGGCCGCCAATTTTGCCGCCTACCCCGGCGGGCATAACGAAGGTTTTCCTGATACCTTCAAACAACTGTTTCGCGATTTTTATGGTTATATCAAGGCGGGCGATTTCGCCGCGAAACCTTCCTTCCCAACTTTCGCCGATGGTCACCGCGAGATCGAAATCTGTGAAGCGATTCTGAAAAGCCATCAGTGTGGCGGTTGGGTCAACGTAGGAGATTCAAAATGATGCAGTTAGGTTTTGTAACGGCAATCCTTCCAGACGAATCGTTCCAATCGGTGCTGAAGACGGCATCAGATCTGGGTTACGATTGTGTGGAAGTGATGTGTTGGCCGGTGGGCAAAGCGACGCGGCGTTATGCGGGGATCACGCACATCGATGTCAACGATTTGTCGGATTCGCGGGCCAGCGAGATCAATTCGATGGTCGCCAGTTATGGGGTTTCCATCAGCGGCCTGGGCTATTACCCGAACCCATTGACGGCTGACGTGGAAGAGTCGACACAAGCGGTCGAGCATTTACGCAAAGTGATCGACGCGGCGGCGATTTTGGGCATCGGGCGGGTCAATTCATTCGTCGGCCGCGATCCGGTCAAGTCGGTCGACGATAACTGGCCACGTTTTTTACAGGTCTGGAAACCGCTGGTCGACCACGCGGAATCTCAAGGCGTAAAGATCGGGATCGAAAATTGTCCGATGTTGTTCACCGCCGACGAATGGCCGGGCGGGAAAAACCTTGCCCACAGCCCGGCGATTTGGCGGCGGATGTTCGATTCGATCCCCAGCGACCATTTCGGGTTGAATTACGATCCGTCGCATTTGGTTTTCCAGCAGATGGATTATTTGAAGCCGATGCGCGACTTTGCTGAGCGGATTTTTCACGTTCATGCCAAGGATGTTCGCGTCGACCGGCATCTGCTGGATGAAGTCGGTATCTTGGGCTATCCGAACTCCTATCACACGCCGAAATTGCCGGGGCTGGGCGACGTCGATTGGGGCAAGTTTTTTTCGACGCTAGGCGATGCCGGCTATCGCGGACCGGTCTGCGTTGAAGTGGAAGACCGAATCTATGAGAAAACGCTGGACTTGCGAAAGCTGGCGCTGAAGCAGTCGTATGATTTTTTAAGACATTTTATACCGAAGTTGTAACGATAATAGGCTTTGTCCGAAAAGGGTCTGACCCTTTGGACGCAAGCCGTTTTAACCTGTGTTTCGCTTCTTCTCGGAGAGGGTCAGACCCCTTTTCGGAAAAAGCCTAACAAATGGTTGCGAAGGCCGCCTAAAGGCGGGACTACGAGCCGAACCGAACCTCCATCCTCTCGAAAACAGAATCTTATGAGCATTGATTACACCTATTCCGACATCTCCAAGATGATCGACCATAGTTTGTTGAACCCGACGATGTCGCAAAGCGATCTGGAAACTGGGATCGCCCTGGCGCTTGCTTACGACGCGGCCAGCGTGTGCATCATGCCGTATTACTTGGCGCGATGCTCGGAACTGTTGGCCGGCAGCACCGTCATGCCCAGCACCACAATCGGGTTTCCTCACGGCGGGCACACTTCATCGATCAAGGTTGCCGAAGCCAAGCGAGCGATCACCGATGGGTGTCGTGAACTGGATATGGTGGTCAATATTTCCAAGGTACTTAGCGGTGATTGGAAGTATGTTCGCGAAGACATTCATGGTGTGATCGATGTCGCCCATCAAGCCGGCCAGAAGGTGAAGGTGATTTTCGAGAACTGTTACTTGAATGACGACCACAAAAAACGCTTGTGTGAGATTTGTGGTGAATTGAATGCCGATTGGGTCAAAACCTCAACCGGTTATGGAACCGGCGGCGCGACGATCGACGACCTGAAACTGATGCGCAAGTACTCGCCCGATCATGTGCAAGTGAAGGCCGCCGGTGGTGTTCGCGACCTGGAAACGTTGCTGAAGGTGCGCCAGATTGGTGTGTCGCGTGTCGGTGCGAGCCGTACAAAAGAGATGCTGGATGAGTGCCGCACAAGTTTGGGCATGCCGATTTTGGATGTCGCTGCGACCGGACCGGCGGGGTATTAAACCCGCTCGGTTTGCCAGTGCACTAAACTCAATTTGCCATTATTTGCAAATGGCAACACTTTTTCGGCCTACTCGATCTTTTGCTCATTTGCCCCAAGGGAATCCCAAGCATGCGGTACTCGTATTCATCACGCCTTGTTTTTACGCTGGTCGGCTTATCGATCCTTTGCGGTCCGTCGCCTCGATCGCAATCCGCCGAACCATCGTGGGGCCAGTGGCGTGGCCCACAACGCGATGGCCAATCGATCGGCGGCAAGTGGCCCGAAACTCTGGGCGACCGACTGAAAATGGTTTGGGAAGTCGAACTGGGGCCAAGCTACAGTGGGCCGGTCACTTCGGGCGATTTGGTTTTCACGACTGAAACTGTGGATAAGCAGTTCGAGCGAGTGACCGCTTTCAAGCTGGAAACCGGCCAGCAGGTTTGGACGACGAAGTGGGAAGGGGCGATGGCGGTGCCGTTCTTTGCCGCTTCCAACGGTGATTGGATCAGGGCCACGCCGGCCTGTGACGAAAACAATTTGGTCGTCGCGGGAATGCGAGACGTGCTGGTTTGCCTGGACACGAAAACCGGCAAAGAGAAATGGCGAGTCGACTTTGCCAAACAATTTGGCGACCCGCTGCAGGCGTTCGGTTGCGTCTGTTCGCCGGTGATCGATGGCGACGCAGTTTACATTCAAGTCGGTGGCGGAACAACCAAACTGTCTCTGGCCGACGGAAAGATGATTTGGCAGACACTCAAAGGTGGCGACTCGATGATGACCGGCGGCGCGTTCAGCAGTCCGATCATCGCCACGGTCACTGGCCAGCGGCAGTTGGTGGTGGCGACTCGCGACCGACTGGCCGGCGTGTCGCTGGAAGATGGTCGCGAATTGTGGTCCGAACCGATTGAATCGTTTCGCGGGATGAACATTTTGACGCCAGTGGTCGCTGGCGATCGACTCTTCTCGTCGGCCCACAGCGGTCGGTCGCGGATGTTCAACGTGTCGATGAACGACGGATCGGTGGCCAAGGTCGACCAGGTTTGGGACAACAAGGCACAGGCCTACATGTCGACTCCGGTCGTCGTCGGCGACCACCTTTACATGCACATGAAGAACGAGCGGTTTGTCTGCATGAGCTTGGCCGATGGAACGGAAAAGTGGACGACACAGCCTTTCGGGAAATACTGGAGCATGGTGGCCAGCCCAGAGAGCGGAAGCATTCTGGCGCTTGCCGCCGACGGCCAGCTGCGATTGATCGCCGCGGATACCGACGCGTTTCGGCTGCTGGCGGAAACGAAGGTGGCCGATGACTCGTGGGCACACCTGGCAGTCCAGCCTGTAGCAGGCGGCGCAGTTCAGCCTGCGGCCGATGGCGCCGGTTTCTGGGTGATGGTTCGAGCCCTGGACCGGCTGCGAATCTACCGCTGGCAATAACCTCGTCATGTCTGATCTGAATCGTTACGATCTGGCCTAGCCAACCCGCAACATCGCGATCCCGCACTCGATGCGGCACCTCATCCCAATATCCCCGCTATCGCTCGTCGAAGGACAACCTATGCCATCCGCCTTCACGGTTCTCGTGGTCGACGACAGTCCGACGCAGCAGTTGCAGATTCGTCTGGTGCTGGAAGGTGGTGGGTTTCATGTGGTGTGTGCCGAGAACGGGATCGAGGCGCTGAAGCTGATCGAAGCGGCGATGCCCGACATCGTCGTCTCGGACCTGCAGATGCCGGAGATGAACGGGCTGGAATTGGTCGCCGAGATCAAACAACGGTATCAGTCGTTGCCGGTAATCCTGACGACGGCCGTCGGCAGCGAGTCGATCGCATCGGACGCGCTGCATTTGGGCGCGACCAGCTACGTCCCCAAACGAGAACTTGCCGAGTACCTGTGCGATACGGTCAGCCAGGTTTTGGAAGTCGTCAACGCCGAAGGCGAAACACCGTCGACGTCGGCGACGATCGTCCGATCGGATATCCATTTCGAAATCGGCAATTGCGAAGCGCTGGTGCCGGGCATCATCGCGAGAATGGAACAGACGCTGGCGGAACTGGAGTTCTGTGATGAGATGCAGTGGATGCAGATCGCGATGGCGCTTGATGAAGCGATCGTCAATGCGATCTTCCACGGCAACTTGGAAGTGTCGACTGACCTGAGGCAGATCGACGACGGCAAACCGTTCGTCGATTTGGTCGAACTGCGCAAGACCCGATCGCCGTATCGCCAACGCCGCGTTTACATCTCGCTGTCAGCGACCCCCGAAGTCGCGACGTTCACGATCCGCGATTCCGGCCGCGGGTTCAACACCGCCGAACTGCCCGACCCGACCGACCCGGCTAACCTGGAGCGGGCCGGCGGCCGAGGCCTGTTGCTGATCCATTCGTTCATGGACGAAGTTCGGCACAACGAGTCTGGCAACGAGATCACGATGGTCAAACGCAAGTCAGCGCCGACCAGTTTCGGGTCAGACGAGGACGAGCCAGACGAAGACGAAGACGAAATCTGAAATCTCAAATCTCGCTTTTCACCACCGGCCGCTTCCCTTGCGGCCCTGGCTTACGGCCGCGGATGCGCCCCTTCTCCTGCGGAATCAATTTCTGGTCGATCCCGTTCAGCAGCTTGCTCAAGCACAGCTTGTTGATGCTGGTGTTCCGCTCTTTTGACTCCAACTTCAGCGCCTCGTGCATGCTGACCGGCAGGCGGATTGTGATCATCCTCAGCGGCTCGACGCTGTCTGACTTCAGATCATCCTGGCTTCGGATTGCGGTCAACATTTCCTGGACCTGGAAAAACTCAGGCGTCGATTCCCAGAATCGATTCTGGTCCGCACCCTTGAATAGTTTACGGGCGACGCCTTCAGGGCCGAGGATCGCACGATAGAAATCGACCCAACTGCTGGTCATCGCAAACACGTCGATCGCGATCCGCACGACTTCACCGGGACGTTGATTCAGTTGCAGCCCGCGATTCATCTCCGGAACTCGCAGCGGCTCGATCGGAGCCGGAACCGCATCAGCCTGTCCACCGGAGGGGTCATCATTTGCCGGTCTTGCAGCCGGTTTCTGGGCCGCAGCGGCCGCGGTTGCCGGCCCCGGCGGCTGGCTAACTTGCGCCGAAACACGCGTCAACTGGCCCTGGTAAATCGCCGGATCGATTCTGCTGTTTCCAGAAGCCGCGAAGTCGCCAGTACGGTTGGACTGGGGAAGGTATTGAGCGGGTTGGGTTTCGTGGTCCATGGCTAGCCGTCTTTCGTCTTCGTAATTGGGTTCGGTGGAGGCCAGTCGCTATCTCCTGTGCGACCGGTGGCTCATCCTTCCACACGATCAAACCGATCAACGAAAGTCTCGCTAGCAAAACAACTTACGCTCAATGCCCAAACAGTGCGCAGCCACCAACCGCCGCCGCCCAATCGACAGGCACCGCCAGGCTGCACAGTTTCTAGGCAGGGCATGTCTGTGCAAAAACCAAGTGTCTGTCTCAAATTTTCTTTTCAGGCATGGCTGGAAAATTCGATTTCGTGACGCTGCGCGGGCAGATTGCTGGCGTTTGGCGGCAAAACGCCGCTGTGGCGACAGGGGCGGTTTGGCGAGCTGGCGACTGGCGTGTGGGGCAAGGCCCTGGTGGCGCGAGCTCAGGGGACCGAACGGCAACACCGATCGCCGCAACGCATCCGCACCGCAGAATCAATTCCACCAGAGGGGCATCCATTTCGGCGTCGCACGCTGCAGCAAAAGTCAAGACTCGCGGAGACGCAATTGGTCGGATTGCGCCGACTGCGGTTCGCTGTCCCGCATTCAAGCGGCTTCATTAAATTCATGGCCGCCGAAAGGCGGGGCTACGAACGCGGTTGGTCGCTGGTCAATTCGCCAGGGTTCGGATCGCCCAACTGATCTTCGATGTACAGCATCTGGATCAAGACGGTCAGCACGACGACCAACGGCGCGGCCATCATTAAACCAATGACCCCTAGCAACGCGCCGCAGAGTAGTTGCGTCGCGATTGTCACGATCGGTGGCAGCGAGACCTCGTGTTGCTGGATCATCGGAGTGACCAAGAAGCTTTCGACGCCTTCGAGGACGAGGTTGAAAAGGATCACGTACAGAACCGTGTTGCCGCCCAAGTTGATTGCCAGCAAGACCTGGGGCACCAAGGCCAGCAGCGGCCCGATGTTGGGGATGAACGTGAACAGCGCCGCAAGCACGCCCAGCGTTCCGTACATCGGCACCTCCAGAAACCACATTCCGATCGCGGTCAACACGCCGACGAATGCCATCGACATCATTCGCCCGAGGATCCATCGGCGCATCGCCGCGCCGAGCGTCGAGGTGACTTCCGCGATCCGTGGCCGACGCGGCAGCGGAAAAAGTTTTACGACCCCGGTCTTGTATAGGCCCGGATCGTACGCGCCGTAGAGCCCGACGAAAAGAATCACGAACGCTCCGGTCAGCCCCCAGCCCAGCCAAGCTAGGCCGCCCAGCATCTGCGGCAGGAACTGGCCATTCGCATCTTTGATCATCGACTCCACTTCGTCCTGGGTGGGCATAACGCTGGCCGACCACCCCTGGTCCTTCAACCACTTCTGGCCATTCTCCACCGCAGCGATCATCTCGGTCCACAACTTCTCCCATCGCATGACGATCTGCGAGCCGAGATGAAAGAACCCGACAGCGATGAGCGCCAGCAGCGTGGCGACAACAAAAAAATAGGCGACAGTTCTTGAAAACGCCGTTCGCTCTGCCAACCAATTCGACACGCCGTGCAACAGGACGCCGAACAGCAGGCCGGCGAAGACCAGCAACGCGATGCTGCCGGTGACGATCAACAAGTCGGCCACCGCCAAGATTAACGCCAGGAACAAGACCGAGACCAAGAGCCGGTCGCCGCTTAATAAACTTCCCACCAAAGCCATCCCTCGCAAGTCGGATTGCAGAACCACATGCAACCGCCAGTGCAACATCCGCGCCCAAGCCGTGGCTGCCCACGCGCCGACGATTCACTAGACTGTCGCTGCACCTGGCCCCACCCCGCCTAACCCCACTTCACCCAAGCCCCGCCACGATGACACTCACCCGATCGCTAAACGCACACCTGACCCGCTGGATTCCGATCGTTGTCACCTTGCTGGTTGTCCTGTCGGCCATGCCCGCCGCGACTGCCGCCGAGCCGCTTCGGCTGCGCGTGCTCAGCTACAACATCCATCACTGCGAGGGTGTCGATCGCAAGCTGGACGTCCCACGAATCGCCGACCTGATTCGATCGGTCCAGCCCGACATCGTCGCCTTGCAGGAAGTCGACCAGAAGGTCAAGCGTTCGCAGTCGGTCGACCAACCGGCCCAACTTGCCGAGCTGACCGGCATGCACGTCGTCTTTGGCGCGAACATTCCGCTGCAGGGCGGCCACTACGGCAACGCGATCCTGTCGCGATTTCCGATCACCAGTCACACGAATCATCTGCTGCCCAACATCGACAACAGTGAACAGCGAGGCGTGATTGAAGCGACAATCGCGGCCCCGGCACCGATCGGCCCACTCGTGTTTCTGGCTACGCATCTCGACTACCGGCCCGACGAACGCGAAAGGCTGGCGTCGGCGAAGGTGATCAACGACTTGATCGCCAAACATCGCGACGCCGCAGCGATCCTTGCCGGCGACATGAACGCGACACCCGACAGCGAAACGATGCGCTTGTTTTCGTCAGTCTGGAAAATCACCAACGACGATCCGCTGCCGACGATTCCGGTCGGCCAGCCGACCAAACAAATCGACTTCATCCTCGTCGCGCCGCCGTCGAAGTGGCGGGCGATCGAAACGAGAGTGCTCGATGAAGCCGTCGCATCGGACCATCGAGCGATCCTTTCGGTCCTGCAGTGGCAAGCGGCGGAGTGACCACTGACAACATGCCCCTTCATTGCTTCTCGCCAAATTACTCGACCGCTCGCGATCGATTTCGACAAGCCGCCGCTGTGGCCGGATGGACTGTGGAATCGTTTCCGATCGATGCCAGCGTGACTCAAGACGATGCCACATCGGCCTGCGGATCCGCATCTGGTTCACCTGGACAGGCATCCGGTGGACAGCCCTCATCACAATCGGCACTGACGATCGACGTCGCCTATCACCGAACGACGTCCAGCGATTCGGCGCTGGTCCTGTCCAGCGGCGTTCACGGCGTTGAAGGGTTCCTGGGGTCTGCCATCCAACTGGCGATGCTGGAACGTTGGCAGAAGTCGCAACCCACCGATGTCAACATCATTCTCATCCATGCGATAAACCCTTATGGTTTTGCCGCCCTGCGGCGATTCGACGAAAACAATGTCGACTTGAATCGCAATTTTTTGCTCTCCGACCAATCCTTCCAAGGCTCACCACCGGGCTACCGTAAACTCGATCGACTGCTGAACCCACCCTATCCGCCGACAACCTTCGAACTTTTCTACCTTAAGGCGGCAATGCAAGTCGCACGATTCGGCATGGCGTCGCTAAGGCAATCGATCGCCGCTGGACAATACGATTTTCCCAAAGGCCTCTTTTTCGGAGGGCACACGGCCAGCGAATCGCAACAGATTCTCGCCCGCCAAATGCCGCGTCTCCTATCTGGCATTCGCGATACCGTGCATCTTGATTTTCATACAGGCCTGGGAAAACGAGCAACCGACAAACTGTTGATCGATTACCAACCGACCAATCACCAGCGTCAACGACTGGTCGACTGGTATGGCAAACACGCCTTTCAAACCGACGACAAAACGGATGTCGCCTACCAGTGCAACGGCAGTTTCGGCAATTGGTGTGTCTCACAAAATCTCACACCCCAATATTTGTATGCCTGTGCAGAGTTCGGCACTTATCCACCTTTGAAAGTTTTGGCAGGCTTGCGGGCCGAAAACCAAGCACACCATTTCCCCAGCCCCGACAAAGCCATCACCAAGCGTGCCAAACGAAATCTGTTGGAACTCTTCTGTCCCGCTTCGGCATCGTGGCGCGGCAAGGTGGTCAAACGATCGGTGCAGATGATCGAACGCGCGATCCAGGGGCTAGGTTCTGTTTGAAAAGGCGGCAGAAACCGCTTGCCGGTAATGCGAAATCGCAAAAACCAGACCGGCAAACGTCGCAGCAACGGATTATGATTTAAGAGTTGGTGTCGCGGATTCCGAAGGCGGCAAAACAGTTTTTGCCGCTGAAAATGACGGCGATGAAACCCGTTCACAGCAGAAATCCGTTACAATTTGACAGGCGGTCGCGGTCCTTCATTCGGTGCGGCGAGATCGCTTCTGCGCCAACCGCCCCCCAAGACTTCTCCCTCCACGCAAACAAAACCTTCGCATCCATCGAACCCGTTTTGTAATCAATCTTATGAACTCGATCAGCACGAAAACCACAACTGCTTTCATCGCCCTATTCACCACCGGGTTTCTTAGGGCTGCGGAACCGGTGGACTATATGAAAGACGTTCTGCCGATCTTCGAAAAATACTGCATCGCTTGCCACACGGCCGACGAAGCCCAGGGCGGATTTGTCATGCAATCGTTCACCGATTTGATGCGCGGCGGCGAAACCGGACCGGCGATCACAGCGGGTGTGCCGTCCAGCAGCCGGTTGTTTCTGATGGCGTCAGGGCAATTGGAACCGGTAATGCCGCCCGATGATGCCCAGGGGCCTAATGAAGAAGAATTGGCGACGCTGGCGGCCTGGATCGAACAAGGGGCGATCGGTCCCGATGGCGACAGCGAAATGAAGCGTGAATTGCGAGTGCCCAAGATCGAACCGTCGTCCAGTGCGATCCAACCGTTGACCGCAATCGCGATGCGCAGCGATGGGATCCGTGCGATCGCAAAGTTCCAAGAGGTACAGATCATCGATGCCGATGGCCAGGAAACGATCAAGTTGCCTGCCCAACCGGGCAAAATCAATTCGATCGCCTTCAGCGGTGATGGCGGCAAACTGCTGGTCGCATCCGGTGTGACCGGCTTATACGGACGCGCGGCGGTTTATGATGTTGCCACCGGCGATTTGGTCGGTGAAATGATCGGACACAATGACGAAGTCGAATCGGCGATCTTTTCGGCGGACGGACGTTTCATTGCAACCGCCAGTTATGACCAGAAGATCATCCTTTGGGACGCGAAAACGTTCCAACCGATTCGCACCTTAGAAGGTCACAACGGCGCGGTGCTGTCGATCGCGTTTTCACCCGAATCGACGGTACTGGTCAGCGGATCGGCGGACGAAACGGTGAAGGTTTGGGATGTCCAGTCGGGTCGGCGCTTGGACACGATGAGCCAACCGGAAGGCGAAGTGTTGGCGGTTGCCGTGTCGCCAAACGGCAAATTGGTTTTGGGAGGCAGTGCCGATAATCGCTTGCGGGTCTGGAGCCTGGTGTCGACAAAAGAAGAACGGATTAACCCCCTGATCACGTCGCGTTACCTCGACGAATCGCCGCTGATGCACGTTGCCATCACTCCCGATGCGACACGCTGCGTTGTGATCGGTGAATCGGGCAATTTGAAAGTCATCTCGATGAAAGACTGGACACAAATTGGCCCGACACAAACCTTAGAAGGTGTCGCGACCGATTTGGCGATCGCGGCCGATGGATCACACGTTTTGATTTCTACCATTGGTGGCGGTGTGACTCGGTTCGATTTGCCGCCGGCCGACGCAGCGATCGCGGCTGATCAAAAACTGAGTGCAGCAGCAGCAGAAGTCGCAGCGGTTTATGTCGATACCGGAACCATGGTGGTGACCGATGAAGCGACATTGCGGAAGGCACAATCGCTGGCCGACCAAACGGGCTATGACGCTGCGATCGCGATCCCGCGGGGCGCAGAAGTTTCGGGTGTGATTTCGCAATCGGCAGAAGAAGATTGGTATGCACTGGATGCTCGCGCCGGCGAGATGTGGGTTATCGAAACCGACACCAGCGGACTGGACAGTCGTATCGATACGATTGTTGAAGTGCGGGATGTAAACGGCGGACAGATCATTCAAACGCGGTTGCAGGCGGTGCGAGATTCGTATTTTACGTTCCGCGGAAAAGATAGCACTCAAACCGGCGATTTCCGTGTCTTCGCGTGGCAAGAAATGAAGCTGGGCGAGTACTTTTATGCCTCTGGCGAAGTCAATCGTTTGTGGCTGTACCCGCGCGGTGCCGACTCCGGGTTTGATGTTTTTCCTGGCATGGGAAACCGCTGGACCTATTTCGGCACAACTGGCACGGTCCACGCGTTGGGCGAACCGGCTTACATCGTCCGGCCGCTGGGGCATGACGAATCGCCGCTGGCCAACGGTTTGCCGGTATTCGATATTGCCTATGAAAACGATGACAATCCGAGTCAGACCAAAGGGAAAGACAGCTATTTGATTTTTAAGGCTCCGTCGACGGATCGCTTTCTTGTGCGATTGCGTGACACGCGTGGCGAAGGCGGCGAATCTTATAAGTATCGATTGCGAGTTCGTCCGGCCAATCCGATGTTCACGCCCAGTGTGCGAGCGATCGGCGCTCCGCTGCTCAAAGGCACTGGTCGCGAATTGATGGTGATGGTCGATCGCCAAGACGGATTTGATGGCGAGGTGACGTTTGAGATTGAGGGATTGCCCGAAGGTTTGGTCAGCAATTTCCCGATCACGATCCAAGCCGGACAACGATTCGCGACCGGCACAATCTATGCACCGACGGACACAACGGCTTGGGACGGCGAAGTGCAGCCGAAGATCACGGCTCGCGCGATGATCAATCATCGCTCGATCGAACGCGCTGCTGGGACGGCGGGAAAATTGACGTTGGCCGATCGAGGCAACGCGACGCTGGCGATTTATCCGGACAACGGCGATGCCAGTGCGAAACCGCTGCAACCGCACGAGGTCGTCTTGGCCCGGCGCGGTGAAACGATTTCGTTAATCGTGCGAGCGGACCGTAAAGAAGGTTTTAAGAATCAAATCTCCTTGGGTAACGAACAATCCGGCCGTAATTTGCCATTCGGTGCTTATGTTGACAACATCGGCCTGAATGGTTTGCTGATTCGCGAAAATGAATCCGAGCGTCAATTCTTTATAACGGTCGATGAAATGACCGAGCTCGGTCGACGAACGTTCTTTCTTAACGGCAATTCCGACGGCGGCATTACAACGCCACCGATCACATTAGAAGTTTTGCCGGATTAAGCGGCGACCGTTCGTCGTCCCGCCTTTAGGCGGCCGTTTGTAGTACCGCCTTTGGGCGGCCGGGATTTAACAGCAACTAACTAACCGCCTAAAGGCGGGACTACGAACCAAGCGTCCTCATTTCGCCGTCTTCACACCAATGATCAAGAACGTCGGATTGAGTGCTTCGAAGGTCATGCGGTCAAGCTGATATTGGCCTCGAGCGATATTGATCATTCTGACATCGACACGGAAGTCCTCCTGTTCGAGCACGCGTTGCACGTCGACCAAGCTGTCTGGCGATGAAACTTGGATCACGATTCGTCCGGTGGGCTGCAGTCGCTTAACCGACAGGCCGACCAATTCCGACACGATGCGGCCGGTCCCGCCGACAAAAATCGCATCGGGGTCGGGCAATTCTGCCCACGCTTCGGGGGCCCGACCGTGGATCGGAATCAACGACGGACAATCAAACTCCGCCGCATTATCGATCATCAATCCATAATCTTCGGCATCCATTTCGATACCATAGACCTTACCCTGATTGGCAATGCGAGCGGCTTCGATCGCCAGCGAACCGCTTCCGGCGCCGACGTCCCACACAACACTTCGTGCCGTCAGATCCAATTCCGCCAGCGCGATGCAACGAACTTCGCTGGGCGTCAGCAGACCGCGTTTGGGTCGCGACTGCAGAAACGCATCGTCGGGGTTTCCGAACAAACGAGTCGCGGTTACTCCGCTTGGGCGGTCTGCGCGGCCAACCTTGCGAATCAACACCATTACGTTCAACGGGCTGAACGATTGTGATGCGATCGACTTCAGGTCGCCTTGGGTTACCGTTTCGTCAGGCGTCCCGAGATTTTCGCAAACGTAAGCGGTAAAGTAGTCGATCCGGCGGTCCAGTAGCGCTGCCGCCACGACCGCCGGCGAAATCACTTCGGTTGTAAACAAGCCGACCCGATCGGCCGTGCGGATGCTATCGACAACACGGTCCAGCGACTGTGTCGCCAAATTGGTCAGGTAGGCGTCGTCCCAATTTTCTTTCACACGAGCGAACGCCAACTGCATGCTGCTGACGTGTGGGATGACTTCAAAGCGGTCTTTTCCGAGCGTTTCAGCTAAAAAGCGTGCGATTCCGTAAAACAGCGGGTCGCCCCCGGTAACCAAAACCACACGTTGATCGGCATGAGCCTGCAGCGTTTCGACCAATTCGTCCAGCCCACCGGAAACGGAGACTCGTTTGGCCATTGGGATCGCATTGATCGCAAAATTATCGATCAGACTGCGGTTACCGACGATCACCTCCGCCGAATCGATCACGTTGCGTGCCTGTCGGGTCAAGCCGTCCAGTCCATCGTCACCGATCCCGACAATGTTGATTTTTGCAGTCAAGAGAAACTTCCCCCGAAACGAACCAAGTCGATTTTAAAGCCAGCCGATTGCAAATCGTCGATTCTAGGCGGCGTTATGTCCAGTGGAGCAAATCGCTGGTCGGCAACAACGATTCATCCTCAGCCAAGTCGGTCTGCGGCAAAAAAACGCATTTTCGGCCAACAGACAGTCAACACAATCGATACCACCGAACAGATCACTAGATCGAAAGTGCAAACCTACACGTGATCGTTTATTTATCACGTTGTCTCATCGGCTGCGCAGTTATGAAGACCTAGCGTTTAACGAAATTGGGCGTTTGCCTGACCATCGTCGCCAGCGAGCCGTCTGTTTTGCATTCATTACGGAAATCAGCACGACAATATGAATCTCCAGCAAATGAAATCGCCCCTTAAAGCCACAGCAACTGACGTGCTGGTCGTCGATGATGAACTGGTATCGCGTCACGTTGCGGCGACGACACTTGAGTCGGCCGGCTACAACGTCCAGCGAGCGGTAAACGGTCGCGAAGCGTTGGATATCCTGCAAAAAGGCTCAATCGAATTGGTGGTTTGCGATTGGAATATGCCGGAAATGGATGGATTGGAATTGTGCCACCATTTGCGAAGCGGTGCGATCGAGCGATACATCTATATGATTCTGTTGACCGGCAATGGTCGTCCCGAAGACATATTGATGGGTTTGCAAGCCGGCGCTGACGAGTTTCTGGTCAAGCCTTTTAATCCTGTTGAACTCATTTTGCGGGTCAACATCGGGCGGCGAATCATCGAACAAGAAAGCCGCGCGATCACCGTTTTCGCTTTAGCACGCCTGGCTGAATCTCGCGACTTTGAAACCGGTGGCCACCTGAAACGCGTTAGCCAGTATTGCCGTGTGTTGGCCGAATGTTTGCAATACAACAACGACTTTGACGGGCAAATCGATTCAGACTTCGTTCGCATGGTTGCCGAAACCAGTCCACTGCATGACATCGGCAAAGTCGCAATCCCAGACTTCATCCTGCGTAAACCCGGACCACTGACGGCGGATGAGTTTACGATCATGAAGACGCACACGGTTCAAGGCGCCGCGGCGCTAGCAGAAACCGCTGCGGAGTTTCCCAATGCCAGGTTTTTACAAATGGCACATGACATCGCGCTTTATCATCACGAAAAGTTCGACGGATCAGGATATCCGAACGGGTTGGCCGGCGAAGAGATTCCGCTCGCAGCCAGAATCGTTGCCTTGGCGGATGCCTATGACGCAATTACCAGCAAACGAAGCTACAAACCGGCCTTTGATCCCGATCGAGCAAGGTCATTGATCGTCGCTGACTCGGGCACTCATTTCGACCCGCGTGTGGTCGCGGCGTTCCTTTCGATGGAAGATGAATTCCGGGCGATCTACCGTGCGCTTCCCCCAACAGCGACTGAGAAAGCCCCGGCGCGATCAGCCGAGTTGGTGTCGATATGATACAAAGTAATCAATTGCACTGAACGCGCTTCTGTAAATCGCTATGGTTACGGCCACAGAAAACGAGATAACACCCGGTGTCGATGGCGACACCGGGAACGAATCCCCCGATATGCCGCTGAAGCATCGGTTAAGGATGCTATCGCGCCGGCTGCGGCCCCGCCACAGGGTAATTTTAGTCGCCATCGTTATTTTGATGATGCTGTTGGTGACCTGGTTAGTCGTAACGTTGATCTCTACGGACGATGTGGCTGTGGTCGAACCGGCAACACTACCGTCTGCATCGCCGGAACGTCACGCCTTTCAAGCTGCATTGGTGCATCTCGTGCAGTCGGGTGATGACACCATTCGGCTGTATGATTTCTCACCCGCTAGTGACCAATTGGAAACATTGGCTAGCGTCGAACGGCTCAAGATCATAAGAATCGACGCCGGGACATTGACACCCCAGGCGGGTGAAGTCCTAGCATCGATGCCGCACTTGGAACAGTTGCACTTTCGCGGCGTATCGATGGATGATGCAACCTTGGATGCGATTTCCAAATCGCAAACCATCTGGTTATTGAATATTTCCGGCGAGATGCTTTCTCCCGATGCGATCGGCCGTTTGGCCGACATGCCTAAACTGAGGCAATTACGTCTTGCGATGAAAAATGGCGGAAATCGCCACACGCAATCGATTGCAAAGATTACGAAATTACGAGCCCTGCATTTAATCGGACTCGGGGTCAATAACCAAAGTTTGAAGCAGTTGGCCGATCTGCCTAATCTCGAATCGCTGTATATTGATGATTCGAATGTCAACGACGAAGGATGGCAGTGGTTATTTGAAAACAAACCACACTTGCATGTCCACATCGATCAAAAGCATCACGACCGCGATCCACAAAACCATTAAAGTGGCGTAGGATGCCTAGCCTGCGAATCGTGTACCCTCATGTCCAACCAACTCTTTACCTCACAGGCTGGGAAGCTTTTTTATACCCCACAATTCATCATGCACTGCTCCCCTGCCAGCTCGTCTGGCAGGAAGCCGAGGTTAGCAAGCTAGACACAACCCGCAGTTTGCGTCCGATTTTAACTTGTGCTCGCCGCTTCAAGCGGCGAGCACAAGTTAAAATCGGTGGACTGGGAGGGCTTCGGCTTATAGCTTGCGAACCTTATTCACCCACGAGACGAGCTCGTGGGGGTCAAAAAAGATGTGGGGTATAAAAAGGCTAGAAAGCCTAAACCACTCATTCCAACACCTTTCGGTCTTGTGAAATCGTGATTGGCCAACCGNNGTATCGATCGTCACAAAACCGAAACCGCTCGCCTTCTGGTGCGCACGCTCATAACGATTCTGTTTTGAAGCGACTTCGGGATTGCCGACCGCGTACATAAACATCTTATTCCCAAATCCATCAAGGTATTCGCCCGTGTTGGCAAGCCCGTGCGCGGGCCGGTTGGTGTGAGGCATCCCCAGTTCATCAGGCCGCCACCAACGGGGATAGCCGACCGCGATGGCCGGAGCACAAAACGACCAAATGCTGTCGCGTTGCTCGTCAATCCCATACTGCACCACCGACGTCAAATGTTGGTCGCCATTGAGATGCAAGGCATTGGAACCCTCCAGGCTGCGCAGTGCGCTGTTGCGTTTGGACTGTGGCCACCCGCCACTATCCAAATCGGCCTTCAAATATCCATCGTAACCACCATGATGCGTCGCTGCGCCGGCAAATAGAGTCTGGCTGAGCAAGACCTTCATCGTGTGCCCACGCCAATCGTTTGACCATGCTTTCAAAAACGCTTCCTGGCGATCACCCAACAAAACCAATCCTGGTTTGTCTAGCGCCGAGGTATCAAAGTCGGGCGATGTCACATGGTCGGCACGTGGCCCGTCGGTCTTTACCCGTTCCGGACCACTCTTGAATTGGCGATCGGCAATGATCGCGAAACTGACACCACCGTAAACCATGTCGCCATGATAAACACTGATATTCTGTTTCACCGGCGCGGGGTCATAAAAGTCGGGGTGATGCGAAGTACAAGTCGCATGAACCACATTGACCATCCGAGCCGGTTGAGCGTACCCGCCTCGAGATGATGCGCCCGGATCAACCGAAAAATCCATCGCCATCCCGGCTTCGCCCCAAATGTTACCCTGGAACACGTCGTGGTCGTCAGGCAACACGATCGTCGGCCGTGATCGCATCGCTTCGCCAAAGGCCCAGCCGAATTGATAATACTTGCGCAAATAATTCAAAATCGCCGGTTCAGCGGGTGCGCGAATGATGCCGAAACCACCATGATTTTCATACAACTGGTCACCGGAAAAGTACAACAAATCCGGGTCAAGCTTCAGCAGGTTATTCGCGACCGGTTCATAAGGAAACGCATAATCATTCTGGCACGTCATCGAAGCGACTCGCAGCGGTCGCCCGACCGGATTGGGACGAATCACACCTTCGCGATACGAAACGGTTTCTCCGCCGGATGTATCACGCAGCTGATAGCTGAGCCGATAAGGAATCTCGCGACTCTGGTCCCAATTTGCCACGCGGAACGTCGCCGTCCAAGCGTCGCGGTTCAGCGGCGACTGGCCGATCATCGTCCATTGGTCACCGGGTTTGATTTCCAGCGAAACGTTCGGATCGTCGTCATCGCCAAGGGGCGGCGTGAGCGCGGTGATCTTCATCACAAACCCTTCCGGGCCGCGAGAATCGCTGAGCGAATACATCGACCAGAGGATCGGTCCAAACGATTGCGACTGGTTCACCGTGAACGCTTCACCGGTGGCCGTCCAATCGCTGAAACGATAGCGATTCTGCGGCTTTTGTTTCGCGGCGTTGCGTGGTGTCGGCGGCGCAAAGTTGTTGACGATCGCCACATTGCCGATCAAGTTTTCGGCGGGAAAAGAATGAGACAATCGTGCGATTTCAACCGGCGAATCGGGGTCAGAAATTTTATAAGCCACTAGCGTTAATTGGATTTGTTTTGAATCACGGTTTGGCTCGTTCGTTAACAACAAACGGATCGGTTCTTGTGCGGCGGCAGGATCGCCAAGCGGTTGTGTCGCTGGACCTAGTTTCAAATCATTGTTGATCACGCCCGCTTGGATTCCGCCGCTGGCGAAACAGTTGCTGCGATACTCATTGATATCGCTGCGCACACCGATGCGAAATCCTGCACCACCGCCTGCGGGTGCTGATTCGATCACGCGAAACTTGATCGACATTTCAAGCGGTTTTGTCGGGTCGGTGACCTGATGGGTCAGCAGATGGACGTTGCGTCCGCCACCGCCGATTTTGCATTCCGCTTCGCCATTGACAACATGCCAATCTTCCATCGGATTGGCCCAGTAGTCAGCTCCCAACCAAACGCGATCGGGCGATGTTGACCAAGCGGTTTGGGCCGTCGCCTGTTCGGCAACGCTGAACGGATACAGCAAGAGGAAACAGACTGTGGCAAAGTGAAACGTTTTCATCGGACAAGTTTGGATAAGCAGGAGGGAAGGTTTTCGATCGCGACTTGGGAGTCGTTCGTAGTACCGCCTTCAGGCGGCCGTTTAGTTGTTTAATTGCACCAGCCGCCTACAGGCATTGGTATCTACACAAATTCCGCAGCGTGAAGATGCGGAATTTGTGTAGATACCAATGGCCTAAAGGCGGTTCTACGAACACTCTGTGAGGTTACCGCGACAGGTTGCCGAGGTAATGCCACAAGTGCGCACTCGCTCGGATACCACGATAATAGTCGGCGACGCGGAACTTTTCGTTAGGACTATGAGCGGCGTCGTCGTCCAAGCCCCAGCCCAACAGCAAGCAATCGGCGTTCAATGCGGCTTGAAACTTGGCCACAATCGGGATCGAGCCGCCTTCGCGAATCATCACCGGAGCGACTCCGAAGGCGTCGCCGATCGCTTTTTTCGCAGCGTCGACATAGGGGCTGTCGATCGAAGTGACCATTCCCGGTGCGCCGTGTCCCAAATGAATCGACAAATTGACTCCGGCCGGCAGATGCGACTGCAGGTGTTCGCGAACGGCATCGGCGATTTTGTGCGGATCTTGATTGGGTACCAAGCGAAACGTGAACTTCGCCGTCGCGCTGGCCGGAATGATCGTCTTGCCGCCTTCACCCTGGTGGCCTGACGTCAGGCCGTTGATGTCGAACGTTGGCCGAGCCCAGCGACGCGCGTTGGTCGAATAACCGACTTCGCCAAACAGCATCGGAACACCCAACTGTCCGGCCATTCGAGCGTCTTCGCTGGAAAGTGCTTCGATCGCCGCTAATTCCGAGGGCGACAATTCTTGGCAATCGTCATAAAAACCTTTAACAGCGATCCGCCCATCGGCATCGACCATCGACGACATCAGGTGGCACAGCGCGATCGCGGGGTTCATCACCGCGCCGCCGAAACTGCCGCTGTGCAGATCGCGGTTGGGCCCGTCGACGCGAATCTCCATCGCCAAAATCCCCCGCAAGCCGTAAGTGATCGCCGGTTGTCCGTCGGCATACTGGCTGCTATCGCTGATCACGACGCAATCGCACGCCAAATCGGCCGCAATTTCCGGCAAAACCGCTTCCAAACCGTCGCTGCCGACCTCCTCTTCACCTTCGATCAAGAACTTAAC
>DIUH01000443.1:44978-54635 GCA_002428205.1 Planctomycetaceae bacterium UBA6163
CCAGTGGTCCATTTTTCCAGCGGTTCGGCCGGTTGGACATCGTAATGGCCGTAGACCAGCACGACGGGTGCGCCGGGCACGGGCGGTGTTTCGGCGTAAACGCAGTCGAAGCCAGGAGTTGGGATGCGTTTGGTGGTCATTCCGGCGGCCCGGAACTTCGCTTCCACCCATTTCGCGGCGTCGTCCATGGCGGTGGTGGCACGCGGGTCGCTGCTGACGCTGGCGATCCGCAGCCATTGGCACAGGTCGTCCAAATGAGCGTCTTGGCGGTCGTGGAGACGGGCGGCGACGGCGGCGGGGAATTCCGTGGGGGTTGATGTGGGCATTGGGAGCGTGTTACCTGCGGGACAACCGTTAAAGTTTCTGTAATTAAAGGAAGAATAAGCGATAAAAGCGTTCCGCGAGGAACAAAATGGATTACCGCTAGAACTGGTATGCGCTACAATATACGCCGCTGTGGAGACTGCATGGGGCAGCCGCACCAGCGTGGGCATTATCAGGTTCGAACGAGTTCAAGAAGATGTCAGAAGATCAGGCCGTATTGGATGAAATGGTCACCGTCCGGGATTACGAGACGGATAATCGCGTCGATCACCGGGGACGCAACAAAAACAAACGTGACCAGCAACGCGATCATCGCGCCAAGCAACAGCCGCGATACAACGTGATCCTGTGGGACGATCCGGACCATAGTTATGAGTATGTGATCGCGATGGTCAAGGAACTGTTCCGCAAACCGATCGAAATGGGATTCCAGGTCGCCAAGGAAGTTGACACAACGGGTCGCGCGATCCTGTTGACAACGACGCGCGAGCACGCCGAATTGAAGCGTGACCAGATTCACGCATTCGGCAAAGACCAGTATATCGAGCGTTGTAAAGGCAGCATGTCGGCAACGATCGAACCGGTCGAGTGATCCATTGACCCCCACGATTTCGTCTCGTGGGTGGAAAAGATTCGCAAGCTAAACGCTGAAGCCCTTCCAGTCGCCGCCGAGTTCAACTCAAAAGGTTGTTCAAATTGCGGTTTGTGTCTAGCATGCCAACCGCGGCGCCCTGCCAGACGATCTGGCAGGCGAGCAATTCATGCCTGCAGACCGTCACAGGCTGGGAAGCCTATGCCACTTTTTTGGGGAACGGATTTATGGCGACGCCTGAGACCTCCGAGGCTTACAAACCGGCACCGGATGCGGAAAAGCCGAGGGGCGTGAGTTTCAAACGCTTGCTGATCACCATGGGTGCCTGTGCGGCGGTTGGAATCGGCGTGCAATTCATTACGGCGATCAACGACAACTCAATTCGCAACGCGATCAGCCTGCTCGCCTCGATATTTGCGATTGTCGGATTCGCCGTCTGGGTTTACCGCGCGATCGCGATTTCGTCGCCACGCTTGATCGCGTTCTTTGTCACCATTTGCATGCTGGCGATACCCGCGGTGCTGTTTCGCATCCGAGGTTTCTCGGGCGAAATCATTCCCCAAATCGAGTTTCGTTTCGCTGGCGAGCGTCAGGTTCGTACCGAACCGATATCGCTTGGTGATCAATCGACCGACATCGACATCGCCGACGCGGGTCACTTAGCCCCGACGGCGTTCAGCCAGTTTCTCGGGTCGCAGCGAAACGCGATCGTCCAGCGACGTGAGTTCGAAGTGCCGAAGTCGGCCGCCGAGATGAAGGTGCTGTGGCGACAACCGATCGGCGAAGGGTGGTCCGGGTTCGCAATCACCGGTGGCCGCTGCATCACACTGGAACAGCGTGGCACGCAGGAATGCGTTACCTGTTATCGCTTGGCCGACGGCGAACTGCTGTGGATCCATTCCGAAACCGCTCGCCACGAAAACCCGCTTGGCGGAATCGGCCCGCGTTCGATGCCGACCATCGTTGGCGACCGCGTCTACACCCAAGGCGCCACCGGCATCGTCAACTGCCTGGAACTGGCAACCGGCAAACCGATTTGGCGACGTGAATTATTGAATATCGCGGGCTGGGATGCCAAAACGAGCGAAAATGCGATCAATTGGGGCAGGTCCGGATCGCCGCTGATCATCGACGGCATGTGTGTCCTGCCGCTGGGTGGCCCTGGTGATATCGCCACTTCCCAGTCGACCGACGCGGATGACGCGGCCAGCGTTAAAGACGCAAAAATCAACGGCCGATCGCTGATCGCGCTAGACGCCAACGACGGCACTATCCGCTGGACCGCCGGCGACGATCAAATCAGCTATGCATCGCCGATTCAGATGACATTGGCCGGGGTCGACCAAATCGTGACCGTCAATGAAAACACGGTTCAGGGGCACGCGATCGCGGACGGCCAGGTGTTGTGGTCGACCAAGTGGAGCGGCCAGAGCAACGGGGCAGCCAATTGTTCTTCGGCGATGCAGTTCGGCGATAATTCGTTCTGGATCGGCAAGGCTTATGGCGAAGGGAGCGCGTTGTATGAAATCAGCACCGCCGATTCAGGGTTGGAAGTGGCGCGGCGATGGAAAAAACCGAGCGTATTGAAAACGAAGTTTACCCATCCAGCGATTGTCGGCGAATTCGCCTATGCACTTTCCGATGGAACGCTTGAGTGCATTCGTCTGGCGGACGCCCAACGGATGTGGGCCCAACCACGCGGGGCACGGTATGGCCACGGGCATTTGATCTTGGTCGAAGATGTGATGGTGGTGCAAACCGAACCGGGTGACGTCGCGTTCGTCGAAGTGCGCAGCGACAAGTTTGAAGAGAGCTTGAGAGTTTCCGCGCTCGATTCCAAATCGTGGAACATCCCCTCAATCGCCGGTCGTTATTTGGCAGTGCGAAACGATGTCGAAGCGATCGTCTACGAACTTCCCGACCGCACAAGCGAAACGGAGATTGCGTTCGCCACACAACCGGATGAAACCGATGGCAAGCCTTGATATCGCCCGGTTTTGAATCGTGACTCGCAGCGAGTCGGTAGAACTAAATCGGATCGGCTGTAAGTAATTTTCTGGTCACGCGTCGCCACGAGACGCGGCTCGCCCGTAACAGCCGTCGGCTAAACCGTTTCCAAAAACGACAAAGTCATGTTTCCCTTGGGTCGGACGTCCCAAGGCCCCAGCGGCAACGTTTCGGTATCAAAAAACTTGTCGGTCTCGGTAACGATCAAACTGCCCGGCGGCGCCAGCCGGGCCGTCGTTTCGATCAGCTCGAACATATCCTCTTGCTGTTCGGTCCATAGTGCATACGGCGGACAGAAGTAGGCAACCCAAGGAGTGGCTAGAAACTGCTCCCGCACCGTCACCATCCGCTTGGGTGAAACGCGAAACGAATCGCCCATCAACACTTCGACCTGGTCTTCGGAAATCTCGATCGCATCGGCGCTGTGGCGAATCGTTTTTGCGAATGTTCGGCTCCGCTCCACCGCCACGGCAAACACGGCCCCGCGGCTGAACGACTCGATCGCCAAAATGCCGGTGCCGGAAAACAGGTCCCAAGCCACGCGGCCCTTGATCGACGGCCCAACAATGTTGAACAGTGTCTCGCGCAAGCTCTCCTTCATCGGCCGCGTTGTTCGATCGCCGTGATACAGCACGCCACGGCCGCGTTTGTCGCCGCCGATGATCCGCAATTTCGACGGTTTGACCTTCGGCAAACGCTTGGCCGAAGGGACAGGAGCCGGTTTGTTCGGCGGCCGCTGGCTGGCCATCGTGGAACGCGCCCCCTTGGGACGAAAGGGAATGTTTGCCAACGGGTTCATTTCACGGTCGTCGTCGCCGGACGAATCGAGCGAATCACGGGAATCAGACACAGATCAAACCGCCGTCACAGTGCGTAAAGGATTCAGCCACAGGAAACTTCGGTGCGCGATCGGGCTGACACGACACGCCACAAGCGTTTATCCTGATCGATCGCAGCGTTTCGCAACAGTCGCATTCCCCAAAACGTGCTCCAACGATGCCCCATCGCCCCCGCTTGCCACTGGCAATCCTAGCCGCTGTCGTCGTTTTCGCGATTTCAGCTACCGTTTCGACTGAAACATTATTCGGCCAAGACGCTGTGCCGGCGGTGGATTCGCCGGCCACAGACACGCCCGCCGCGGCCCCAGCGGCTGAAGAAACGCCAAATGCTGTCCAACCGACTGCTGAACCCGCCGCTGAACCCGCCGCTGAACCCGCTGCCGAACCCGCCGCTGACGACCCGGACGCCGACGATGTCATGAACGACCTGGACAGTCTTGACCCGCCATCCGATCCGCCCCCCAGCGAGCTGGCACCTGAGTTACCCGAGCAGCCGATATCGCCCGAACAAGAGGCGTTGTTCGCGGAGTTCGAAGCGAAGCGAAAAATCTGGGAACAGACATTAAAGGAAATGAAAACGATCCAAATCATGCACAGCAACGGGGTCGATAAATCGGCCAAAAGCATGGATCGATTTTACGAACTAAGAGACCGTGCACGCGGCGAATTGAACGACCTGTTCAAGGCGGCCGAAGCGTTTTTTATGGAGCGGCAAGACGAATACAATACCGTTTCGCTGTTGGCCACCGTGATCGATTATCGTCGGTCGTCGTCTTACTACGACGACAGTTTCAATGTGGCCAAGCGATTAATCGAAGTCGGCGTCAACATGCCGTTTCTAGAACAGATCGCTGGCCGATCCGCGTTTGTCGAAGGCAAATTCGACGAGGTGTTGCCGATCTACCAGCGGTATGTCGATTCTAACGGCCCCGAAAAGCTAGAAGATGTCGATAAGATGATCGTTGGCCTATTAAACTTTTATCCACCATGGTGGGAAGAAGAATTGAAGGCCCGCGCCGCAGATGAAGCCGCCGGCGATCTGCCTCGCGTCCGGTTAGAAACAACTTCGGGACCAGTCGTCTTGGAATTGTTTGAAGACCAAGCCCCCAATACCGTCGCCAATTTCATTCAATTGGTCGAATCGGGGTTCTACGACGAATCTGAGTTTTATCAAGTGGTGGACGATTTGCTGGCCCTGGGCGGCGACCCTACCGGTGATGGTTCAGGGACATCGGGACGATTCCTGCCGGACGAGCATGATCGGCCCGATCGCCGACGGATTTTCCGCGGATCGATTTTTATGGCTAAACGCCAAACGGCACCCGATTCGGGAAAAATGGTTCCGAATTCGGCCAGCAGCCAGTTTGCGATCGCGCTGATGCCAATCGTCCCCAAGGAACTAGAACAGACGGTTTTTGGCCGCGTTGTCGAAGGAATGGATGTCGTTTGTTCGTTCCGACGTGTCGATCCGACAAAGAAGAAAGAACAACAGGTGATCCTGCCGCCCGATCGAATCATATCGGCGAAAGTGCTGAGAAAACGCGATCATGAGTATTCTGTTGAATACGCACGCTAAGGATTTACGTTTGCTGACCTGATTAGCAATCCGCGATAGATAACTGTCCGGTACCTTTTCTGCAGATAGACTTAGCGTAGCGGAACTCGCCAAGAGTTCCGGTTTTCTTTGCAAATCACTGAACGTCTACGCGACTTCCGCTACAAATTCCCCTTAAGTCCACGCCGCTCGGGACGAACCCCGATCGGACAATCGCTGATTAACCTGGCCGCTTCGGATTTTCGTCCGGTGATGCTATGAACCCATCTTCTAAGATTCGACAAACCGATGGATCATCGATCGATCATGAGTGGCCAGCGGCGCGACCCGCTGGCCTATCTGTTGCGCGGGCTGCTTTGGCTGCTTCAGTTTCCTTATTGGATCGTCATCTCATTTCGCAATCTCGCGTATGACCGAGGTTGGTACAAAACCGATCGCTGCGACGTCTGCGTGATCTCAATCGGAAATCTTACCACTGGCGGGACGGGTAAAACGCCCTTGGTCCGCTACACCGCGCGACTGTTACGCGACAACGACCATCGAGTCGCGCTGGTCAGCCGTGGGTACGGATCGGTTGACGGCGCAGCCAACGACGAAGCGATGGAGCTGGCCGCGACGTTGCCCGATGTGCCGCATTTGCAAAACCCCGATCGGGTTGCGTCAGCGCGAATCGCGGTCGAAGAACTCGACTCGCAAGTGATTCTGATGGACGACGGTTTCCAGCACCGACGCCTGCACCGCGACCTTGACGTCTTGGTGATCGACGCGACCTGCCCGCTGGGGTTCGGACACCTGTTACCAAGAGGCTTGCTGCGCGAACCCGTGTCGTCAGCAAAACGTGCCGCCGCGGCGGTTCTGACGCGTTCGGATGCCGTCGACGATGCGAAGCGAAAAACGATTCGCGATTCGATTCTGCGACATTCGCCCGATATCGTTTGGGCCGAATCGGTACACCGGCCTACCGGGCTGTTGCAGTGGCCCGATGCGGTTCTGCCACTAACGCGAATCGAGGGCCAACCCGTCGCGATCGTCTGCGGAATCGGCAACCCAGACGCGTTTGCGAAAACGGTGCAAGCCGCCGGAGCGATCGTGGTACAGCGGATCGAATTAGCCGATCATGACCCCTACGACCAAAAAACTGTCACCATGATCCGCCAGCGCATACTAGAATGTGGCGACGCGATCACGCATGTCGTTTGCACCCACAAAGACCTGGTGAAGATTCAGACCGATGCGATCGCAGGCAAACCGCTGCTAGCGATCCGTATTGAAATCGAATTCGTCTCTGGCCAAAACGCCTACGACGAATTAATCCTAAGAACCCATCCGAAAACCGAAGAAAACCGCGGCTAGCGCCAAAGCGGCTCACGGTTTTCGGATCGGTTCTCAGTCTAACAAACACCCACCAACCACCCTCCTCCGGAATACACCTGATGCCCCTCAATCGCCGTCACTTTTTGATCGCCAGTGGATTCGTTGCAACGGTCTTTGCCAGCACAAGTTTGGCCGAAGAAACGAAGAATACCCATTCTGTTGTCGACCATGCCGGTCAACACGCCGACATCATTGGACCAGACGGGAAACCGGTGGTGCGATACGTTTATGTCCGTGACACCAGCACCAAAGAACGCGACTTTGACACCGCCAAGGTGTTTGCACATGTCATGGGCCCAGATGGCGAAAGCACTTTGACCAATGGCCCTGGCGGTAAATCGTTCCCTCACCATCGCGGCATTTTCATCGGCTGGAACCGGATTCTTCATGACGGCAAGTCACACGACTTGTGGCACGTTCGTGATACGGTTCAAAAACACGTGTCAATGCAGTCGGGTTCTCAGTCCGCGTCGTCAAATGGTGTCGCATCAGGATCCGCGTTCATCACCGCACGGATCGACTGGGTCGGCAAAGACGGCCAAACGTTGATCGAAGAAACGCGAACCCACCGACTGATTTCCAGCAAAGATGCCTACGCAGTGATCGACGTGACCAGCGAATTGACCGCAGTGGCGGGCGATTTGGAATTAAACGGCGACCCGGAACACGCTGGCGTCCAGTTTCGCCCGGCCCAAGAAGTCGCCGATAACAAATCGGCCAAATACACGTTCCATGCCGACGGGGTCGATCCGACCAAACAACTTGATTTGCCCTGGGTCGCGTGCACTTTCACCATCGACGGAACCGACTGGACGGTCCAGCACATCAACCATCCATCAAATCCGACCGGTGCCCGCTGGTCGGCTTACCGCGATTACGGCCGTTTTGGACCGTTTCCGGTAATTAAAATCGGCAAGGGTGAAACGCAAAAATTGCAATTCCGTTTTCGCGTGACCAAGGGAACGGCACCCGGACGAGAAGAACTGGCGAGTGCCGCTGCCGATTTCGCCGGATGACCCGGAAACCTTTTGCCAAGACCGCCCGCTGGCGAAGAATCGCTACCCCACCGGCTGCGTCGGTCAGCTATCATAGGGCAATCGGTAATTCCCGAGAGCCGTCGGCAAGAACAAACCGTAACCTTGAGCGTTAAGTCCACTGCGGGCTTAATCAGTAACCCGACGTAAATCAGAACATCAACACGTAACGGCCCGGCAGCGTCTTCCGACTACCGTGCCCCCTTTTCCACTCGAAGATCAAACTGCGATTCAAATGAGCGACGTTCGTTGTCCTAGCTGTGGCGACTCGTTTCGCGTCCCCGATTTTGCCTTTCCCGTCGGTGCGATGGCAAAATGCCCGTGGTGCGGCGATACATTTTCGATGTCGACCTTGGTTGTCCACCTTCCGCCGCTAGCCGAATTGATTGGCGAAGATGGCGAGCCGATTTCGATGGCCGATTTCGCTCAAACCGCTGCCCCGATGGCACTTGCTGGCGCGGCCAGCGGATCGGCATTCGGATCGGCTTCGCTTTCCGCGCCATCATTGCTGGACACCGATCCGGCGATGCTGGGCGCCAGCGACCTGCAAGACGATCTTCGCAGCGACGATGGTTTTGACGCTAATGATTTCGATGGCCAACGCTTGGGCCACAGCGAAGTCGCTAATGAAGTCAGCGAGTTTGCCGAGGAAGGCGTCACGTTTGCAGATGCCGGCGTCCCTGAATTGACCGACGAAACGCCCGAATGGAACAGCGACTCGAGCCAACAACAAAGCGACTTGGAAGAGACCAGCTGGGATAACCGACCAGACGATTCCGACGACCTCGCCATTGAGAACGCAGAAGCGGAAGACCAGTTTGATTCACAAGAAGGCAGCCAACCGCGACCATTGGCTGAGGTCACGGACTTTGGGATCGGACGCGAAGATCGCCCCTTTGTTTCCCGTCCGCGGGCGAAGCGACAAGGGTCGCCGATAAAGTCAGCCATTGGGATCGCGATCGGCGGTTTAATGGCCTTTCCTCTGGCGGCCGGCATTCTCGCCCTCGCTGGCAAACCGCTTGATTTAGGATTTTGGCCCTTCGACGGACAAACGATTTCGATGTCGCCCGAATCGCGTCGCAGTGCCGCCCCGCCGATAGATCCACCACCACGAACCGCCAACAATGGCAACAACGGGAACCGAGCTGGCCGATCGCTAGCCGAAGACCTGCCATCTTTGGACGTCGATCCGCCATCGCTAGCCGATCCGATTGGCGACAGCTCCAGCGACACAGCCGATCAACCCGTATCAGACGACCTAGACAATTTGCTGGCGGTGCCGACTCCTGTAGCGGATTTGGCCGAAATCGAGCCACCCGCATCGATCAAGTTACCACCGCTGGACTTGGCGATTCCGACACCGGCTGCGGAAGACCCAGTAATGGAAGCTGAAATCAGCGACTCAAGTCCATTGGCTTTGCCTGCGGATCCTGCGCCTATCGCCGAACCCGCGGTAGCCGAGATCGCCACGACGCCGCGAGAACCCCAGCCCGCCGAAACGCCATCTTTGTCATCACCACAACCGCTGCCGACGGTATCGGCCGAACTGCAATCGGCATTGGAAGCGGCCAGCAGCGCGATGGGCGACGTAGTGAATTACGACGACTCCGAGGGGATCAAGGGACGCCGAACGCGACTAGCAGCCTTATTTGCCAAGGTCGCCGCAGTCGCATCGACCGCATCGGCGGATGACGAAGCGGCGGTTGGTTCGCTGGTTGAGCGATTAGTCGACAGCGACGTTGTCAAAGACCTCGTCCCTGCGGCGCCCAACTGGGCCCGGTTTGCCAACCGCCCCAACAACGGCATGCTGGCCGCTGGAAAATTGGTGCGAGAAAACGACCAATGGTTATTGCAGTGGAATAACCCTACACCGCTAGAAGTCCGTTTCAGCGACCCGTCGATTGCCGAAGAAGGATCAGACGTCATCGTCCT
>DIUH01000148.1:0-4723 GCA_002428205.1 Planctomycetaceae bacterium UBA6163
AAGGCACAACTAGATAAGGCACAACCAGGTGCGGTTGTCGCTGTTCCGCCCGCCGCCGTTCCGCCGCCGGCAGTGGCTGGACCCGCTGGCGGCGCTGATCCCAAGGCATTGCCTCCGGGCGCTGACGCACCGATTGCTCTACCACAAGAGGGGGCCGGTGCGCCCGTCGCAACCGAATCGAAAGAGAACACTTCGCCGGTCGTAGGCAGCGGTGTTCCTCCCGGCGAATCGGTCGATTAGCACTAGCTGGACAGCGCCAGGTTGGATTAGCCGGTATGGCGTTAGCCACGGTTTTCGCAGGGAGAACCGCGGCTAGGCCAAAGCGGCTGATCTATTGGTTAACACTGCGAAACGCTAAAAAATTAATCCAACCTGGCGCTGTCCAGCTAGGGTAAGTGGGACAAATCGAACTTGCCGTCGATCACCAATGATTCCGCAGGTTTTCTTCGCGGCAAAAAGTTGTAACGTATTTCAACCGGATGACTGTATACCGAGACCGGAAATCCATCACGCGAGTCCAATTTTAGTTATCATACGACGATGCCATACTCACGGCGTGATAAGGTCAATTCGATGCGAGTAAATTCGCCTTCGTCGCTCGCGGTTGATATCGATTCGGGCGACTCAAACAAATCAACTTCACATTGGCACTGCAACCATAAGAACGACTGGCGGTGCTGGGATCGGTTTCAATAAATAGACTCGCTGGCGAATCGCGGGCCGAGCGAACATGATCAACAAGCTAACAACCCCGATCGCCGCAATCGCAGGGTTCGCTGCGGCGATGAAATGAGGAATCTCTCTGAGTATCTCAAGCGGATCGCCACCAGCACCTAGCACTCCCAACGCAACGGGAAACTGCTTGATCATGATGATCAGCAGCAGCACCGGGCTGGCGACGGCCAGGATGCCGAAGTGCTGAAAAAACAGAGGCGTGTTCATCGCCCACCTCGACGATTCAGTGCATTGGTCGCATCAACATCGCTGGCGGTCATGAAAGCAGGAGCCAAGTGTTCGCGATGGCCAGCGAACCAATCTCGCGACACTTTGACAACCGGAACTGGTTATGGATCTGCTTGATAGGCAACGAATTTTCCGGCTTTGAATTGCGAAAGTTCACCCGTGTCGGGATCCATGATCACCAACTGTACCCACTCCCCACGACACAGTCGGCCAATCGATTCGTTTTCGTTGATAATCTTGCTCATGATCGCCTCCGTCGTTTCGATCACAAACATAAAGCGCATCGGCTCGTGGATCTCGATCATTTGCTGATAGGCTCCCAAAAACCACGTATTTTCGGGGATCGCGATTCCCCGTTCTGTCAATCGTTGGCGCACCCGAAAGTCATTGGCCATTTGCGCGAAGGCGGGGTCGTTGGGGCGCCATCCTTTCCGGCATGGAACAAGCGGTCGTCACGTCGGATAACGATGGCCTGGTTACCAGTTTGAATGAACGCCCACTCGAACCGATCAGTACGACCGGTGAATCGGTTGGTAAATCGCTTCGGCAGCTGACTGATCGTGTCGACTTCATAAGCTTTCGTGCCGAAGCTGAATCGCATGCTGGTCATAGTTTGGTGAAAGAGCATTCGATTATGAAAGGCAGTGGGCATTTATGTTTGCGAACGTTTTGCCAACCGTTACGCGACGCCGACGGCCGAACAATTGGCAACGTCTTCCAACTAAGAGACGTCACCGCTGACCGTCATCTTCAAGATCGTGCCGGACGAATGGAACGGTTTATGGGGCTTGGATCATTGGCCGTTGGATTGCATCACGAAATCAAAAATCCGCTTGCGGCCGTTTCTCTACATGTGCAACTGGTCGAGGAATCGCTCGCCGGACAAGCCTTGCCCGACGATGTCCCCGAGATGCTTGCCATCGTGAAAGCTGAAATGAAACGGATCGAGCACGTACTGGAAAACCTTCGCGACTATGCGTCTGCCGAACGACTTCATTTGGTCAAGATGCCGTTGACCGATCTGCTGGTGCGGCAGGTCGATTTAATGCGTCCGTTGGCGGAGGCTGCGAAAGTGAACCTGCAATTGTGCGTTGGCGATGACCTGACTGAACCGATAACTTTTGATGCGACGCGGGTTGAACAGATTGTTCACAACTTAATGGTCAACGCCATCGAAGCAATGCCCGACGGCGGTGAACTGACGATTCATGTCATGCCAGTGCGCGGAGAAGATGCCGATGGTGTGTTACTGAAATTTGCCGATACGGGGCCGGTGATCCCCGAAAGCATCCGATCGCACGTATTCGATGCGTATTTCACCACGAAGGGTGGCGGTACCGGAATGGGCTTGGCATTGTCCGACAAGGTCGCTCGACTGCACGGTGGGCGTCTGGGTTTGACGGTTGTGGACGACGGCACCACGTTTGAACTATTCCTACCCATCCGTCCGAGCGAACTGCCAGCACGACACGTCTCTTGATCGTCGACGACGAACCTTATATACGCAGCGGCTTGCAACGCGGTCTAAAGAACGAAGTGAATGCGATCGCAACTGCCGGCGATGTTAACAGTGCGTTGGACTTGCTGCAAGCGAATCATTTCGATGCCATGATCGCCGACGTGCGGCTTCCCGGCGACCGCGATGGGCTGGAATTGGTCAACACCGCGTCGCAGCGATATCCGTGCATGAGGGTCATCGTGATCACCGCGCATGGCACTGTCGAAATGGCGGTCGAAGCGATGCGACGGGGCGCGTTTGACTTCATCACCAAGCCGTTCGATCTGGATTTGATTCGCCAGCAGGTTCGTCGCGCGATCGAGCACGGCCAGTTTCGCGCCGAAAATCATGCGTTGCGAGACCGACTGGCCGTGGCTGGAGAAATTGCGGGCATCATCGGCAAATGCACCGGGATTCAGGAACTGTTTCACCAAGTTCGACAAGTCGCCGATACCGATGCGACGGTCTTGATTCAAGGCGAGAGCGAGACGGGCAAGGAATTGATCGCACGAGCGCTTCATGACCTCAGCCGCCGCAGCGAATCGCCGTTTGTCGCCGTCAATCTGGGAGCCATTCCGGAAACGTTGCTCGAAAGTGAGTTGTTCGGTTTCGAGCGAGGGGCGTTTACCGACGCGAATCGCCGCAAACCCGGTTGCTTTGATCGAGCGGGAGCGGGAACGTTGTTCCTTGACGAGATTACGGAGGTCCCCAGCAAGTGCCAAGTCGACTTGTTGCGAGTATTACAGTCGGGTGAATATCAGCGCATCGGTGGTGAAGCAACCATGCATGCCGCTGCACGAATCGTCTCGGCCACCAACCGAGACCTCAGGGTGATGATCGAAGAGGATACTTTCCGCGAGGATTTGTTTTATAGACTGAACATCGTACCGCTGCTCATCCCCCCGCTTCGCAATCGTCGAGACGATATCCCGCTGTTGGTCGATCATTTCCTGGAACACTTTTGCGCACACCACGGACGCGGCGCAAAGCGGGTCGACGACGGCGCGATGTCGATGCTTTGTCAAGCCAATTGGCCGGGCAACGTGCGTCAGTTACGAAACATTATCGAACGACTCGTGATCATTGTTTCTGGTGACGAAATCAAAGCGACTCATTTGCCGTCCGACTTGCATGATGCTACTACGTCGAGATCATGCCGTGTGACAACTCTGGCCGAAGCGGCCGAAACCGCCGAACGCTCGGCCATCCGGGCGGCCCTTCGTGAAGCCGACTTTCATCGCGAGCGAGCCGCGAAACTGCTAGGCGTCGGCATCCGCACCCTGCACTACAAAATGAGCCGTTATGAATTGCAGTGATTAATCGTTGTTAGATAACGTCCGCGAGTAACAATGCCCCGATATAAGGTTTTCTTTTCGGACAGAGGTGGTCCACGGTTTTACAGTGACTGGTGCCGCTTGCAATTCCGTTTTAATGCACACTCAGTGGGGGGCAGGTGAGTGCATGATTACAAAAAATAAACACAGCAAGAACGTATTCGAAAACCGTGAGCCGACGGCGCTAGCCCAATGGCACTCACTTTAGGTTTTTTTCGGGATTTTGAAAGAGCTGGTATTGCTTTAGGCTGTTGCGGATTGAGTTTTACCGCGCACTTCGCAATCGGATGGAATCGATGCTACGCTCTGAAGCTATTGACGAAAAGCCCGCAATTTCCCGTACGGAGTTAGTTCATGCGATCGGATCGCTTCGAGAGCTATTCAACGATGGACAGGTCGATCGACTTCAGCCTACCGGTCCTGCTGCTATTTATACCAGTGCCGTGACGCTCTGGATGCTGATCTCTCAGCGATTGGCTGGCGGAAAATCGCTCGACGCAACGGTAAAAGACTTTATCGCAAACCGCCCATCATTCTGCCCAGACAACAAGCGGCTTGATGAGCATTCGCTTTCGGACCAATCGAGTGCTTATGCGGGCGCAAGAAAAAGGCTTCAATTGTCGACCGCTAAGTACGTCTTCGATCGTGTCGTAAATACGATTACTCACCCGAAAGTCGAATTCGGTTTTCGACCGCGGCAAACTTTCCTTCTCGATGGCACGACGATTACATTGGCACCAACGGACGAACTTTGCCGTGTGTTTCCTCCTGCAACTAATCAGCATGGCGAGACCGTTTGGCCCATTATGTTAATGTTTGTTGTGCACGACTTGAAGACGGGTTGTGCTTGCGCACCAGAGGTCGGCCGAATGTATGGCGGTAAGGGGGACAGCGAAGCTTTGCTTTGCGGGCGAATTGTCAAGCAGCT
>DIUH01000148.1:4825-5311 GCA_002428205.1 Planctomycetaceae bacterium UBA6163
CACAACACTCAACGTGCTGATTCATGAGGCTAAAATTAAAGACGGAGAATTTCTTTACGTGGTGACAACTCTGGCTGAAGATGCTCAATCTTGTGCGGATCGCTATGCCGAACGTTACGACGTCGAAACGGATATCAAGTGCGTGAAGGTTGCGATGGGTACCGAGAACATTACAGCGAGGAGTGAGGAGATGGTGATGAAAGAACTCTATACTTCACTCACGGCATATAACCTTGTTATTCAATTTCGTCGCCAAGCGGCCGATGTCTCAGGCGTGCCTCCTCGCCGGCTAAGCTTTCAAGCGGTATGGGATACATACGAGAGCTTTCTGTTGACATTATTGGCGACGGAAGGCATTGAAGCATGTGTGGATCGCTTCGAGCTAGCGTTAAGTTATGCATCACGAGCGAAGATTCCGAATCGTCCCGGACGCAGATTGAACGCGCCGCGCACCCGCGTCGGCAGAAAACAACGAAGTGGCAAAAA
>DIUH01000079.1:0-1675 GCA_002428205.1 Planctomycetaceae bacterium UBA6163
CAGACTGTTCGTCGAAGGTGACTGAGAAAGAAAGACCCGACGCTGGTGGCTATGTTACCGTCAGTCGGTTCAGAAGAGAAACGCCGATGCGAGAGCAAGTTCACTCGCAAATGCGAGAAGCCGCTAATGAGACGCCATCAATTGCTCGACGTTGACCCGAGCACGGGCGGCACTAAAAAACATTCTCCGTCGCTGGCCGGAGCGTTCGCCAGCGCCGCTTCTCGCGACAGGCTTTCACCCGGAACGTCTTCAGACCAACGATTGACGACGTCCAGAGCGGTCGTCATGGGCTCGACATTCTCGGTATCGAGTTCACTTAACTGCTCGACAAACGCCAGCACTTGCTGGAACTGGGGCGCAAGTGCGACCGCTTCGGACTCAGACAAATCAAGCCTGGCCAGGTAAGCGAGTTTGCGAATGTCGTCGATGGACAGCGTCATGGGCGGGGGGACGCCTTAAGCGGTCGCTTTGGCTTTTGACTTTGACTTCGCTGGTGTTTTAGCCGTGCCCAGCTCAAATGGCTTCGTTTTGACCGTCTTACGGATGGCACCGCTGCGGATGCACTGAACGCAAACGCGAAGCGTCGTATTTTGGCCCGAAGGCAACGTGACGTGCACTTTTTGCAGGTTCGGAACAAACTTTCGGCGGGTGATCCCAGTCACTTTTGTACCAACGCCACCGAGGTACTTTGCCTTACCGCGGATTTCGACGCTGTTACCGACCTGGACGGATTTACCGCAAACTTCACACTGCCGAGCCATCGTATTGATCTCAAAACGGAAAAACGTTGAGGACTTGTATTTGATTTAGGCCAAGCAATATATCGATCCGGGGATGAATCGCAACGGCAAAGCGGCCTTGAGCGGAAAAATTGCCGTTTCCTGACAAAACACCAGGCCGGCTCAGTAGCGAGTAACGGCAAATGGCGTGACGGAAATTGTTAAAAAGCTGAAAATTTTTGGCATTCAAGCTTTTTTTCACTGGCGACGACCGCCCAAAAACGCGTATCTGACGCTGGCTTGAACCGCTCAATGACGCTCAGGACGAACGATCATGAAACAACGCCAAATGCCCAAACTGCCGGCCTTTTGCCAACGAAATCGCGACCGAAACCCGCTCGACGGCGAAGGCCCCGGCCTCATCCGCCAGGCTAAGTCGGCATTGCCGCGTCGACTGATTGCCGCCGCCGCGATCGGCTCACTGGCATTGATGCCCGGTTGTAATGTTTTCGGAAAGAACGATAACGCTTCGCCCGGTGGTGAGTTTGCTCTGCAGGCTTCCGATTCGGCTGATGTATTCAAGCGTGTTCGAGAAGCGAAAGCACAGAACTCGGTCGTTGTGCAGGTCATTGGCGACAGCACACCGGTTCGCGTCCTGCCGCTGCCGCCAGACGAACGGTCGGTGTTCGTCAGCGACCTGCTGAAGCAAACCGGACTGCAAGAATCCTTCGGACCGATGCGAGTCACGTTGTACCGCGCGAACGTCCAGGCACCGATGGGAATTCCGATGGAAGTCAAGTTCACCGCACGAGGCGGCGATGTTCGGCCGGACGCCGATTATGCGCTCCAAGCGGGCGACCGAATACGAATCTCCAAAGACGATCGAAACGCTTGGGGAGAAATGCTGAACCAATTTTTGCCGATGCGCGGCGGTTGATCGAACCGATAAAACGTTT
>DIUH01000079.1:1771-2770 GCA_002428205.1 Planctomycetaceae bacterium UBA6163
CTCGCCAAGTCCGCATCGCCGCTGACTTCGTCGTTACTTGTCAAATCGCAATCGAATCAGCCCAATGGCATCGGTGCATCGCGCCCCGCAGGTTCATGGTGGTAAACCCAAACCGCGGGCGTTAAGGCGTTAAGATTTTTGGAAATTGACGTATTCACCATAATCCCCTTTTTTTAGACTGATTGGATTAAAGCGGGTTTACGAGTGCCCATGGAGGGTGTTCAGTAGACGCACGCCTTGATCGGATCAGAGGTTAATCAAAGGTAAATGGAATGAAGGCACACGTCGCCACGATGCTCACCTTTTTGTGCTTCTTTGCTGTGGTGTTAACCACGATCATGACGGCGGGCTTATCCGTAGGATTCGTTTTAAACTGGCTGGTCCCTTCGATCGATCTCGGAATCGCCACACTCTGTGGCTTAGTTTCCGTGGCGATGTTCGGAGTTTTTTTGAAAGAATTTATAGCATTCGCCCACACGCAGCGTATTAAGGAAAGCCTGTCGGACGACAGTGATGATGATGATGAAGTCCTACTGTCGAAGGACGACTTCGAGAGCCTTGCTGACCAATTGAGCGAAGTGGTGATGTTGCGAATGGTTGCTAGGGAACAGTGGATCACGCCCGGTGAAAGCAAGTCGCGCGAAAACAAAAGCCGTTCGAGAAGTCGCCGCTAAGCATCGGGTGCTCAATAACTGACGCGGTTTGCAAGTGGGATAGGCTTCCAGCCTTTTTATACCCCACATCTGGTATGTACCCCCACGAACTCGTCTCGTGGGTGAATAAGGTTCGCAAGCTAGATACTGAAGACCTCCCAGTCCACCGGTTTTCACTTTTGCTCGCCGCTTGAAGCGGCGAGCAAAAGTGAAAACCGGAAGGTCGCGCAAATTGCGGGTTATGTCTAGCTTGCCAACTTCGGCTTCCTGCCAGACGAGCTGGCAGGGGAGCAATACATGATGACTTGAGGGTAAAAAAAAGGCTTCCAGCCTGTCATTTGCACCT
>DIUH01000235.1:0-3031 GCA_002428205.1 Planctomycetaceae bacterium UBA6163
CAAATCATGGGCTCGGCGTTGTACAGTCGTCCGGACGCTGCTGTCCGCGAACTCGTACAAAATAGCCACGACGCGGTGATGCGACGTCGGCAGGCCGAACTTGGCTATCATGGCCGAATTGACATTCGCCAGCTTCCCGATCAGCGAATCATCGAGTTTCACGACGATGGTTATGGACTCAGTCCAGAAGATGCAGAGTTGTATCTCGGCACACTCGGGATTGGCCTGACCGGTTTGCTCAAAGGCGCGCATCCAAACTCTGTCATGCCAAAAAGTGGCCATCAAAACTTGATTGGCATGTTCGGGATTGGTCTGTTCAGCGCCTTCATGCTTGCCGAGCGGATGATCGTCGAAAGCCGCCGTGTCGATTGTGACCAGGCCGTACGCTGGGACGCCGAGGGAGGCACCGACATCGAGTTGTCTTCTTGGCAGCGCGAGGACGTCGGGACAACCGTTCGCTTGTATCTGAAGCCTCAGTTCCATCATTTTGCCGAAGACCCCGAATCGATCGCAGCGGTATTGAAAGAATATACCGATTTCCTCACGATTCCGATTCATTTGAACGAAAGTGTCGCACGGGTCAACGTGATACATGCCAGTTGGTTTGATCCGACGCCTGAGCCCGAAGCGATTGAAATGGAGCTGGCCAGCTACTTTGACGAGGCACCATTGGATATTATTCCAGTGCAAGTCAGCCAACCGCCAATTAACGGTGCGTTATACATTTCGCCGCAACGAACGCCGGGGTTTGCTGATGAGGCGGTTGTCACAGCAACACTGCGCAGGATGGTGATTTCGCGTCGCTTGCGCGGCCTTCTGCCCCAGTGGGCTTCGTTCCTTCGCGGTGTCTTGGAACTGAAAAATTGCTCGCCAACAGCCAGTCGCGAAGATCTCGTCCGCGACGAACATTTTGCGATTGCTGCGCAGGCACTTGAGTCTCATCTCTTTGATCATCTAGAGCAACTCGCCAATAAAGAGCCCGCGCGTTTACAGTCGATTCTTGCCTGGCATCGTTACACATTCGCAGGAGCCGCACTGACCGAGCCTCGCCTGCGAACGCTGTTGCGCCGTGCTTATACTTTTTCCACATCGCAGGGGCAATTGACGTTCGATGACATCATTCAACGAAGCGCAGCCAATCCGATCTTCGAAATGGAAGCCGATTATGTGGTGTGGTACAACACCGACCGTCGCCAAGAGGGTTGGATCAATTCGATGTTCAACAATCACGAAGCCCCATGCGTGCATGCGTTAAGGAGTTTTGAGGAATCGTTGTTGGCTACCATGTTAACGGACAGCAGCGGGAAAGCCGAGATGCGTTTCGCCAGTCCCGCATCGCCAGGCTTTGCCGCTGAGATCCTTCAAATGAACGACATGCTCGACGCACCGCCGGAGTGGGCCGACTTTTTCCGAGATACTGAGGCAATCGTGCGTGTGGCCGCGTTCGACAGAAACCAACCGGTGATGGCGTTTCTGAATGAGCGTCATGAACTGATGAAAACCTTTACAGATCTAAAGAAAGGTGGCGTCGTGCCGAGCGGTTTCCAACGATTGATCGACCGACACTTTGAACAGGGCGAACAGGTCCGCAACGAAGTGCTGCTCAATCGCAATCATCGCCTCGTCGCAAGAGCGATGGAACAGAAAACGAACTCGCCGCTGGCAAGCGTGCTAAGGCTGCTTGTCGTCAATGCGCTTCGTACCGCTGGTGCATCTCTACCATCGACGGCGATCGATCAACAGCAAGGCGACCTGGACTGGATCGCCGATTGCCTTTGGGGACAAAAATCGTGAGCGACCAACCTGAACAGGATATTGACGAACAACTGCAAGAACTCGATGCCAAATTAGGCGAATTTAGCGAGCAATGTCGGATGGAATCGGCTAATCGATTAGCCATGGAAATTCGGCGTTTGGCGCGAGCCGAGCGGCGATTCGTTCCGTATCTTCAAGCCACCTTTACGATCATGAACAATGCGGCCGATCGATTGGATCCGCAAGCAGGCCGCGAGGCGTCGATCGAGATCATCGGCTTGTTGGAAAGCGAAGAACTTGCAAGAAAGGTCCAGCCCGACCTCTGTGAACAGGATTATGAATGGGCGGTTCATTGGTATTCATCCTGTGGCTATGACAACTTGGCGAAGGCCACAGCCGAAATCGGCGGACACAATTCGGAAGGGATTCACGCTTGCATCAGCGAAGGCATCGAAGTCTGTCGGAAGACCGGCAAGACGCAATGCATCACGTGTTTCCGCGAGTACGCCACCGACGTTTATCGTACCGCCGATGATTCAGACATGGCGTTACACTACGCTCGCATGGGCATTGCAGCGGGCAACCGCGGACCGGATGATCGACGCTGGGCCGGTGCGCGAGACCTAGTGGAAATTTTGCTCACCCGAGGTGAACTCGCTGCCGCCGTCGACAACGTTGAAGCGTGTATCGAGTTTGCGGAAATCTGGCATTCGCCAATCCGGGCCCGCTTGTTAACGAAAACTCGCATTACAGAGATCGCTTATTTGCTAGGTGATCCGCAGCGGTGGCAGGATCGATGTCAACAAGATGCACCGCAACCTGGAGAGTTCTTAGCGTATGAACTCAGTTCTGATCACACGCAAGCCACGATCGAGTGCTTGGCTGGTGATTTTTCTGCCGCAATCGAACGCTTGACGCGTTGCGACCAACAACTGACACGGCGGAAATGTTTCGAACAGTGGTCCAAAACCCGTCTGCGTCTGCTGGCCGCTCATCGCATGGCGGGCAATCGACGCGACTTTGAGCGACTGGCCGATCAATTGCAAACCAAGTCACAGGCGGCGCGAGATTGGCACGCGCTACGCTGCTTAAAACACTTACGCGATGACTCTGCGATCCCGGTTCCGATACCAGTGACGGGAAATTTTGATATCGGTCCTTTGGCAGCAACAAAGGCAAAGACTGCTTTCACAACATCGGCTGCTAAAGCTTCGGATGACACAACTGCGAATTCGACTGACGAGCCCATCACCACAGCGGATAAGCCCGACGGAGA
>DIUH01000235.1:3037-3470 GCA_002428205.1 Planctomycetaceae bacterium UBA6163
CGAAGAACAGGACTCGCACGACAAAATCATTATCGACTTACTCGCACTCGATCCAGCGGATGTCGGCAGCGAAAAAGCACAGCGGACATTCCGGCAATGGGCCTTGCATACGATCTCATACCTAGTTCGCGACGCAAATCGTGTGCGCGAGATTTGGGACTGGGCCGGTGGCATCCTTTCGGCGCAACGGCAAGACGCTGTGACATTGAGTCTGTACGCACGGCTCGGTTCCATTTTGCGATACAGCTTTACCGATCAGGTGTCTGACAGAATCGACGAAAGACAATTGGAAGGTTGGTTCCGTGAGTCATTGGATTTAGATCAGGAAAGGGCAACCAACTTTGGTCGCGCCGGCGACTTCTTTTTATTCCTAGAAAATCTTGGCGAGGCAGAACGTTGTTACGCTCGCGGCTGGCGACTTGAACGCAGTCAT
>DIUH01000211.1 GCA_002428205.1 Planctomycetaceae bacterium UBA6163
TGAGGTCGTACAGCCGTGTTTCTCCGTCGCCGGGGCCGAGGAAGTTGAACATCGAAATGATTAACCCAGTGGCGTCGGGGGTCAGAATCGCGCCGTCGGGAACAGCCGGATCGTCGGTCAAATCGAGCAACACACGCCGTGGGCCAAGCGTTCCGGCGGCAATGTCGAGGTCGTAAGCGGCGACTTGTCGGGTCGGTGAATCGATGTCAATCAATTCCAGCCCACTAGCGGTTCGACGGATCGCTTTACCGTTGCTGCAGATTTGATCGTTGCGAAGTTGAATCAATTCTTGATCGCTGCCACGATACAGATAAAGCCCCGCCTTGGGAGTTTTGAACTCGAGTTCTTTGGTACCGAAGATCAGATTGTCTTCCCACACCATGCCGTCGTTAATGATCGTATTTTCGACATCGGTATCGACGGCTCGGCAGAACACGTCCCACGCGCCCGTCTGCGGCGTGAACCGTCCGACCAATCGTTCTAGGCCGACGACAAAGGTGATGCCATCGTCGCACGGAAAGGCAAAGCCGGGGCGGCCAGGCAATTCAAAACTGCGGTTGCGTGGACCGGCCGGATGGGTCGCCGCATCGCCGAAGTTGAGAATGTTCAGCGATCCGTTCGTGGCCAGTTTCCCGTGCTGAATCGCGACCCACGAAAGTTCTCCGTTGCGGTGCGTAGGATACGGCCCTTCAGGCAAAAAACGCAGTGCGGCGGTTTCAGGACGATAAAGGACTTCAGCGGTTCGAATGTCAGTCATGGGTTCTGGGGGCTTGTGAGCTGCCGGTAGGAGGTTTACGACCTAGGTCGCACGTCGCCCGCATTGTAGAACAATTTTTTCAATCGTTCTTCAGTTCCAACGCCATTGACCGACAACTTGCGAAAACGAACTTGATAAAACGGTGCCGAAACCGTGATTTCGTGCCCTACCGACTATTCCGCAGCTTGGTCTAGTTTCGGTCTCACGACATTTTTGGCCAGCCCGACTTTTTCCAACGTCGCGATCACCCACCATGACATGTCGTACTCCCACCAACGATGTCCGTGGCGCGCGGCACGCGGCTGGGCATGGTGGTTGTTGTGCCACCCTTCGCCATGCGACCAAAGGGCGACCAACCAATTATTGCGACTGTTGTCGCGGGTTTCGTAATTGCGATATCCCGAAACGTGGGTCAACGAATTGACGGCCCAGGTGCCATGCAACACGAACACGGTGCGAACGGCAACCGCCCAAACGTACCAGCTGGCCGCATAGCGGTAGGCTTCGGACATCGATCCGCCGACGAAGTATCCGAACAAACCGCCGACCAATGTGATCAAAATCGCGTGAGCGACGAACACAAAGAACCAGCCGTTGTAACGTTCCATACGTAGATAAAAAGGATCTCGCAACAAATCGCGGACGTAGCGTTCGTAATGCGTGGTCCGATCGAGATCGCGGTGGCGGCAAACGACCCAGCCAACATGCGCCCAAAAGAAATTGGCCAGCGGCGTGTGGGGGTCGGGTTGGTGATCGCTGTGTTGATGATGCAACCGGTGAATCGCAACCCATCGTGCCGGGCTGTCCTGCAGGTTGCACATGCCCAGCGTCGCAAACGTATGCTCCAGCCATGTCGGACAGGTAAACCCGCGGTGAGTCAACAACCGATGGTATCCGACCGTGACGCCCAGCATGCCGAATACAAAGTGGCCCAGAATCGCCAAGATGACGCCCGACCAAGTGAACAGATAAGGTAGCACCGCCAACATCGCGACCGCATGCACGATCAACAAAACGATCGCGTAAGACCACACGATACGGATCGGCTTCGCAGCCTCGGGATAATCGACACGCTCGTGACCGTCACCCTTTCCAGTCGGAATGACTTCGGTGTTTGAGCCGGGCTCGAATGAATCGACCGGTTTATCAGTGGCAATCGACATGACGGTATCGCAGTGAGTGGTTGGAGTTCACGTTTTTCCAAGGCGGTCAGTGTAACTGCCACCAAGCTTTTACCGCAGCGCCGAACGGAAATTCAATTTTCACTTTCTCGAATCGCCTAGTTTAGCCAAAGTATTGGCTGTTTCACTCTCGGACCTCGATTTGGGCATCGCGCAAGAAGACGTCAAGCCGATCACGTAATGTGTTCATTTGATCACTGCTGAGCTGTTGGCCAACGTTGGCGATTGCGTAAAGCGTCGCAATTACGACAAGCGCCACCACTGCGATCCAGCATCCCCAAGCTGACCCGCCGAGCGTCCACTGTGAATAAGCCAGTGCGAGGCCGAAGAAAGCGCTGAACGTCATCGCCAGATAGACCACCCAAACGAAGGTCCATACTTCCAAACGCGGGGCGAATCGCCCGCGGATTAGTCCGTTTTCGTCTTGCTGGTGCACATAAAACGACAGGTGTGGCGACCAGAGTCGATGTTCGACGCTGGGCAGATGGAACTCGCCATATTCGCCATGTAAAAACATCGAGTTGATCGGACCGAGGCTGTCGTAATGGGTTTGAATCCGCCGCATCGCTTCGGATCGATCGACATCGAGTTGAATTTCAAACGTTGGGCGTAAGCGGAACCATTGCATCGGAGGCTCACGAATTTTAAGGGAGTAGCCGGTGGGGAAAAGACGGGCGAAGGGAAGCAGGCAGAGCAGTCGATGGCGGTGTTGTACGCCAGCGGCTTTCACCATCAAATGATATCAGTCTGAAGTGGTACGTGCTATTTCCGATCAGTGGTCGTGGTGGGGGGGAGACCTGAAAATGAACTTCAGCCATCGCCATTTTCGTTCACATTCATCGTCCTGGTTGCCTGTTCATGAATCAAACGGCTTTCTCGCGGTCCAGACATTGCCAGGCATCTTCGCGAGTGCCCTGGTGGCGATTGGGCCCCTGTGCTTTGGCATTGATCGCGATCGCGTTTATCCCTAAGTCAGCACCGCTGGCATCATCAAGCCCGCCGGCAACGCAAACACATTCGCTAGTACCTCA
>DIUH01000199.1:0-724 GCA_002428205.1 Planctomycetaceae bacterium UBA6163
CGTCGCGTTTCGCTTCGCTGGGCGATTGGTCCGCCGCGAACTGGCGAACTTCGTCGATAGTCGGTAATCGTCCGGCGATATCCAGCGTCACGCGGCGCAGGAACGTCGCGTCATCACAATTAGCCGACGCTGGAACGCCCAACGATCGCAGTTTGTCGAGCACATGAATGTCGAGCACGTTTCGCGGTTCTGGAAGGGCCAGTTCGGACGGCCCAGCGGTCGAAGTCGCGGTCGGAATATCGGCATTGAACACAGCAACATGCCCTTGGAACCGGGCCATCACGGCAACATCGCCAACCAAATTGTGCAATTCCACCCAGCCGCCGGGAGTCACTTCAGCCATCGCCGGATCGTTCGATTCGAACACCGCCGCCGGTGTCACGTCTTCGATCGAACCGTCGCTGTACCGCGCCACGACCGACAATTGTTGCGATTCGCCTTGAGCCAATCGACGCGTAGCGGGGAAAACTTCGATCGATTCAACACTGGGTGCCGCGGCATCGCCGTAGGGAGCGCCTTGAGCGACCCAGCGCCACAGCAGTCGGTATTCGTAGCTGTCTGGATCGAGCCGCTGGCCACCACCGTGCGGCACTTCGTTCGTCCCCTTGGTCAACAGCAGACTACGATGCGGGTCCGCTGGCGAAATTCGTCGGCCGCGAGATTCCTTGACCAAGAACTCATGGTCCTCTTGCGGTTCGAACCCGAGCAATGACAGGCGGAACCC
>DIUH01000199.1:752-8427 GCA_002428205.1 Planctomycetaceae bacterium UBA6163
TGACCGTAACTTGAGTCGTGGCGCTAGAATCGAGCGGAATGCTCAGCTCTTTGGCGATCGATTCTTCTTGAACCAGCGACACGGTGACCGTGACCAAGCCGTCGGCTAGCGGTGTGACCAATCCGTTATCGTCGATGTCGACCAGGCCAGCCGGTTCGGCTTGATAACGGACTCGCCGCGTGGCATCACGCACTTCGCCATTGGCCGCTTGGGCCGTAACGATCAATTGCAACCGAGCGTCGCCACCTGTGAGCGTATTGGCGGCACATTGGTCGCCGTTGTCGATTCGCAAACCGGCGACCAGTTCGATCGGCTTCTGTTCGAGCGACGGGGGCTCGACTGGTGAAACCGCTGCAGTCTCTTGAGCGACCGCAGCAACGGGCGTTGCAGCCGACAGTCCGACGATCACAGCAAACGTCAAACCCGCTGCGACGGTGACCGAGGAGGGGACACCGCAGCAGCTTTGGGGCGAATGAAATCGTTTCATATCAATTCAGCAATCGGGGCGTGGTCAACCAAAAATTGGGGACGTCCGGTCGGGTCGGCCAGAGTCACTGCGGCGGTATCGATACCGAGATTGTGGTACAGCGTGGCGACGATTTCCTGCATGTGCACAGGGCGTTCGACGGCTTCTTCGCCAAGCCGATTCGTCGCTCCGATCGCTTGACCGCCACGGATACCGCCGCCGGCCAAGAACGCACAACTGACCTTGTTCCAGTGATCGCGACCGGCATTGGCATTGATTTTTGGTGTGCGGCCAAACTCGCCCCAAACCACGATCGTCACATCGTCCAACATGCCGCGAACATCCAAGTCTTCGATCAGGGCGCTCAAGCACTGATCGAGCTTACTGCCGTGATCGCGAACCAAATCGAAGTTCTGGCCGTGGCTGTCCCAACGACCGTAGCTGAGACTGACGCAGCGTGCCCCGGCTTCGATCAACCGGCGAGCGATCAACAGTTGCTCGTTGCAAGTCGGGGCCCCGTCGTATTGATACTTGTACGGCTTGCCGTCGCCATAACGCTCGACCAAACGCGGATCTTCCTTCGACAGGTCCAACGCATCGACCAGTTTGCTGCTGGTCAGGACGTCCAACGCACGCTGGCCGAACGAATCCATGCCAGCCATCGCGCCGGTGATGTCGATTTCGCGGCGCATCGAATCGAGCTTGCCCAGCAACTTTCGGCGATCGCTCAAACGGTCCAACGTAATGCCATTGAGCGTCATATTCTGCATGCCGGGGCCATCGGGCTTAAACGGCGCGTGGGCCGAACCGAGGAATCCTGGCGAACCGGAATCGGACCAAGGCTTGTGGCTGGTCGGTTGTGCTAAGCCGACATAGGGCGGCACCGACGGATCGACTGGGCCGAACAATTTCGAAACCGCCGAACCGATTGCGGGTCGTCCACCGACGCTTTTCAAATCGTTCGGGCCCCAACCAGTCATGCACTGGAACCCTTCGTGGCCGCCATGGCAACCGACAACGCTGCGGATCACCGCCGACTTGTCCATCAATCCGGCCAACTGCGGAAAAACTTCGCAAATCTCAATGCCGCTGACGTTCGTCTTGATCGGACGAAACTCGCCGCGAATCTCGCTCGGGGCATCGGTCTTGATTTCCCACATGTCTTGGTGCGGTGGTCCGCCGGCCAAGAAAATATTGATCACCGATTTGTGCGAGTTTGTTTGCCCAGTGGCCGCTTCGGCGCGGTACAGGTCGGCGAGCGTAAAGCCACCGGCACCGAATGAAAGGCCACCGATCTTTAAAAAACCACGCCGAGTGATGCCGTCACAAAATCGTGACGCTTTGCCATTGATGGAAAGCATGATTGTGTCCGCGGGAAGGTGGGGTGAATGTCGGAGCGGAGTGGGCGGGGGTTACGAGCCGGTTGCTACCGTTCGACCGTTCATCATAACGGTATGTCAGCCCCCGTTGCAACTTTTCAATTTATTATTTTTGCGTGGCCGGTGGAATAGCAGTCCCCCCATCACTTGCAATCGCGCAGGTCACGGTTAATAGTAGCGTCGGATCAGCAAAACACTGAATGTCTGACGTCTCCGCCATCGCTGGGCGGCTGGGTCGAACGACTGACGGATTCGACGCTGGTCGATACGTTTCTTGACCGTGCCAGTCTTTTTTGGCGGCACCACGATTACTTTTCGGACTTTTAATGCAATGGATGAACTGATCAAACAATTGACCTCGCAAATCGGAATCGACTCGTCGACGGCCAACCAGGCTGTGGGAACGGTCATGTCGCTGTTGAAGAAGGAAGGCGGCGACGATTTGTTCAGCAAGATTGCTGCGGCAATTCCCGGCGCCCAAGCTGCTGCTGACACGACCCCCGCGCCAACCGAAAGCGCCGGTGGCGGCGGTTTGCTCGGGTCGGTCATGGGAATGCTGGGTGGTTCAGCGGGTAAGGGACTGGCGCTGGCCGCGGCGCTCAAGGGGCTCGGAATCAGCGAAGATAAACTCGCGTCATTCGCATCGATCGTGATCGACTTCATCAAGCAAAAAGCTGGTCCAGATGTGGTCAATCAGTTGATTGCCAAATTGCCAATGCTCAAGGCGATGCTAGGCTAAGTGCTTGCGAAGACTGCGTGAGGCTGCGCGGCGAAGGTTCATTTGCCACCTTCGCCGCAAATCACTCTCATCTCTTTTCGAATATCCTGCTTGTTCGCCGCCTTCACTGCCGCTCGATCGAAAAAGTGTCATGGTGATCCCTCGCGTTCGCACGATTTGTTTTGTCGCCCTGGTCGGTGCGTTTGTGTTTTGGTTGCGTTACGGCGAAGAAGTCCTGAGGGGCCAGCGCCGCGATGCCGCTGACCGAGTGATCGCGGCCTATCGCGACGAACACCAACGGCAAAATCCCGAAACCGCCAATTGGCTTCAGCAACGGCAGGAAGCCTATGGCGATCGTGCGTTGGCGGCCAGCATCCGATCCCAGCGTGGCACCCTGGCCAGCTTCGAAGCCCAACGGCATTCGATCGACACCGCCGCTCGGTTGATCAGCATTTTTCAAAACGATCCGCTGCGCGATGATGCGATCCTCTGGAGCCACGGGACCGCGCTTTCGAGCGTCTCGGGCGACGATCCTGACAACCGCCAGATGGCCGATCAGTGGTTGCAGCGGATGGAAACGGCAAAGGCGAATCCTGCTATTTGGGCGCTCGTTCGCGACAACCCGTTGGCACTGACAAGCGATTTGATCGTCAGCGACAAGGAAGCTCGCGACTTTTATGCCAACCACCAAACTTGGGTCGATGATCTCGTCGCTGCCCTGATGCAAACGGTCGACGACGAAGCGAGCGTTCCGCCAGTCGCCGACCAGACGCTCACTAGCAGCGAACTGGCGACCAGCGATGTGGCGGCCGATCGTGCTAACGCGTCGACGCCAGACGTTCCACCCCTGCCCGTTCCGTCGGTCGTTAAGGTTGATTCGGTCTTGGAAATCGCGATGGCGCTGCATCCGCATTTGAAATCGGCGATTGGCCAGCCGCAGGACGACCCCGTAATGGCTTCCGTGATCTTTTTGACGTTCGCCGAACATCGCGACTTGATGGCCCAGCTGTGTGCCCAGAACGTCCCGCCGACCGAAGCGGTCGAAGTCCTGCTGCTCAATGGTGACGCGATTCAAGCCGCCCAGCCGCCAATCGATACCGCCCAACAAGCCGCTCGATTGGTGCGGATTTATCGTGAAAAGAAACGCGTTTGGGACCAAGCGCGCCGCGAACCGCTGGTGCTGCGTTTTGACGAAGCGGCTCCGAAGTTTTCGCAAGGCTTGATCGAGCGGTTCCCGCAGCACGGCATCCCATCGCTGGTCATCACCCAGTATCCCGAAGTCGCCCCGGCTGCGGCCGCCGCGATCGATCGCTACGGCGAACTGGCGATTGCCGTGCTGGTTCACTACGCCCCCTCGGATCGCTTTCGCACATTGCTGGGCGACGGCAATCTCGGCTATCGGACCACGATGGTCGCGGCGATGGAAGGCGACGTGGGGCTCGAAAAACTTGCCGGCGACCCGCGTTTTCTCGGCAAATTGCTCGACGAAGAAGGGACCCCACGCAGCGCCGATTGGTGGCAGGCGGTGCCGGTGGTCGGTGGCATCGCCAACGTCGCCCGCAACTACGCTACCGACCGGCCGAGCGATTGGTCGGAAATCGGTTGGGCGGCGTGGGACGTCGTCGATGCGGCGTTGATCGTCGGTTCGTTGGGGGCGTCGAAAGTGGCGACCGAAGTCGGTAAGCAAGGCCTGAAAGCGGCCGCTCGTGTCGCTGGTCGCGAGGCGGCCGCCAGTGCCGGATCGCGAACCGTTGCCGCGGGTGTGGCGGCGCGGACGCCGTCGCTGCTGGAAGGGATCGCCAAGACGTCAGCTCGATCGACGTCGCGAACCGCAGGCGGTTTGGCCGTTTCCGCTTCGGGCGAAATGGCTGCCGCAGCCGCCAGGGTCGGGATTCTGTCGGCTTCGCTGCGGATCGGCAGCCGCGTCGTCGTCTTGGTCGCTCGTCCGATGATGGCGGTTTCTGGCAAAGCGTTCCAAACGACTCGGCGAGTCTTTGCGGCGGCGGCCAGCATGCCGCCGGCGATCCGGTTGTGGGTCACCCGTGGTCTGCTGGGGATCAGCCTGATGGCACGAACGCCGCGGACCGCGGCGATTGTCGCCGGATCGATCGCCGATTTTACAACTTCCGTGGTCGATGAACTGGGCAAACGCGTCGATGAAGTCAAATCGATGATCGGATTGCCGCTCGGTGGCGAAGGCGTAATTGGCCAGGGACTTCAGCGATTAGCATACTTCGCTATCCTGCTGATGATCGCCGCCGGAGCGACTTGGACCTTGATGCGACCGGCCAGCCGCCCGCCGAGTTGGTTGCGACGACTGGGCTTTTGATGAACAAGCGAATCGAAATGCCAGCAGATGATCCGTCGCCTGTTGACGCCGCGCGATCCGGTGCAACGATCGCCGGTCCGCGTTTGCGGATCCAGATGATCGGCGATCCGGGCGTCGGCAAAACGTCGTTCCTCGGTGCCCTGGGGCTGATCGCTCGGTCGCCCCACAATCGATTCATCATCACGCCGATCGGCTCGGAAACCAAGCGTCGAGTCGACGATTTGCGAACCACTTTCGGTCAAGGAATCTGGCCGACCAAAACGTTTCATGGCCAATCGTTTACGTTCCAACTGCATCGCCGCCACCAAACGGTGACTATCGAGATCGACGATATTGCCGGCGAGTCATTCGTCACCGCGATGCGACGTGGCGATGAAAATGCCGACGCCGCGCGGACGGCCGACTTGATTCGGCAAACCGATTTATTGCTGCTGATGATCGACGGCGGAAAACTGGACAGCGACGAAGAACTGTCAACGACCGAATTGATTCAAGCCGTCGAAGAAAAACGGCGCGCCGCTGGCCACTCGCTGCCACACGTTGCGGTTGTCGTGACCAAGGCCGATCTGTGCACCATTCATCCGGTCCGCTCATCCGCTCAGGCCCAAAAACGCGTGTCGCAGCGGATGACGAAGTTGGCCGATACGCTGCGTCACCATGTCGATCACACGCATTGGTTTGCTATTTCGGTATGCGGTTTCGACAAACCGTGCGGCACCGCCACCGATGCCGACGGGAATCTCATAACAACATTTTCGCCAGCCGGTTTTGATCAACTGCTTGATCTGTTTTTAACGCTCGCCGACCAACCGCGGCGCAATTATCGACGGACGATGCTTGCGTTTGTCGTTGCTGCGGTTTTTATGATCATCGCAGCATTAAAGTATGGCGATTATGAAGTCCAACAACAAAGACGCCTGATCGAAGATCCCCAGCGGCGAGTTCAAGAATTGCCGACGGAAGTTGCAACCGAGAACGAGTCGATTTATCGCGGACGGGTATTAGAATTGATTCGCACCGTCAGCGATGATATCGATCGAGCCACGGCGGTCCGCGAAGTCGACGACATCCTGCTGCGAGTCAACGATTTGCCGCCGCTGGCCCAGCGGTTGGCCGCCGACGAACTGGCGACGTTGGACAAGCGAGCCCAACAGCGGAAAGAAGTCTTATTATATGAACGCGTCACCGATGCCGCACAATCAGGCGACGCGGTGCGGATCGGTATCGCGGTGGACCAGTATTTAATGCTGTTTCCATCGGGACCGCATGCGCAACAGGCCCGAGCGCTGCTGTCCAAACAGGAAGACAAACGACGCAATCGCGCTCGTGAGGAAATCAAATCGGTCATCGTTCGTGACGCGGCAACGTTAGAACGCAAGCTGGAATTGATCAGCAACTTTTTAGACCAGTTCGACGCCGTTATCTCACCAGTCGAAGCGGAACAGATTCGTTTGGCGCTTGAGACCGCTCGGGTCATGCTAAGGCCCAGCCGTTATGATGTCACACTCGTTCGCACCGCTGGATTGGATCGTCCGCGCGCTCACGGTGTCGTCGTATCGGTTGACGGCAAGGAAATCGCCATGTTCGACGACTCGGGAACGGTCAGCGAAAAGATTTGGAATCGCACTTTCAATCTCCGCTGGCAAGTCGGCAGCCGGATCGAAATCACGATGCAAAACTATCGTTATCGCAACAACACGATCGCTTATTTTGATGCCGCCGGTCCGCTTGCCATCTTAGCGCTTGCCGGCAAGAACCAACCGACACGGATTGGTGAGGCGTACCTGAGCGATCCGCCGCCGGTGACCGTGACGATGCGCTGCGATCAATTACCCGATGCCACGGTAACCGCGATCGGGCAATGGATTTTTCCGGGCGAAGCTTGGTGAAATGCACGGTCAAGCGGCGCCAGTTGTCTTTCATTTGGGATAATGCCACGTTCGCAACTGATAGGCTCTTGGTTTGCTCACCTGGGAAATTTGAGTGCGAGGCGACGACTCACGTTATTTGCATTGGGTCGTTTCCTTTCATGCAAAAGCAGTTCACGACTAGCGGCTATCCTGGGGGAACCTTCTTCACTGATCTTATACCAAGGTACTTTTGCAGGACTGCGCGGCAGGCATATGCAATGACGAAAAGCCAGAATTAATTTAAATTCTGCGGGAAATTTGGATTTGGCTGGTGACTGCATTGCGACGTTGAGGAAAGATCCATCGAAATGCTGCGAGCCTGCGAATATCGATTGATTGGCACTCGCCACGATACGGTACATCGCCGAGCAAAGACGTTGAAATGAACCGTGTAATTTTAGAGGAACTGTTTGACGCGCTAAGTTCGCCGTTAACTCTTTATGCTCAGCAATGGTGTAATAGTCCAGATGACGCAGTGCAAGAAGCGTTTGTCGATCTGTCAAATTGCAAAAGCGTTCCGCTGTCGCCCAAGGCTTGGCTCTACACAACGACACGCCGAAAAGCTCAGAATATTGCCCGCGCTGAGATGCGCCGCGCCCGTCACCAGCAAAACTTTGCTCGGCAACAATCATCCGAAAACTTATCAGCAGATTGGTTCTCAAGTTCCGACGGCGCCACTCTCGTCCCCGAACAAATTGCCCAAGGCTTACAGCGTTTGCCGCCGGATCAACGAGAGTTGTTGGTGGCACGGGTATGGGGCGAGTTGAACTTCGAGGAATTATCGATCTTGATGGGCTGTTCGGTCAGTTCCGCACACCGACGATATGCGGCCGCTTTACAACATTTGAAATCGGTCATCAAGCGAGATGATTC
>DIUH01000276.1 GCA_002428205.1 Planctomycetaceae bacterium UBA6163
CACCGACCGCATCCGCCGAAACAAACCCGTCACGTCGTGCTGAGTCGGCCGGGGCGACAGCGCTGGGACAAACACTGTTTTTCCTCTTCGCGATGGCAATGATGCTCGGCGCGGCTCGATTCGCGATGCCGACGATCGTCGAAGAGGCTCGCTATGCCTGGCATCGCGGCGAATTGCGGGCGAAATACGAAGCGAGTGGCGACGGGCTGAAAAACGTGTCGCTGGGGGCGCTCAGCCAAGCCTATCAAATGGTGACCCACCAAGTCGGCCCGAGTGTCGTGCACATCGAAGTCAATCGAGCGACAAACGAAGCGAGCGCGAGAATCGCGAACCTGCTCGGCGGCGGTTTCAGTGGTGGTTCCCAAGCGATCGCTGACCAGGGAAGTGGGGTGTTAATCGATGCCGAAGGCTACGTGATGACCAACTACCACGTGATTGCGGAGGGCGATCGCATTTCGGTGGGGCTGAGCGACGGTCGACGCGTGCCAGCAACCGTTGTGGGAACCGACGAATTGACCGACCTGGCGCTGCTAAAAATCGAGGCCGACCGCCTGATTCCGATCACCTGGGCGGACAGCGATTTGTGCGAAGTCGGTTCGCCGGTTTGGGCGGTGGGCAGTCCGTTCGGCTTGGACCGCACGGTGACTTTTGGAATCCTCAGCGGCAAGAACCGTGTTGTTAAAGCGAGCAGCCGCTATCAAGACTTTATGCAAAGCGATGCAGCGATCAATCCTGGCAACAGTGGCGGGCCACTGGTTGACGCCAACGGTCATTTAATCGGCATCAATACCGCAATCGTGGGCGATACCTTTCGCGGCGTCAGTTTTTCGATCCCCAGCAATGTTGTCAAAACGGTTTATGAACGCCTAAAGAAAACCGGCCGCGTCGATCGCGGCTGGTTGGGACTCGCCTTGGATGAGGTCTCCGATGACGCTTTCGTTGGCGAAGATTACCGCGTCCGTGGCGCGGTAATCACGGGCATCGCAGGCGGCGACAGCCCAGCCGCCCGGGCCGGTGCCCGGGCGGGAGACATTATCCTGCGGCTAGACAATCAACCAATCAAAGATGTCGGTCACTTGATGCGTTTGGCGGGCAATCTGGCCGCCGGTACGAGCGTCGTACTGGATATTCGTCGTGATGACGAACTGATTGCCTTGAAGGTGACGGTCGGATCCAGGCCAGAAAGCATTGCCACTCGCTAGCCTGGATCAGTTCAACTTTCCTGTCGGTCGTTATTCGCCTTCGCCCGACGGGGATTCAAATCAGACTAACGTCCCAAGAAGGTTCGCTTCAGCCAAGCGTTCTTGCGTCGCTCCAATTCCATCAACTCGCTAAACAGCCCGCCTTTTGAGGGTCGTCGTTGCGGTGCGGAGTGGTAATGAGGCTGGCGGATAGGGGCTTGGAAGCCACTTTCGTCCTCTGTGTGCACGTCGCCATCATCTGCCATCTCTTCCGGCATAGGCGATGGTTCCACGATTACTTCACCGGTCGCAACTGAATCAGCGACTACCAACGGTGTTTCCGGCTGGGGGGCGGCTTCTGTTGCTGCGGCTGCAACTTCGCCAACAGTCGCTTCGTCAGCTTCTTGAACCAACGTTGTGTTCACAAACCCATGGCTTCTAATCAGCTTCGCCAAGTCGGCTTCGGATTTCAGGGACGCTTGATCAGCAGCGGCAACCATCGATATCGGCAGGATTAACAAACTAAGGGAGAATACGGTTCGCATCATCATGTGGGGGCCGTTTTTTTAAGTGTCGGGAGGGGGATTTCAGCGATAGGGCCGGATCGTTCCGTCATCGCCAATAAAACCACGCGGTATCATTCCGGGGTCTACCGAAGTCTGCGCGACAATCCGAAATAGTCACGGAAATTCGTCGAAAAGACGGTGGCGTTTGGTGCTTCGCAAAGGGTCTCAAAACGGCTGGGTGAATCGAGCCGAGCGAGAGAAAAAAAGTCAAGTCCTGACCTGGCCTGATCAATCCGAAACCGTTGACTATACTGGTCGCACTGATACTTCGGTGCGGTTTCGTTCAGGCCTTCAGCTCACCTTTTGCCGCTGGCCCAATTCCGCACCAACTAGCATTGCCGCCGTCTGTATCCATCCCCTTCGCAATCGATATCAATGAGCCGTTTATTCACCGTCGCTCTTTTTGCGTCCCTCGTTTTCTCCTCAATCGCGGACAACCAAGCCTTGGCGGAGCCTTCAGGGGCCACCGGCAAGATCGCCGGAATCGCGACCGAGAAACCGGCGTCTGGTCCGTTCGTGGAAATCGATGGCAAGTTCATGGTGCCTTACTCCGAGCGAATCCCCGGTACCGACATCCGATTCGAAATGATTCCGGTCCCTGGCGGCACTTTTAAGTTTGGTGCCAGCGAAAGTGACGATGAGAAACGTGACGATGAAGGGCCGCAGGTCGAAATCAAGGTCGCCCCCATGTGGGTCGCCAAGACCGAAGTCCGCTGGGCCGAATACAAAGAGTACATGCGAATGTACGCCATCTTCAAAGAGTTCGAGGCGGCCGGTACACGACTGGTTACGGATGAAAACAAAGCCGACGCGATTACCGCACCGACCGAATTGTATGACCCGTCGTTTACCTATGAGTATGGCGAGGAACCCGACCAACCGGCCGTTACGATGACCCAGTACGCGGCCCAGCAGTACTCGAAATGGTTGAGCCTGCTTACGCACAATCAGTATCGCCTGCCAACCGAGGCCGAATGGGAATACGCTTGTCGAGCCGGGTCGGACACCGCCTATCACTGGGGTGACGATGCCGAGGCGATCGACGACTATGCCTGGTACTTCGATAACTCCGATGACGGACCAGGTTTGGTCGGTACGAAGAAGCCCAACGCGTTCGGGTTGCACGACATGCATGGGAATGTCGCCGAATGGACCGTCAACCAGTACACCGAAGACGGATACGCGTGGTTGGCAAAGTGGATGAAAGAGCAGGGGGGTGTCGATGCGACGCGAGCGGTCAATTGGCCTACCGAATCTTCACCCTGCGTCGTACGTGGCGGCAGTTGGGAAATGGATGCCGAAGAACTGCGTGCCGCCGTGCGGTTGGGGTCGGATGACGAAGTTTGGAAAGAAGAAGACCCCAACTTTCCCCGCAGCCCTTGGTGGTTTACATCCGATCCGGCCCGTGGTGTCGGCTTTCGACTGTTCCGATCTTATGAGAAGCTGGATCCAGAAACGATTTCAAAGTTCTGGGAAGCGTCTGCCCCCAACACGATCAACGAAGTCGAAACTCGCGTATTAAACGGACGCGGCGGCTATGGACTGGTCGATGATGAATTGCCAAAAGCGATCGAAAAGGCGACCAATTAAACAGAGCCTATCCCGAAGCGTAACGGACTGTTGATTTAATGCATCATTGCGAACCTAGCGGCGACATCACAACCCGACGCGTGAGCGAGGGACAGCGTGAGGTCCCTCGCTCACGCGTCGGGTTTATAAATCAACAACCCGGTAAGCGAGGAACTTATCCGCAGGGAGTTGACCCTTCGGAGACGAGTCGATTTCGTCGGTTGTTCTTTACCCACTTAATACCCCCAATCTAAAGTTACCCGTCGTGTACGATACCGTTGCACTCGTTGGCGCCACCGGTGCGGTCGGCCGCATTGTCCTTGATGAATTAGCAAAGAGAAACTTTCCTCATAAGCGATTGCGGTTGCTCGCATCATCGCGCTCGGCAGGTTCTAAGGTTCAGTTTGGCGACCAAACCATTACGGTCGAGTTGATGGAACCATCCGCATTCGAAGGTGTCGACCTGGTCATTGCCAGCACGCCCGATGAAGTCGCCGCGGAGTTTGTACCGTGGGCGGTCAAGGCTGGCGCGGTGGTGATCGATGAAAGCGGATATTGGCGAATGAAGGCTGATGTGCCACTGGTTGTCCCCGAGGTCAATCCCGAAGCGGCTCGGAATCATAAGGGGATCATCGCTAGCCCCAATTGCAGCACCACTCAAATGGTCGTCGCGCTCGCTCCGCTGCATCGCGAAGCCCGTGTGCGTCGTGTCGTGGTCAGCACCTATCAAGCGACCAGCGGGGCAGGGCTCAGCGGTAGCGAAGAACTGCGAACCAGCACTCGCGCGAACTTAGATGACCAGGCTCAGCCACCCAAAGTCTTTCAATATCCGATCGCCTTTAACCTGATACCTCAGATCGGCGGCGAGAAAGAGCAGGGGTATACATCAGAAGAAATGAAGATGGTATATGAGACGCGAAAGATCATGGGCGACGATCAGATTCTCGTCTGTCCGACCTGTGTACGTGTTCCCGTGGCGATCGGGCACAGCGAGTCGATCATGGTCGAAACCGAGCGGCCGATCTCGCTTGAGCGTGCTCGCGAACTGTTTGCCGCTGCCGAAGGTGTGACCTTGGTCGACGATTTGGGCTCGCGACAATATCCGATGCCTCGCGATTGCGAAGGGCGAGATGATGTTTTTGTCGGCCGTTTGCGCAAAGATATCAGCAGTCCCAACGGGCTCGCCTTTTGGTGTGTCAGCGACAACCTTCGCAAAGGGGCCGCGACCAATGCCGTCCAAATCGCGGAATTGTTGGTCAAGCAGGCGTCGCTCGTTTGACGTCGCCTGATGAATCGAACCTTTAAGATGACCGTCGCTTACGACGGAACCCAGTATGCCGGTTGGCAGGTGCAATTGCGCCGGCAGACGATTCAGTCGATGCTCGAAAAAGCGATCGCACAAGTTTGTCGCCAACGGGTGCGCGTGACAGGCAGTGGCCGAACCGATTCCGGTGTGCATGCGATCGGCCAAGTCGCCAGTTTCTCACTCGATCATTGGCGAGCGTCGGCAAGCGATCTGGCGCGAGCACTCAATAGTAAGTTGCCCAGCGATATCTCCATATCAGAAATCGTTGATGCCGATCAAAACTTTCACGCCATTCGTGATGCGGCCGGCAAACGTTATCGGTACCAGATTCGCATCGGCGGAGTGCGGGATGCGTTTGAATATCGATACCGCTGGCATCTTCCTGGACCGATCGATGTGCAGGCGATGGTTGACGCGGCGCGGTTGATCTGTGGCCGACAAGACTTCGCCAGTTTCCAAGCCGCCGGCAGCGATCGGAAGACGACCGTGCGTGACATCCGCGCGCTCGACATCATCGATCAAGACAAGGGAACGGTTTGCAGCGGGGCAGGGGAGGGCGGTTGGAAAAGTATCCGAAACCTGGCGATTGAAGTCGAGGCGGACGGATTCCTTTATAACATGGTGCGAAACATCGTCGGCAGTTTGGTGGAGATCGGACGTGGCAAACGTCAGCCAAGTTGGATCGCCGAAGTGATCGCGGCATGTGACCGCAAAGTTGCCGGTCCCACCGCGCCGCCGCATGGATTGTTCTTGTTGTGGGTCGATTATCCCAAGGATCTATTTGGTCCTCAATTCGAGCCAGCCCAGGCCGATGTATCCACGCACGAGGAGACATGATGCGAGTGATGCATGTGATCACACGAATGATCATTGGCGGGGCGCAGGAGAACACGCTTTTCAATTGCCTCGACTTAAAGCAGATCTATGGCGATGACGTTCTGTTAGTGACCGGGCCTGCCGATGGACCCGAAGGCGATCTGTTGCAGCAGGGCAGGGGAGGGGACTTGGCGGTTGAGTTGATCCCTGACTTAAAGCGTGCTATCCATCCGGCGCGTGACTATCGTGCTTATAAGGCGATCGGTCGACTGATCGCGGATTTCCAACCTGATGTCGTGCATACTCACAGCGCCAAAGGCGGCATGTTGGGGCGACGTGCCGCATGGGCCAATCGCGTTCCAGCCGTCCTGCACACGGTTCACGGCGCACCGTTTCATCCTTATCAATCCACACTCGCTCGCCAAGTGTTTCGAGGCTGTGAAAAGGTTGCCGCCACTTGGTGTCACCAGATGATCTCGGTGGCCGATGCGATGACCGATCTGATGGTCGATGCGGGCGTAGCATCGCGAGAGAAGTTTGTGACCATCTATAGTGGAATGGATGTCCAGCCCTATCTGGATGCGCACTTGCATCGCCAGTCGATTCGTCAAAAGTATCAGTTCGCAGATGATGAAATTGTGATCGGCAAAGTCGCTCGATTGTTTCATTTAAAAGGGCATGACGATTTGGTCACCGCCGCCGCGACGGTGATCAAATCGAACCCCAAGGTGCGTTTTTTGTTGGTCGGCGACGGGATCTTGCGACAGTCGTTGCAGTCGCGGATCGATCAGCTTGGGCTTGCAAAACACTTCGTATTCACCGGCTTGGTCCCGCCGGCGGAAGTGCCCGGATTGATGGCGGCGATGGACGTGCTGGTCCACACGTCGCTGCGCGAGGGTCTCGCCCGTGCGTTGCCTCAGGCGCTAATCGCGGGTCGGCCGGTGGTCACTTATGACATCGACGGCGCACGCGAAGTCGCGATCAACGACCAGACCGGGTTCTTGGTCCCGCCCGGCAATGTCGCCGAACTGGCCAGCCGGATTGGCCAACTGGCTGGCGATCCGGCGGCATGTGCCCGCATGGGGGAGGCCGGTCGGCAGCGATTTACCGACCAATTTCGCCACGAAACCATGACTCGGCGAATTCGCGAAACGTACCAGCAGGTGCTCGGTCGGGCGTAGCCAAAGCCCTGGAAATCGCATAAACGCGAAGAAAACCGCGATAGCGACTCACCCAACGGCTGCCCAGCAGCCCAGCGAACAAGGGTAGGGCAGGGCGGTCCCGACCTTTCTTCGGGACGCATGTATCAATTATGATGCTTCGGGGACTTGGCCGGACAGCGAAGACTGCCTGCACTGCGCAAGTCGCCGCTGTTATGCCGATCCCCGCACCTTTTCGCACAATGACCGTTTTCCTGAACACCCGGACCGCCAACGGGTTACTGCCGCACACGAGCCCATGACCAAATCACGCGACTTCCTCGGCCCTTATCGACTCGCACGCCTGATCCGTCAAGGAAGTACGTGCGATGTTTGGGAAGCGGTCGACGAACAGACCCAGGACCGATACGCACTGAAGGTTCTCAATAACCGGTTTCGAGCAGACAAGAATGAAATCGCGTCTTTGAAGTTCGAGTATACGGTTGCCAAGGATCTTGTCAGTCCACGGATCATTCGTGTGATCAGCTATCGGGTTGAAAGCGGCACGCCATTCTTAGTGATGGAACTGTTCAGCGAACTCAATATGAAGCAGGCGCTGCGCCGTGGTCCCGAGTCGCTCGCCTTTATGATCGACAAGATTGTTGAACAGGCCGCCGAGGGACTTTATTACATGCACACCAAAGGTTGGATCCACCGCGATATCAAACCTGACAACTTTCTCGTTAGTCGCGAAGGCGAAACCAAGCTGATCGACTTTACGATCGCGGAAAAGAAGAAGACAGGACTCGGAAAACTTTTTCACCGCAGCGGGACGACAGTGCAGGGGACCCGCAGTTATATGGCGCCCGAACAGATCCAAGGCGCTGTTTGCGATGAACGCACCGACGTTTATTCGTTTGGCTGTGTCTTGTTCGAAGCGGTCACTGGCAAGCCGCCTTATACGGGGCAAACCCCGAACGATTTGCTTTCAAAGCACTTAACGGCATCGATCCCAAGTCCCGTTGTTTACAACGACAACGTGACTCCCGAGTTCGCAGCGTTGGTTCGTCGGATGATGGCAAAGAAGCCCGCCCAGCGTCCCGATTCGATGTGGGAGTTTTTGAAAGAGTATCGAACCACTCAGGTATTTAAGAAAAGACCTAAGCCGCCCGAGGTGAGTGTGTTTGATAACATGCCGGGCATAAAGAGCGCTGAGGATATGTTCAAGAAGCCGGCCAGCGAAAAAGAATCCAAAGCGGATGAAGTCGAAAAGCCAACAAAGAGTGATAAGGATAATGACTCGGGTGATGGCAAGAAAAACGACACGAAGAAATAGATGTCAGATGATTACCCGGAACAGTCAACACTAAGAGTTTTTACCAAATGAGTTCAGGTCAGGGATTAGATTTCGAACACGATGTGACTGAGATTGAAAGTCAGATCGCTTCGATCGAACGACAGACCCAGCGGTCCGATGTCGAAGAATCGCGATTGCGTGATTTGAGGTTGGCGCGAGTTGAGAAGCTGAAAGAGATTTATGCCAACCTGAGTTCCTGGCAAACGGTCCAGGTCGCTCGTCACAAAAACCGTCCCTACACTCGCGATTACTTGAACTTGGCGTTCGACGAGTTCGTCGAGTTGCACGGCGACAAATTTTTCGGCGACGACCGGGCGATGTTGGCTGGGTTTGCCAAAATCGATCGCTTCAAGGTCATGGTGGTCGGCCACCAAAAAGGGAGAACGTACAAGGAGCGTGCGGCTTGTCATTTCGGCTGTGCGCACCCCGAAGGGTATCGCAAGGCGATGCTGAAAATGAGAATGGCCGAGAAGTATCGGCTGCCGCTGATCTGTTTCATCGACACGCCGGGAGCGTATCCGGGTGTCGGTGCCGAGGAACGCGGCCAAGCTCAAGTGATCGCCGAAAGCATGTTCATGATGAGCCAGTTGCGGACGCCGGTGATCTGCATCGTGATCGGCGAAGGCGGTTCGGGCGGCGCGCTCGGGATCGGAGTTGGCGATCGAGTCGCGATGCTCGAGAACTCGTACTACAGCGTGATCAGTCCTGAAGGCTGTGCGGGGATCTTGTGGAAGAGTCACGAGTTCGCCCCCAAGGCCGCCGAGGCACTTCGCTTCACGGCGAAGGATTTGTCCAAGTTCGGGATTGTCGACAACGTGATCACTGAACCGCTTGGCGGCGCGCACCGCGACCATCACCAAATGGCGACTCGCATGCGGTCGTACCTGTCAGCGACTTTAAACGAACTCGACAGCCAGCCGCTCGATACGTTGCTGGACAATCGCTACGAAAAGTTTCGTCGCATGGGCGTGTTTCTCGAAGAGCCCGTGGCGTGAACTTTGGGGTTGCCGGTGGCGTCTGATGCGGA
>DIUH01000173.1 GCA_002428205.1 Planctomycetaceae bacterium UBA6163
GATACAATCCGATCGGTCGCCCATTGCCGCACCCCATCATCGGCGGCAATGATGGCGCAAAAGCGGACTACCGGTTCGATCGGACGGGTTTTCGCCAACGTTGTCGCCTCTTAATTTCCGCCGCTGATCAGTGAACACAATGAAGAACTGGATCGCAGATCGTACCGTATCGTTCGACTCCAGTGGAATCCGTAAGGTCTTTGACCTCGCGGCCAACATGAAAAATCCGATCAATTTGTCGATCGGACAGCCCGATTTTGATGTCCCCGAGGAAATCCAACAGGCTTGTGTCGACGCAATCCACGCCGGAAAGAATGCGTATTCCCAAACCCAAGGCATCGCGCCGCTACGCCAACGCTTGAGCGACGAAGTTCGAACCTCGTTCCCGCATGCCGATCGCGAAGTGTTGATCACCAGCGGCACCAGCGGCGGATTGGTGCTGACCATGTTGGCTCTGGTCAATCCGGGTGACGAAGTGATCTACTTCGATCCGTACTTCGTCATGTACCCGGCGCTGGTAAAATTGGCCGGCGGCGTTCCCGTCGCGATCGACACCTATCCCGACTTTCAAATCGACGTTCAAAAAGTCGCTGATGCGATCACCGATCGTACGAAGATGATCCTGGTCAACAGCCCCGCCAACCCCTCGGGCGTCTCGGCGACACAGCAACAATTGCGTGAACTCGCCGAATTAGCCAAGCAGCGAAATGTCGTCTTGGTTTCGGATGAAATCTACAGCCGCTTTCAATATGACGAACCGTTCGTTTCACCAGCAACCTATAACGAACAAGCGATCGTCATTGATGGNNTGATCGCACCGATGACCAAGATGCAACAATTCACGTTCGTCTGTGCACCGCAACCGGCTCAGTGGGGCGCGCTGCGGGCGATGGATGTCGATCTGTCCCATCATGTCGATGACTATCGCCGCAAACGTGACTTGATTGTCGACGGGCTGGCCGGTGATTACGAACTCGCCCGGCCCAATGGCGCTTTCTATGCCTTTCCCAAAGCCCCCGCGGGATCCGGCAGCGATTTCGTCACCCGCGCGATCGCAAACGATTTGTTGATCATCCCTGGTAAAATTTTCAGCAAACACGACACACATTTTCGGATCAGCTACGCCGCCAGCGACGAAACGCTCCATCGCGGTATCGAAGTGCTGAAACGTTTAGCGCGAGGATAACGAGTCGACCTACTTAGGCTTGTCGACCAGACAGCAGGGCGGGCAGAAGTGTAAGATTGGTGATGGTACCGGCGACCAGCGCCGCTGCGGTCAATAGTCCGAAGGTTGCGGTCGGGATGAAGTCGCTGGTGGCCAAGGCGATGAATCCGATCACCAACGCAAGGGTCGCCATTAACAACGGCAAACCGATCTGCTTTTGCGCAAACAGCACGGCATGATAACGGCCACGAAACCGTTGCAGCTTGCGACGATAGTTTGCCATGAAGTGAACCGATCCGTCGATCGATAGCCCGATCGACACTGCCGCGATCATCGCCGCGCCCATGTTCATTTTTGTGCCGCTCCAGCCGAGCATCGCAATCACCGCCATCACCGGCAACAGGTTTGGGATCAGTGCGATGGTGGCAAGTTTCAGCGAACGTGTGGCGGCAGCCAGCAACAACCAAACCAACACCGCAGCGACCGCCAAACATCGCCACTGGTCGCGAATCAATTGCGACACGATTTGTGCCAGCAGTACGTAATAGCCGGTCACTCGCCCGGCACGCGACGGTTGCTCGTTTCCAAAATGGCTCAGCCAACTCTCCGCACCGGTATGTTCGGCAACGACTTGCTGGACCTCGTTGATCAGAGCGATTTTGGTTTCGGTACTGATGTGTTCACGACTACGCAGCATGATTCGCAACTTACGTTGGTTATTCGAATCGGATTGCGGTGGAACTAACAACGCATCGGCAAATGTCGGAATCGCAGACCGCATGCCTGACAGGCGGATCGTTGGTGATGCCAGCCGCATCAAGGGCACGGCGCTGGCGATCCGGTCGGCATCGGCCAAACTGAGCACCTTGGTCAACCGTTCGCCTTGAACCTCAACGGCGCGCAATTTCTGCTCCAACTGGCGAACCGCTTCGAGGTAACTTGATGTTAAATCGTCGGGGGCGTCCAGCACGACATCCCAAACACCTGCACCACTGAGCTCCGATTCGACCATTTGATATGCCTGGACGACCGGGCTGGTTTCACGAAAATTGCGCAAGAAACTCGATTCGATTTCCAGCTTCGAAATCCCGATCGAAGTCATCGCCGCTAGTACCGCGGTGACCGCAAAAACCAACAACCGATGACGCACCAAAACGACCGCGGTCAATAAACATGCCTTGCGGATTTTGCGTTCCAGATTCGACAACAGCTTGGGTTCTAGAATGCGATCCAGTGCCGGAAAACTCCAGAGTGCTGATGGGCCTGCGACGGTGAATATCGGTGCAAAAAGAATGATGCCAGCCCAGACCGCAAGCGATGCGATTCCCATCATGTATCCGAACTCGCGAACCGGCGCGACGCCCGAAACCGCTAGCGATATAAATCCCGCGGCATCGGTCGCACAGGCCCAAAAGATCGCTGGCAAGACGAAGCGAAAGGTACGACTGGCCGCTGCGGTCGGTTGGTAACCACGACGTCGCAGCGTGCGTTGATTGCTGCCAAGATGGATCACGGCCGTGACGGTAATCACGGTTACGATCGCGGTCAGGATCGATGACACCAATGACAATTCGAACGACATCAAATAGAGTGCCGCTCGCGTGACGGTCACTGCCCAGAGGATGACCACAATTTGCAGAAAGACGAAACGAAAGGATCGCAGCAGCAACAGGACACAGGGCGACAGCAGCGCGATCGTCAGCCATGCCAACCGATTGCCGTCCCGTTCGATCAAATCAAA
>DIUH01000203.1:0-2550 GCA_002428205.1 Planctomycetaceae bacterium UBA6163
CACCCATCCAGCTCTCACCCATCCAGCTCTCGCAAGCTTGTCAACTTGCAGAGAATGCGACATTTGGAGAACGAGGAGACTGTTCACGAACCGACTCTTCGTTACTGCAGTACGAGAGAGTCGTCCCGATAGGTGGGTGGCACCAATTGACTGGTGGCACCAATTGACTGAGCAATGGTGGCATGACACACCCTCTAATCGGTGGCCAACAGCTGCTGCTGTTGTCGCGTCAGACAAAGTCCTACCTACCGAAGATTCTTGCCGAATTGAGGTTCATTGAAACGCGTCGATTCGCAACCAGCGTCGCCCGCGATCACGAGTGACTCATTTAATGTAGCTTGTCACTACCGCTGGCAAGCGACTATCCAGCGGGGTATCAGGCCTGAACCCGAGCTGATCGCGTGCCTTTTGGCTCGAGCACGCCCAGCTCCACACCGTCGCTTCGCGAATCTTGTCGCGATTCAAAAAAGAGGTTTTTCCTCTGGCCGCCGCAATCGTCTCAGCAACCCAGGCGATCGTGTAGCCGGTGATTTTCCAGATCGGCCACACTAAGACGCGAGTGTTGGCCGCCTTGGCGATCCTGCGTCCGAACTCGCTATAGGTTACAAACTCCGAATCGTCACAAGCGAAGTAGATGCCCTTGGACAAAGCGGCCGGTTCAATCGCGTCGGCTTCAAGCAGTTCGCCGCCGCTGGCGGCCGAAAGGACCAGGGAAACGAGGTCGTCGACATGAATCAGCGACAGTTTGGGCGTTCGAAATCCGACCACCAAATGCAGGTGCCACTGAACGACCGACGAAATCAATTGAGCAATCTTCTGATCACCGGGCCCGTAAACCACTGCCGGGCGAATCACGGTTATTGCAAGTTTTCCAGCACGCTTGCGAAACTGCATTTCGCCCGCCAATTTGCTGCGTCCGTAATCCGACACCGGTTCGTCGGCATCTGTCTCGTCTCGAACCGCCTTCGGTTTGGGCGGCGGGCCTGCAGCGGCCAACGACGATACATAAACGATTCGTTTCACCGACGCGGCAATGCAGGCATCAGCCAGTTGGCCACACGCGTCGGCATTGATTCGGTAAAGCTCGTTTGCATTGTTCGCATGGGTCAGTCCCGCCAAATGAATGACGGTATCGCAGTTCGCAAGTGCATCGGCATAGGTTTCGGGGCGATCGATCGATCCGTGAACCAGCGTGATGCCTGACTCGGGCAACGATCGGGTATCCGACGTTTCTCGCACCAAGCAGTGGCAGGTGGCACCCCCGGCGACCAATCGCTTAATCAAGTGTTTGCCAATGAAACCGCTTCCTCCGGTCACAAAAACATTTTCCATCGCAAGTCTCTTGTTCCCTACCTCCAATCGCTCCAGCCATCCACCAACGCGTCAATCAACCCGAACTTCCTTCGCGAAACATCGCACTGATCGACTGGTCATGGTGGATCCGCTTGATCGCTTCAGCCAACAGCGGCGCGACGCTCAGGACGTGCATGTTGGGAAGCATCTTTTCCGGCGGCAGCGGAATGCTGTTGGTAATCGCGATCGAATCGATCGGCGCCGCGCGAAGCCGCTCGATCGCCGGTCCACACAGCACACCGTGCGTACACGCAATGTGGATCTCTTCCGCTCCCGCTTTTTTAACCAATTGCGCCGCACCACAGATCGATCCCGCGGTGCTGATCATGTCGTCGAACATGACCGCAACTTTGCCTTCGATCGGTCCGCCAATGATCGTGCTTTGGCGAACTTCCGTCGCACTGGTTCGCCGTTTATCGACGATCGCGATCGCTGCGTTGAGCCGTTTGGCGTGACCGACGGCGCGTTTGATGCTGCCTTCATCAGGGCTGACCACGACCACACGGTCGGACGACAAACCGCGTCGCAAGAACGATTCGTTCAACACTGGGGCGGCATAGATGTGATCGACCGGTACGTCAAAGAAGCCTTGAATCTGGGCCGCGTGCAAGTCCATCGCCAACACGCGATCGGCACCGGCGCGGGTGATGATGTTGGCGACCAATTTCGCGGTGATCGGCACGCGTCCTTCGTCTTTGCGGTCTTGGCGGGCGTATCCGAAATAGGGAATCACGGCCGTGATGCGGTTCGCNNTGCAAATGTTGGCAGATTTCAGTGCTCAAGTCAGGGTTCGCCCGACCACTGAAGATTTTCAGTTCTCGCATCACGCCGTCACCGCCGGATATCCCATCGTTCGCATCGTGGCATCGACAAGTTGGAGTTCATCGGGGTTATTGATGCTGAGCGCTTCGCACGCTTGCAGCACCGGCAGCGCGGTCACCGGGCGGCCGCTGCGGTGCAGGATCGCTGCACAATCGGTCAAGTAAAACTCGCCTTGAGAATTGTTGTTTTCCAGCTTGCCGAGCGATTCGACCAAATCCGATCCGCTGAACAGATAGGTGCTCATGTTGACTTCGCGAATCGCTCGCTGGTCGTCGGTGGCGTCCTTGTGTTCGACAATGCCGATAAAGTTGCCAGCGGCGTCGCGAAGGATTCGGCCCAGTCCGGTCGGGTCGTCTTTGATCAACGTGCCCAGCA
>DIUH01000203.1:2577-3115 GCA_002428205.1 Planctomycetaceae bacterium UBA6163
GCCAAGTGAGGCAAGCATTGCATGACGGCATGGCCGGTACCCAGTTGCTGTGTCTGCTCCACAAACTTAATCGGATCGGTCCGCTTGCCGAGTTCTTCGCGAACCAGATCGCCGCGATGACCGATCACGACGATTTTCTCGTTAAATCCCGCGGCCTGCAGGGCGTCGAGCACGAAGTGAATCATCGGGCGACCACAAACCGGCAACAAGACCTTGGGCAAATCGCTTTTCATGCGAGTACCCTTTCCTGCGGCCAGCACAATCGCGAGAGGCGTCGAGGACATTTGCAGCGGTACGGGGTGGCTAGGGTAGAGAGCGGCTAGAGATGGTAGTTTCACCAAGCCGATATCGTGTCCGCTAGGCCGCCGGAGGGCAAGGTAGGGTACGGATGTCTGTGAAGCGGAGCCTAGTGGTCTGTGACATCTTAATTTTAGGGTAGTGGGATTCGCCAGAATGCGTCCCACTCGGAGAATTCTGGCGAATCCCACTACGGACCAACCCTAATTTTTAGCTGTCCCAGACCACTAGCCGCCACGCA
>DIUH01000203.1:3192-4236 GCA_002428205.1 Planctomycetaceae bacterium UBA6163
CGGTAAACCATCACCGGTTTTTCTTGGCCCATGCGGTGCGCTCGGTCGGTCGCCTGGTCCTCGACCGCCGGATTCCACCACGGGTCCATGTGGATCACATAGTCGGCCCCGGTCAGGTTCAGCCCCGTGCCGCCGGCTTTCAGCGAAATCAGGAAACAGTCGCCTTCGCCATTTTGGAACGCATCGACACGTTGCTGGCGCGTCGCCGCAGGTGTGGAACCGTCCAAGTATTGGTACGAAACCCCCAGCCGATCAAACGCACTGCGAATCACCGCTAAGTGCTGAGTGAATTGGCTGAATACCAACGCCCGATGCCCTTCCTCTTTCAATTCCTGGATCGTTTCACAAAGCTGGTCCAGCTTGGCCGACGAACCGGTCCATTCCTTGTTGACGATCCCAGGGTGGCAAGCGAATTGACGCAAGCGGGTCAACAACGCCAGCAGTTTGAAACGTTGATCTTGCACGCTCGGCAGCGCCGCGATCTGGTCAATTTCGCCCAACGCCGACATGCGAACGCGATCGTACTGGTCACGCTCTTCCTTGCTCAGGTCGACATACAAGTTCATTTCGGTCCGCGGCGGCAATTCCGTCAACACTTGCGATTTCGATCGACGCAGCACAAATGGTTGCAATCGCGTCGCCAGCGAACGTCGCGCTTCTTCGTCAGCGTGTTTTTCGATCGGCAAGGCGAAACGCCGGCGAAAATTGTCCCAGCCACCAAAGACACCCGGCGAAACCAAATGGAACAAACTCCAAAGTTCACCTAAGTGATTTTCCACCGGAGTGCCGGTCAACGCGACTGACCACTTGGCGTTGAACCCGCCGATCGCCTGAGCCGTTTTGCTGCGACTATTCTTCACCGCCTGGGCCTCGTCCATCACAAGCGTCCCCCAGTCGATCTTCGCTAGCGCCTCTTCATCACGAAGTGCCAGCCCGTAACTGCAAACGACCAAATCGCCCGGGCCAATCGCGCCCAGGAAATCGGCTCGATCGGTCTCGCGGTACAAGTGCGTCTTCAGTTCGGGTGTGAACCGCTGGGCCTCG
>DIUH01000171.1 GCA_002428205.1 Planctomycetaceae bacterium UBA6163
AACAAGTCGACCGAACGGGTCTCGGGGCTAAAGCTAGAAGTTGCTGACTCGGCAACGTCGTCTTCGGCCCAAAACCTGACAAGCTGGATCTGGGTGGTCTGTATTGCTTTGATGTGCTTTGGCGGATGGAGGAGGTCACGACAGTTTCGCGTCTGAGAGGTTTGGAAACCGGGATGTTTGTTAGGGAAGCCCGTTCTCGCTTTTTTGTCGATTGAAGCGGCGGTAGGTATGGTTTGTGTGATAAGCAGGTCGGCATATTTTTTTGGTATAATACGTTCACGACGGAAAGGGGGGCAGGAGTCAAGAACCGGAACGGCCCGAAGGGTGCTTCGCATCATTGACTCCTGCCCACCTTTCCGTTCCGTGCTTTTTAGAAGAGGTGCGGAAAACTTGCCTCACGCACATTGCTAAGTGAATTATGAGATATATGAATCTGAGTCAAACGCCGCGTGTTTCCATCATCCACTTGATTGTGGTTTTCGGTTTTTTGGTTGCTGTATCGGATGATGCCACAGTGGCTCAATATCCTCGCGTTGGGGTTTTTCAGATCGATGCATCGCCACCGATCGGGTCGCCGCTGGCGTATGATCCGTGCACCGGCATTGAGGGATCGCTGTCGATGGGCGGAGTGGTGATCATTGGCAGTGGCGATCCGATCGTGTTGTGCGCGGTCGATTGGATCGGGGTCGCGAACGAGGCGCATGCGGATTTACGTAAGCGACTGGCCAAGGCGGCCGGTACGACCGTCGATCGTGTTTCGGTGCATGCCCTGCATCAACACGATGCGCCGCGTTGTGATTTCACCAGCGCTGCGATTCTTGCTCATTACGGTGCCGATGCCAGCATGTTCGATGTTCCTTGGGCACGAGACGTGTTTAATCGCGCAGCCGATGCGGTCGGCGAAGCATCCGCGAAAGCGGAGAAGTTTGATCGGGTCGGAATCGGCGCGGCAGAGGTGATTGATGTCGCTTCGAATCGGCGATTGCTGAATCAAGACGGCGATTTTGTCGCGACGCGTTACACCGCCTGTCGCGACCCCAAGTTGCGTGAAATGCCCGCTGGCACGATCGACCCAGAATTGAAATCGATCAGTTTTTATGAAGGCCAGCGACCGATCGTGGTGATGACCTATTATGCGACTCATCCGCAAAGTTATTATCGAACCGGACTGGCGAACCCTGATTTTCCTGGCTATGCAAGAAATTCACGACAACAGGCAACGTCGATTCCTCATATCCATTTCAATGGAGCCGGTGGAAATATTGGCCCCGGCAAATGGAATGACGGTTCGAAGGAGAATCGTGCTAAGTTAGCTGATCGGGTTAGTGACGCGATGCGACGAGCCTTTGATGCGACAACGTTTCACGAAATTACGGCCACTGATATTGGCTGGGATACCGTTTCGGTCGCATTGCCACCGGCGGCACACTTGGTTGAAACCGATTTGATCAAGCGGCTAGAAGATTCCGCTGGAAAGTCGACCGATCGGCTTGGCGCAGCGACTCATCTGGCTTGGCTGAGGCGTTGTCAGATGGGCGATCGCATTGACATCGGTTGTTTGTCGATCGGTCCGGCGAACATCTTGCACATGCCTGGAGAATTATTTGTCGAATACCAATTGGCGGCTTCATCGATGCGACCTGATCGCTTTGTCGCGATGGCGGCATATAGTGACTATGGCCCAGGATACATTGGGACAAAAGTCGCATACGGCCAGGGCGGTTATGAGACCAGCGACAGGGCATCACGCGTTGCTCCGGAAGTGGAAGCGGTATTAGTAAGTGCGATTGCAAAATTGTTGGGCACCAGCGACATGATAGAACCACTGGGCATTCCACACGACGTCAGCACCCCGTGATTAGGTGATGCCGGATGGGGCTATCAAAGTTTCAATGCTATGCAAGGGATTCGCAGTCGTCGGACCGTTCCTTCGGTCGTTCGACTCAACTGCGGATCATGGGGGCGTCTAAGGAGCAATTACCCACTTGTCGGCGAACCCTCAGCTCGCAATTTGTAGTGGACGACCTGTCTTCAAAAACGCTCGCAGCGGAGCGGCTTGGTCGGTCGGATCGACTTCCTTCAAGTCGCTCTTGCCGGTTGCGACCGAAAGCTTGCCAACGAACATTCGTGATGACGAAGGCTCGGGCGAATCGACCACGGCGGTGACGACGTTCTGTGACTGGTCGACATACGAATCGATCCGATTGACTGGCGACGCATAGCCGGATGAAGTCGTCGACGCCGAACTAGCTAGCAAATCAGATGCGATCACTCGCTCCAGTTCATCACGGACAACTTTGATGTGCTTGGGGGCTTCGATTCCGATTCGGACCGTATTCCCTTTAACACGCAAAACGGTGATCTTGATGTTGTCGCCGATCTGAATGGCTTCGTCGAGTTTACGAGTAAGAACGAGCATGGCAATTTCCTTTTCGCCGGAGTGGCATAAGAGCTACTGAGTTTCGATCCTTCCGATTTCTCGCCGGCTGACTCGTTGGCCGTCCGTTGCGAGAACGAGAAGGTGTAGTAGCAGCGAGCGTGCCAAAACGCATTTGTAGATCGAAATATAAATCGCAAGTCTTGTTGGAGCATTGACTTGCGGCGTATTTTTCGGGGCAAGTGTGGGTGCCGTGGATTGACAACTTTTCCAATTGTTACAACTCCTTGTAAGCACAGCGACCGCTGTGGCGATCGATTTTCCTGCCACTCTTTTTGCAACTGTTGTCATGTCAACCAACTCGATCCACCCGCTTGATAGGTCCGAGTACGTTGAACAGGCCTATTTCTACGGATTATTGGAGAATCGCATTGTCCAGGAGATCCCGATCCAGGAGTTGCTGGAACAGGTTCACTTTGAAATCGCGGCAAATACGCGGTTACCGATGGCGATCGATTTTTTGCTGACCGAATTGAAGCATGTTGGTGTGATGGCACCGGCGATGCAGCGTTTGGTTCACTATTTCACCCCCTTTCAGACTTACCTGATCTCTGAAGCAGAGCGAGAGGAGGGAAAGTTTGACATGCGAGTGGCGCTGAAGGTTTTGCAGGCCGAAGCGCAGTACCGGGCCGATGGCGGGTCGCACGGTGGTTTGTTTTTTTATCAATTCGAAGCGATTTGCCGGAATCGTTTGCGTTACGACCCGGGGCTGGCAGCGATCGCTGGCGACCCGAGCTATGACGAAGTCTGGAAGACCTGGATCTTGAGGCTTCGTCGCGACATCGGCTTGATCGACTTTGCCGACTTCCTGTTTTTGCACAGCGACGAATATCGCCGCAAGATGGTTGCGATTGGCGAATCGGTTGAGAACCGTGGACCGTTCATTTTTGGGCCGCACGAAGGGCGAATCGCATTTGCCTGTCGTCGCCGCGATCCGTTGTACCTGTTTGGTGCGCTGCAGCGACACCTCGGCTACCCCGCTGTGCCGCGCGTCACGCCGGTCGATCGTACGATGGAAGCGATCCCGCAACTGTTCCGCAAATTGGAACAACTGGAGCACCGGTTGAAATTGATGGAGCAGGAAAACCGCGCGGGAATCGACATCACGAAGTTTTACAAAAAATGATTCGGGCCAAGCCTTTTTGATCAAACCGGTCGCAAGACCGCTTTGACGACCTCGCCGTGATGCATCTTCTCGAACGCTTCTTGCCACATCGTGATTGGCCAAACGCCGCCGAGTATTGGGCGCACGTCCAACGTGCCTGCTGCCAACAGCGCGATGACCCGTTCCCAGATCGACCAGTGATGGCTGAAACTGCCCTGCAAGGTCACGTTCTTTTGAACCAGCGGATCGAGGTTAAACCCTAACGGTTGTGGCCCCCAACCGACCTTGCTGATCCATCCCGCCGGTCGCACTAAGTCGAGCGCGATCTTCAACGTCACGCTGCTGCCGGCGGCGTCAATCACACCATCGCAACCCAAGCCGTCGCGACTACGTGCCCACTCGGTAGCGTCGCCGATGATCGCTTCACAACCATATTGTTTCGCGATTTCCAAACGGCCTCGGTCGGCTTGCAATCCGACCATCGCGACTTCCGCGCCACACAACCTAGCCATCGCAGCGCA
>DIUH01000010.1:0-161 GCA_002428205.1 Planctomycetaceae bacterium UBA6163
TCGAGTTTTTGCAGCAGTTTATCGCACGAAGCTTTAATGATTGTCGCTCGCGGATCGCGATTCTTATAAACGCGGTGCCCGAATCCCATCAGGCGGAAGTTGTTCTGTTTGTCTTTCGCCATATCAACATACTTTTGAACGTTGCCGCCGTCGCGAGCGAT
>DIUH01000010.1:272-9962 GCA_002428205.1 Planctomycetaceae bacterium UBA6163
TGCACGATCAACAACAGGTTCAGCGCTTCGACGAAATCGGGATCGGCGGTGTAATCACCCGCTGGCGTCGAAAACATCATATGCAAGAAGTTTTCGCAGTAGCTGAGCGAGTTCTTCGGATAGACAAACGGTTGGCCGATCGATTTCTTATAGCTATAAGCGGCGATGGTCGGCAATTTAGCGATCAAGCGGTGCGTCGAGATTTCAACTTGGTCGGGATCGTCGACATCCATCGAGTCTTGATAGAAGGTCGACAGGGCGCCGACAACGCTGCTGAGGATTCCCATCGGGTGTGCATCGCGAGGGAAACCGTTGTAGAACGATTTCATGTCCTCGTGCAGCATCGTGTGATTGCGAATGTCTTCGCGAAAACCTTCCGCTTGGTCGCGAGTCGGCAGTTCGCCGTAAATCAGCAGGTAAGCGGTTTCCAGAAAGTCGCAATTCTGGGCGAGGATCTCGATCGGGTATCCGCGGTACCGCAACACGCCGTCTTCGCCGTCGAGGAACGTGATCGCACTGCGGGTGCTGCCGGTGTTGACGTACGCTTCATCGAGCGTGATCGCACCGGTTGCGGCTCGCAGATTGCTGATGTTGATTCCGACCTCCCCCTCGGATCCGACAATCACTGGCAATTCGACTTCCTTGTCTTCGAGAATCAACCGAGCATTTTTTGAGGCCGCCGAGACTGCTGATTCCATTACTTTTTTCCGCCAAAAGGGCTACTTCAAGGGGACGTGCGGGAGGGGAAGGGGCACACGAAGGGACAGACAATCAATCAACGTTGCGATGTCAGAAAGAGTCTAGCGACTTGGGTACCACGCGACAATCAGCGGTACGCAATCAGCGACGATTCTGATCAGTAAAAAACCGATTCACTGGCTTCAATCGCGTTCGACCCCTACCAGGCGATGCAGCTTGACCGATTCGATTTGCCGGTTGGTCGAGCGAACGATCTCGTACATGATGTCACCGATCGTGATTTTCTGGCCTTCTTCGGGGATACTGCCGGTGTGGTGCAGGATGCATCCGGCCACGGTTTGGTAGTCGTCGCTTTCGGGTAAATCCCAGCCGAGTTGCTCGTTGACGTCGTCGATCATCGCACGGCCGTCGGCTCGCGCCGTCATGTCGTCGATGACCGAGATGGTCGATTCTTCTTCGGAATCGGATTCGTCAACGATTTCGCCGACGATCTCTTCCAGGACGTCTTCGATGGTGACCACTCCGGCGGTTTGACCGAACTCGTCCAGCACGATCGCCAAGTGGCTGCGACTGTGCAGGAACTCGCGCAGCAGCAGTTCCACGTTTTGGTCGATCGGAACGGTCCACGCCGCCCGCATCACGTCGCGCAAATCGGCGTCTTCCAGTCCACCGTTGCACAGGTAGGGCATCAAGTCTTTGATGTACAAGACGCCGATCACGCTGTCGAGCGTCTCTTCATAGACTGGCAAGCGTGTTCGGCCGTGTTCGCTGGCGATTTCGAGGATCGACGGCCATTCGTCGTTCACTTCGACCGCGATCACGTCGCCGCGCGGTGTCATGATGTGGTCGACCGTGTCTTCGTGCAGGTCCATCACGCCTTGAATCATGTCGCGCACGCCGGGGCCGAAGTAACCTTCACGCGTTCCCGCGGTGACCATGGTGCGAATGTCGTCTTCCAGTTGTTCTTCTTCCTCGAACTCATACGACTCGGTGCCGACCAAGCGGCCGGTGATCACGGCGAGCAGTTTGCCGGGCGCGGCCAGCGGCGCCATCGCGAACGACAGCAGTCGCCAGAACGGCCAGGTGTAGAACAAGACCGGTGCGGATGCGAAACGGGTGACGGCAGCGGGAAGCCACATGTGGGTGAACATCATCAGCCCGCCGGCGCAAATGCCCCAAGCGACCATCCGAATTCCGGTCGGCTGGTCAGGCCCGGTAAATGTCGTTGCGGTGCCAGCGACCAAAAACAGCACCGTGCCGATCACTCGCAAGTATTCCGACGCCGTCAGCGCGACTTCATGGCCATCGATTACCGCCCCGAAACGTTCTCGGCGTTGTTTCAGCCGGCAGAACGCTTCGAGCGACCGACCGGCGAAACGATCGAGCAGTTCGGTGCCCAAGCCGCCCACAGAACCCAAAATCAACCCGAAAATCGACAATGCGATCCAGCCGTCTTGGGTCATGATGGCTCCGCGGAGAGGGCTTGATCCGGATCAGGGCTGAAACGCCGTGCGTCTGCGATTCCCAAACGTTCCAGAACCGCCTGTTCGTGTGATCGCATTTCGGCACGTTCGGCCGTCGATGAATCTTCCAGGCCACAGATGTGCAGCGTCCCGTGAACGACATAGAGCAACAATTCATGTCGCCAATCCCAGCCGAGTTCCGCTGCCGAGCGACGTGCCGTGCAGAGACTGACCACCAGTTCGCCTTCGACCGCCGAACCCGATCGGTCATAAGTAAAGCTGATCACGTCGGTCGGATAATCGTGGTCCAAATGCCGACGATTGATCTCATGAATCGTTTCGTCATCGGTGATCATCACGCCGATTCGACCGCCGGCAAAGCCTCGCGACTGAGCGGCGAGGATGACGGCATTTTGTACGGTCGAGTCAAATGCAGTGTCCCAGTCTTGCGTTGTACTGGGGTCGGATGGCCGCTGGATCTCCGGATCCGACGGTGCTGGAGAACCATCATCAGCCGTTGGCAGGTCGATGGTGATCGGTATTTCGAGCGTGTTCAAACGTGGCCAATGCTAGAAAGGAAGGGGCAATTCTGTGATCGCATTATGCCGATTGCTGCCCCGGGTATTTGACTCGCGCGTGGTAGATCGCTGTCAGCGATTTTACCAAGCTTTTTTTGATTTGATCTAACTGCATGAACGTCAAACCACATTCGTCGAATTGTCCGTCAGCCATTTTTTTGGCGGCGATCGCGTCGACCAAGTGCGTGATTCGTGCCGAAGTCGGTTCGACCAAGGTACGGCTAGCACTTTCGACGGTATCGGCCAACATCAACACTGCGGCTTCGAGCGTTTGCGGTTTTGGCCCAGGATAGCGATAATCTTTGTCGCTGACTTCTTCGCGGTTCGGATTCAATTCGCTTCGCTTGGCCGCCTCACGATAAAAATACTCGACCAGCGTCGTTCCGTGGTGCTGCAGAATGAAATCGATGATCGGTTTTGGTAAATGATTGCTGCGTGCCAAGTCGGCACCGTCTTTGACGTGGGCGATAATGATCAACTTGCTCATCGCCGGCTGCAGCGAATCGTGCTGGTTGATACCGTCGCTTTGGTTTTCGATGAAATAATCGGGCTTGAACATTTTGCCGATGTCGTGGAAATACGCGCCAACGCGGACCAGCAAACCGTTGGCCCCGATCTCATCAGCAGCGGCCTCGGCGATCGAAGCGACATTGATCGAATGGTTGTAAGTGCCGGGCGCTCGCTGGGCCAATTTCCTCAGCAGTTGATGGCTGGCGTCACCCAATTCCAGCAGACTCAAGTCGGTCTGAACGCCAAACCCTTTCTCGACCAGCGGCAGCAAGCTGGTCATTGCCAGGGCACCGATCACAACGCAGCCGGCCGCCCAAAACGCTTCGCGTCCCAGCACCGCGAGGATCGCGCCGACGCCGGTCGACGGCAGCAGCGGCAGCGAATCGGCGGCGACTTCGGGGATCGTAAACAGTTCGCCGGTCACCACGCCGACGCCGATCACGGTCAGCAACGTTACGCTGGCACTACCGATCCCGACGCTCAGCAAATGCGTGCGGCTGCGGATGCGTCCCAAGAACAGCACGCATGACAACGCGGCTGCGGCCATCGCAACCATCGCGGCGATGTCGGCGCCGATGAACAAGGTTACCGCAAGGCTGACAGCGGCCATCAGCACCATCGCCAATTCACGGCCATAAACGACCGCTGCAATGGTCGCGGCCATCGACAGCGGAATCAGCTCCGCTCGCCACTGGTCTCGCGACAAGACATAACAGGCTGCGACGGTCACGACGATCAACCCCAACAGCCGCGCCAGTTTGCCGATGTCGGCAAGCAAGGCGCGATCGTCCACAAAATAGATGTAGGCACTGCCCAGCAAAAACAGCGCGGCGATCATTCCGGCGTACCCGGCGAGCCGGGCTAGTCGCGTTCCGATGCCCATCTTTTCAGTCAAAGTCTGCCATTCGCGACGCAACAGGTCGATTTGAATCGGACCGAGCGGTTGACCGGCGGGGGCCAATACCGAACTGCCACGTCGATAAGTCTTCATCACGTCTTCGACCTGGTCTGCCATTTCTTGGCGAGCCTTGCCCGACAACTCGTCGTCGTATCGAAGCGTTTCTGGCAACCGACTTGATAACCAATAACTGATCATCTCAGCGACCGTCTGAGCCGCCTCGCTTTGTGCCGCTTCGCCATCAAAACGCTGGCGAAACTGTTCCTTCAGCCGCTGTTCAACTTCGAGCCGTGCCTGTGCGATCCGCACTTTCGAAACTTCGACAACCTGGGCATCATCAATCGCACCAGGGGAATAAACGCGAATGACTCGCAGATCGCCCTGTTCGGCGGTGTGGGTCAGCGATTGCAAAAGCCCCGTTTCGGTCGCTGGCAATAGCGCTATCTGCACGGCGGCATCGGTCTTTTGCAGATCGGGATCGGTCGCCAGCACCGATTTCAAAATGCCGAAACGATCCGCCGCGGTGTCACCCGGTTGAGCCGTTTCGCTGTCGAGATAGAGTTCCGCAAAGGCGCGTCGTTCGTCAGCGGTCATCTGGTCGAACGATTCTGCACCGAGCACCAAAAAGAGCTGGTCCTTCAACTCTTCTCGTCGTTGGATCAGCGGTTGGCTGCGGTTGGCGTAATAAGCGAGCGCTTCGCGCCGTTTTTGAATCCGCAATGCTTCAGTCGCCGTGGTATCAACCACCTGAAACTCGACCCGCGAAATCACGTCGCGTGGCGGATAGTCGCCGGTACGGTAGGGAAATGGTGGTTGCCAGGTCCGACAAATAACCAACATGGCCACCGCAGCGACGACAGTCAGCGACAAACGAGACCAGAACTGCGGATCGGTCTCTTCGGACCACCAGCGCAGCAGTTTGCTTTGGGGCAAGCCGAGCGATTGCAACCGCTCTTTTCCAGCTCGTTTATTCGACGAAGTGCTCATCTAGACGACTGATTTGACCATCGGATTTACCTGTCACAGGGCCGCCGTGTGATTCCGCTTCGGACGGCGTTTTCACACGGCTTGTGCCCCTGGTCCAGGCCTGGTCTCAGCCTTCCTGTTGCTCGTAGGCTTCGACGATCTGCTGCACCAAGCGGTGGCGGACGATGTCGCTGTTTTCCAACCGCATCACACCCACACCGTCGATGTTTCGCAGTCGATGAACCGCATCAGCCAGCCCGCTGGCTACCCCACGGGGCAAATCCAATTGGCTCGTATCTCCGCTGATCACCATCTTGCTCCTCTGCCCCATGCGAGTCAAAAACATCTTCATCTGCGGCACGGTCGTATTCTGGGCTTCGTCCAAAATGATGAAGGCGTCGTTCAACGTTCGCCCACGCATATAAGCCAACGGCACGACTTCGATCACTTCGCGTTCCATCAAATTACGAGCCTGGTCAAAGTCGACCATGTCGTTCAGTGCATCCAACAACGGACGCAAGTACGGATTCAGCTTAGCCCGCAAATCACCGGGAAGGAATCCGAGGCTTTCGCCCGCTTCGACCGCCGGTCGAACGAGGATGATTTTACGGATCTGTTCCGCTTTGAGCGACTCCACCGCAGTCGCAACGGCCAAAAAAGTCTTTCCGGTACCCGCCGGTCCCGTCGCAATCGTCAAATCATGACTGCGAATCATGTCGACATAGCGAGCTTGGCCTTCGGTTCGCGGTTGGACCTTGCGTCCGGCATGCTTGATCTCGACATCACCGATGTCCGATCGAACCGCCGCAGGGCGATCGTCGCCGACGCCCTCCTGAGCCGCGGCTTCCTGGATATCCAACGGGCTGAGAACCCCTTTGCGACGACTGAGTTGTCGCAAACGTTCAAGCACTCGAGTCGTCTGCTGGACCGGGCCGGATTCACCGGATACCCGTATCTGGCCTTGGCGGTGAGTGATGTTGACATCAAAAAGCCTCCGGATTGTGCGGAGGTGTTGGTCGCGAGCCCCGAACAGTGCGAGGATCTCGTCAGGCGAAGTGACCGCCAAAGTTGCTTCAGTCATTCAGGCCCTTTATGCCCGTATGCCAACTTGACCGCTCGATTGCCGCCGCCACAAAAATATGGCAGTCGCCAGTGCGAATTGAAAAGTGTTTAGCGACGGGTGGTTGGTGGTGGATTACCGTAAAAACCTTAAACCGACGTCGGCGTCTATTTTATACGCCTGGCCGCCGGGGGAACACTACATTCCGGCGATTCCGGCCGCCAAAGCGACCCATGCCGGTACAACCGCTGCGATCAGCGAATCCGTAACGTCCCAGACACCACCCAATCCGGGCAACGTCCGGCCGCTGTCTTTGACCCCCGTCTCTCGTTTGACAAGTGACTCCGCCAGATCGCCGACCATTCCGGCGAAAGCACAAATTGTGCCAAAAACGACCGGTCCCCAAATCGGACCCGCTGTCGACGACTCGGCCATCGCGGGGATTAATTTGAAAAAACAGAGGTAACTGACACCGATCGAGGTCGCCACGCCACCGATCGCGCCTTCCCAGGTCTTCCCCGGGCTGAGGTGAGGGATCAATTTGTGCCGGCCAATCGCTTTGCCGCTGAAATACGCACCGGCATCAGCCGATTTTGTCGCAGCGATCATCGTGATCAGTGCCGCCAACCCCCAACCGCTGTCGCCCAGATCACGGATCAAAACCAGCGCAGCCATCGGGATGCCGACATAACACGAGACGAACGCGCCGCCCAAGGTTCGCTCCAACGCCGCTCCACGCTTGCTCGCATCGTAACGCAGCATCTCGCGGCCCAAGATGATGAAGATTGCGGCAACCGCAGCGATCACGACCCAACCTTTTCGCCCGATCGGGCAATCGGCCGGGTAAACCTCGCCCGTTAATGTCCAGACCACCGGGATGTAGGCCGAGAAGGCAACCATCAAGGTGGTCAGCGCAACGCTGCGGCGATCGACCGCCCGACCGCTAGCGATCAAAAGTCGCGTAACATCCAGAGTCGTGCCAAAGGTAAACCCGAACAGCAACGGGACGAGCCACAACCCGCGAGTCTGAAACAGCGGGTATTGGTGGTCGAGCCAAATCAAAAGCAAGGCCGCTGAAATTAACAGCGCGGCGCTTAACAGGCGATCACGAAGCAAAGCAAACTCGGCATGGAAGGAATAGAAGGGTGGTCTGGTTGAGCCGTTAAATATGGTGCCAGTATCGTTTCTGCGAAACACCCTTCCGGACCCATCGCCAAAAAACAGCATTAATCCTTGCAAAAAGATGGATGGAGCCCTTCGTCCGTTTGCGGCTTCAGCACAGGAGCCGATATTTCGAAAAATAGGTTTCGCCGATCGGTCCCTGGGGGCGTCAAAGCGGTTATCCCAGCCCTATATTAGCGTCGATGACACCCAAAACTCGTCGCTTACCCTCGGAGACTGCCTCATGAGATTTGACACGCAATCGACCTATCACCCAAAACCGTTTGAGCCCAAAGATTACATCCGATCGCATGTCGTTTCGGTGGTATGCCCGACTCAAGATGCCCCGCCTGAGGACGACCCTGAATATGAGGATCTTGAATATGACGAGGTGGTAGCGGCGCGGTTGGCGGTCGACTATCTCGATATTTCACGAATCGAGAATGAGGGTCAGAGCGTTTTGCACGTCTGTGATTCAGATTCCGCAGGTTGGGAACACGTCTATTCCGCTACAATCGAGCCGGCGGAAGATTTTGCTGAGATTCGGAAGGACTTCGGTTTTGACGACATCATCACCGGTTTGGTGTTCATCCATCAAGCCGTTTTCCATCGGTCACTTCGTCCGTGGCAACAAATGATCATTGATTCAGTTTGCAAAATGTTCCCGGAATCAACCGCGATCGTTATGTGGAGGGGGACGACCGATTTGGTGGACAAGGAACTGGCCGGACTCGGGTTTCGCGTCGTCGCAGGCCATGATTTGCTGTTCCGTCCGAATATGTTGGTCAACGAATACGATTCCGCCAAAGATGACCGCGGTTTAGATTGCGCCGTACCGTTTGATGCGGAAGATTATGTTGAAGAACACTGGGATTGGGATGCAGACTGATCGGTTTGCGAACCTAGCATCGATCGAAAAACCGCTTGACTTCGGTTTATCCCGTCGCTGGCCGGGTGCGGTGGGGCATGCGGATCAGACCGTTCACAAGCCGCCGAAACGACGATGACGGGCTGAGTAGTCACCGATCGCGCCCAGGAAATCAGCTTTCGCAAACTCGGGCCACGCCTTGGGCGTCACCCATAGTTCGCAGTAACTGATCTGCCACAACAAAAAATTGCTGATCCGCATTTCGCCGCCGGTTCGAATCAGCAGATCGGGGTCGGGTAATCCGGCGGTATAAAGCCTCGATGTGATCGTCGATTCGCCAATCGCGTCGGGGTCGATCTTGCCACTAGCGACCGCGTCGGCGATTTGGCGAACGGCGTTGGTCAATTCATCTCGCCCGCCGTAATCGATCGCCAGGACAAGCTGAGTGCCGCGATTGTTGGCCGACATTTCTAGTGTTTTGTCCATTTCCGCCAAAACGCTGGGCGGCAACCGGTCGCGTCGACCAATGACACGCAGGCGCATCCCCTGGTCCATGATCAATTCGCGTTCTTCGATCAAATACTGTTCCAGCAGCAGCATCAGGAAATCGACTTCTTCCTTCGGCCGCTTCCAATTTTCGCTGGACAAACAGTAGAGCGTGACGGCTTCCAAACCGAGTTCGACCGATGTTTCGCAAACCATCCGCACGGTATCGACGCCACGGCGATGTCCTTCGATGCGCGGCAGGCCTTGCTGCTGGGCCCAGCGTCCGTTGCCGTCCATGATGATCGCGACATGCTTGGGACGAACCGGTGCCGGAAAATCTCCCAGCAAAGGTTCGTTGCCACCGGACTGCTGTGGGCCGCTAGACACGTTTCCGCTTACCCCACAGCCTGAATCGTTGGCAACGGAGGCGCTTGCGAGGTAAAAATCGTCTGCTTGCGATCGGGCCCGACCGACAAAATACCGACCGGCACGCCGACCAATTCTTCGATTCGACGAACATAGGCGAGCGCCAGCGGCGGAAAGTCACTTTCGGCACGCGCGTCGTCGACAAGGTCGTTCCAGCCAGAGAGCGTTTCGTAAACCGGAACACAGCGGCGCAGTTCATCCGCGCTGCTGGGCAGTCGCGTGATCCGCTCGCCATCCAATTCATAGGCGACGCAAATCTTCAGCTCGTCAAAATGGCTCAGAACGTCCATCATCATCAACGACAAATGCGTCACACCGCTGAGCCGCGCGGTGTATCGCACCGCGACCGCGTCGAACCAACCGCAACGCCGCGGGCGTCCCGTTGTGGTGCCGTATTCGCGACCAAGTTTGCGAATCTTTTCGCCGATCTCACAAGTCAATTCGGTCGGAAACGGACCGCCACCGACACGAGTGCTGTACGCCTTGCAAACGCCGATGACCGTATTGATCCAGCGTGGCGGAACGCCGGCCCCGGCACAAACGCCGACACCGCTGCTGTTGCTGCTGGTGACAAA
>DIUH01000010.1:10001-20197 GCA_002428205.1 Planctomycetaceae bacterium UBA6163
GCACACAGCGCAACGACTCGTTCAGGCTGGACGAGTGCTAGGTCTTCGTCGGTTGCCCCCAGCCCGCGCAAAAACGCAGCTTTTTGCGTCGCGACCGCGGTGATCCGTTCGTCGCGAGTTGGCGAAATCAGGTCCGCCACGCGAATCGCATGTGTCCGGCCAACCTTGTCACGATAACAGGGGCCGATGCCGCGATTGGTGGTCCCGATCGATTCGCCACCAACCTTTTGCGTGTTGATCACGCGATCTTCGATCATGTGCCAAGGCATCACCAAGTGGGCCCGCTCGCTGACCCGCAATCGCTCGAACACCGGCACGCCGCGGGCCAGCAATCCGTCGATTTCGTCAATCATCGTTGCCGGATTGATCACCACACCTGGTGTGATCACGTTGTCGACGTCGCCGTGCAGAATCCCGCTGGGGATGTGGTGCAGTTTGTACGTTTCGTCGCCGTTGACGACCGTATGGCCGGCGTTAGCGCCTCCCTGGTACCGAACCACGATGTCAAAGCGTGGGGCCAGCAAGTCGACCAATTTACCTTTGGCCTCGTCGCCCCACTGCAATCCAATCACACATGTACCGGTCACCGGAGATGGCTCACTTTCTGAAGTTGCGAAATGACGGACGTCGGGCCAATCAAACTCGAAGGTGCTTGGAAAAAATACTTTCTCTGGCGTCCGGCGATGCCTGGGCCGTTAGGAATCGATTTTCCCGAAACGACCATGAATCGACCGGCGTCGATCGAAACGACGCCACCAAGAAGACAAGCTCAAGAGCGTAAGCGTCGCGCAAGTGGTTGACAAGAACGCCAAAGGAACGATTCGGGAAACTATTCCAGAATCATGTCATCGACCGTCTTGCCGCCGGGAATCATCGGCAAAACATGCTCTTGGTAAGGCACCTCGACGTCCAGCACGTACGGGCCCTTATAGCTGATCATCTCGCGCAACGCCTCTTCCAAATCGGCCTTGCGACGCACCGTCGATGCACCGCAGCCATACCCCTTGGCGATTTGGACAAAGTTCGGGTATCGCTCGGTGGCATATGCGAACCGGTCGGCATCGCTCGCCCCCTTGGCCTCTTCGTGATCGATCGGGCCCAAATAGGTGTGTGCACGGTTGCGGCCCATGAAGCGGTCTTCCCACTGAACCACCATGCCCAAGTGTTGGTTGTTCAGCAGCAACACCTTCACCGGCAGGTTTTCACAATGGCAGGTGGCCAGTTCTTGGATATTCATCTGGAAACTGCCGTCGCCGTCGATGTCGATCACCAACGAGCCGGGATTAGCCGCTTGGACGCCCATCGCCGCCGGCAAGCCGAATCCCATCGTGCCCAGGCCGCTGCTGCTGTGCCACGTGCGGGGACGATTGAACTTGAAGAATTGAGCGGCCCACATCTGGTGTTGGCCAACACCGACGGTGACGTAAGTGTCCATGGAAGCGGTCATGTTGCTGAGCGTGCGGATCGCATGCTGCTGCAGAATCCCATCGAACGATTCGTCGTAATGGAACGGGTACTTCGCCTTCATCGCTTTGCAATGAGCCACCCAATCCGCAATATCTTCGGGCGGTTGGACAATTTTGTTCAATTCCGTCAACGCTTGGCCGACTTCGCCACAAACCGAAATGTGAGCCATCTTGTTTTTATTCAATTCGGACGCATCCAAATCGATGTGGATAATTTTCGCACCCTTGGCAAACGACTCGACATGGCCGGTCACTCGGTCGTCAAATCGCACGCCAAGGGCGATCAACAAATCGCAATCGCGAACGGCGTAGTTGGCGTAGGCCGATCCGTGCATGCCCAACATGTCTAACGACAGCGGATCGTTGGCCGGAACCAAACCGATGCCCATCACGGTGGTCGTGCACGGGATCCCGGTCAGCTTCAAAAACTCACGTAATTGTGGTGCCGAATCGCTGTTCATCACGCCCCCACCGGCGTAAACGACCGGTCGCTTGGCACGGCGAACCGCGGCCGCGATCTGACGGATCGCTTCGTCGGCCACCGGCGGACGCTCGGGGCGGTAACCCGGCAAGTCCATCGGGACATCGAAATCGACTTCGCACGAATCCAACTGCACGTCTTTGGGTAAATCGATGATCACTGGCCCTGGTCGACCGGTGCTGGCGATGTGGAACGCTTCTTTCACCACGCGGGCCATGTCTTTGACATCGGTGACCAAGTAATGATGCTTGGTAATGCCGCGACACACTTCGACGATCGGCGTTTCTTGGAACGCGTCGGTGCCAATGACGTAGGTCGGAACTTGGCCGGTGATGCAGACCAACGGAATACTGTCCAGCTTGGCATCGGCGATCGCGGTCACCAAATTGGTCGCCCCAGGGCCGCTGGTTGCCATCGCCACACCAACCCGGCCGGTGCTGCGGGCGTAGCCCTGAGCGGCAAAAGCGCCGCCTTGTTCGTGTCGTGGCAGAATCGTGCGGATCGAATCGCCGTGTCGGGTCAGCGCTTGGTGCAGCGGCATGCTGCACCCCCCAGGGTAGGCGAAGATGACTTCGACGCCCTGATTGACCAATGATTGCACCAGGATATCGGCTCCGGTCATCACGGATGTCTTCTTGGCTTCTGCGATCGTGCTCATCTTCGTCAAATATTAAGGGGGAAAATCGTACCTAGGTGGGTCACTTGAACAAAACTGGCGTTTACACCCACCGTGCAAAACACCGAATCTAAAAGCCAGTACCAAGTTAGGCAATGGACAAAAGACGATTGCCGACCAGATCGAGCCGACTTTTCGGCCTCATCACCCCGATAATCGACTCCCCCATTACGACGACAACAGCCGCATGACGCAGCCATACTCGCTCAATCTGCCACCGTCTGACTCGCCAGCCAGCAAATTCCGCAGGCTGCCCCAATCGCTGGTTTATCGGACGTGGCAACTGGTGACGCTGGGAATCCTATTCGGGTTCGCTCCGATCGACTTTACCGCAAACGCGTCCGACGGTTCTGTGATGCACGACGAAGCCACCCTGCGGGCGATTGTTTTTATCGACGCCGATCGCGGGTGGACCGTTGGCGACTTGGGGACAGTGCTAAAATCCGAAGACGGCGGGCTTTCCTGGCGACCGCTCGCATCGGGAACGACTCACCGCCTAGACGCGGTCGGAATGTTCAACAGCCAACGCGGCGTTGCGATCGGCGGCGGCTATCAACCGCACACCCAGATCGGTGTCGGTGCGGTGATTTGGACCGAGGACGGCGGCGAAAGCTGGAAACCTGCGGAAACCGAAGCCTTGCCGCCGCTTCGCCACCTGATCATCGGGCTCGGTGGCAAATGCATTGCGGCCGGCGACTGGTCACCCGCTCATGGCACGTCGGTTTTTTCCAGCCGCAACGGCGGCCAAACCTGGGAGTCCGTGTTAGCAGGCATCGTGGAACCGGTGGTTGGGATCGCCGGTACGGTCGATGACTATGTCCTGATGTCCGATAGCGGCGAATTGACACGTGTTCGCACCGAAATGCCGCCAATTAAAGTCGCCCCGCCACAGCCCGGGCGAATCTCGATCGCATCAAGTGAGCGTTTCTTTTGGGTCGATCAAGCGGGCGACAAAGGCGAATCCGGTCAACTCGCTTCGATCGACGGTGGCGCGACTTGGGAATCGATCGCCACCAATCCACTCGAATTGCCGCTGAAAACCGTACTGCACGCTAATCAACGCTGGACGCTGGCCCAAGCTAGCCCGCTGCTTCGACGTGCCGAGGGATTCTCGCCCGCCCAAGCCTCGACCGTCATCTCTGATGTCCCCATGCGAGCTTTGTACCGCCTGGATGTCGATCGGGGGTGGGCCGTTGGCGACTGGGGAACCGTTGCGATCACGCGCGATGGCGGCCATTCTTGGCGAACCGTTCGCGGCGGTAAGTCGCGACCAGCCGTGATGGCCGTCGCCGGATCAGCGGACCAGTTGCCGTGGTCGTTGCTGGCGATCGAGTCGCTGCAAAACCAACGCCGGGTCGCTGCGGTCACGCCCAGCGACGATCCACTGCTTCACACTTCGCTGGCCCTGGTCGGCCCTGCGGCTCATTACATTTGGCGCCGCTCGCCAGCGGTGGGTCGGTTCGCCTTGCCCCAAGCCCATCCCACCGATCGCACTTCAGGTGCAAGTCCCAAGGAAATTCTTTCTTACACGTTACCCGCGGTGCTCGTGCTGGACCAAAACCTCTCGCCAGCCGAGAAGTCGGCTTGGACTCAGGCCGCCGTCGACCTGGGTGTTAAGCGTATTTTTGAAACCGGTCGATCCAATGGCCAAGTTTTGCATAACGCCGCGGCGCTGCCAAACTGCGGCAAACTAGCCGGCGATGTGTGGAACGACGCGCTGATGTTACTGCGTCCTGGTACCCTCGCGCCGGAATCGCTGCGCCTGGGGACGCGTTTCGATTCGATCAACGACCAATTATCGACCGATGGCTTAGCCGGCTTCGTGGGTGCAGATCGCCATTACGTCCGCCCGATGGCGTCCAGCACCAGTCGCCGACACCTGCAGGTCCTGCAGGCACGCACCGGCGAAACCGCTTGGATCGAAAGCATGTTGGCCTCCAACGCCCCGATCGATGAACTGGTAAAACAGTTTGAGGCGAACCTGCCAAGATCGGCGCCCGAAAATCAACAAAGAATGGTGTGGCGATTGATCGTTGCATCCAAATCAGCGGGCAGCGCGGCGTTGCACCGTGCGATGCTCCGCCAGGCCGCGCGACTATGGCCCGATCAGCCGATCGGTAGGATCAGCCGTTTGTTCGAAGATTCGATCACCTCTAGCCAGGAGTGGGAATCGATTTCCGGCATTTCGCTGACAATCGGCGGCGGGCCAACCGGCTTCGTTCAACTTGCCGGTGGCCCAGGTAACCCGCCTCTGCGCCGCGACTCGGTTCAATGGTCGCCGTTTCAGACCGCCCCATTCCGCGCACCCTCTGCAGGACAGGATCGGCCTGATGAGGCCGGTTCGGTGGATTCCTCCGTCGGCGGTGGCGACGCGGTTCGCCAAGTGACCGCGATCGATGCCCGGACTACGAACGCCGAGGCAATGATCGTGGAACCCAGGAAACAACCTTTCGCGCCACCGGCTGACCGCGCTTGGACTTCGCATCCGGCGGTCCGAATCGCTGGAGCTCCCAATGACGTGGCGACTTTGCCAGGGGCCGCATTGGTCGCCGGGACCGCCTGGATCCAGCAATGGACAAACCTGAGTCGTTCAACACCCGGTCCCAAGACGATCGCGGCCACTTGGGTTGCGACGCGCCCCTACCTTGACGGCAAGCTTGACGAATCGATCTGGCAATCCCGCCACCGTTTCCGCCTCGACCAAGTTTCTGCTGCGACCGTCCAGGTGGCCTATGATGCCGACTTCATTTACCTGGGAATCCGAGGCCCTCGACTTGAAAACTCGGCGGACGCCCCAGGCATAATGTCTGCCAAGAAAAACGCTGGCCCGCCCGACGCTAAACCCCGAATTCGTGACCACGGGCTCGACTGGCACGACCGGTATGTGATTCGCTTGGATGTCGACGGAGACCTTCTGACGGCGTATGAATTGGAGTTCAATGCACAGTCCGAAACGCGAGACTCTTGCGATGGATTCACNNATTAAAAAATCCGATCTGATCGGCCCACTGCAAACCCCAGGACAACACTGGAACCTTTCGCTGCTTCGTCCCCACCCCGGCACCACTCGCAACACGTTCGCCCTGCCAAACCCCGAACAATGGTGCCGAGTCGTTTTCGATTAAGCCCTTTCAACATGCGTACCAAGTTCCACCGATTTGCCCACGAATCGGCATCGATCCTTTACGAAGCGTGGACTCGGTTTAACCTAATCGACGGTACCACCTGGGCCGGTGCGTTTACATTTAACGCATTCTTTTCGATGTTCCCCGCCATTGTACTGATGGTGACGATCGCGTCAGGTTTCGTCGATCGCGAACGTGCGACTACGGAATTAATCGAGTATGTCGAAGGCTACATCCCAATTACCGCCGATATGCAAAATTATATTTTTGATACGATCGGCGGCGTGGTAAACGCTCGCAGCCAAGCGAGCCTCGTCGCCTTCGCGTTTCTCTTCTGGGGTTCCATTCAGTGTTTCATCACACTGGTCACCGCGATCAACCGCGCGCGTGACGGAACCGACTACAGTTGGTGGAGGCTGCCGATCAAAAGTTTCACGTTGTTCTTAGTGGTCGTTGTCGGCATCCTGATGGGCATCGGCATACCACTAATTGTTAGCCTTCTTGGCCAATGGGTGCCGCTGCTCGCACGATTTCAAGCGTCGATCGATAAGGCCAGTGGATTCATCTTTTCGCCAGCGATCGTATTCTTTTGCTTGATTTTGCTATATCGCTTCGCCCCGCGGCGACCGACCAGTTTTCGTGATGTATGGGTCGGGGCGCTACTAGCCACCGTCCTGCTACGATTGGCCGAGCGGGGGTTCGGGATTTACATTACGAACTTTGCCTCTTTCAATGCAATTTATGGCGCCTTCGGCGGCATCATGGCACTGCTCTTGTGGATCTACTTCTCGGGATGCATCTTCATATTCGGTGCATGCGTCAGCGTCGCCCAGGCCGAACACCCCAGCGACTTAGACCCCTCCGACGATCCGACGGATGTATAAGTTGTTCAATTGCAAACAGTAGAATAACTTGGCGGCGTTCAATCAGGTTCTTAACTGCGAATCCGGAGATAAATGCGGTTCTGGTCGAAAATCTTATAAGACCAATTGGTCGCAGGTTGATCATCGTGACGAAATTCGAAAAGCACGGCGACCGACAATCCGGTCACCGTGCTCCCTAATGGCGTTCTAATTCGGAATCGCATTACGCATCATCGGAGTCCGATTCTTCACCTGCTGATTTACCAGCGTCCGACTGATTGGCNNTGCTTGGCCGTCATTGTCATTCTCTGAAGAGTTATCGGACTTGCTCGCATCGCTTGCGTTGTCGGATGAATCGGGTGTTGGCGCTGGTGGCGGTTCCGTTGCTGATTCGTTTTCAACGTTCGCGCTGTCGGATTGCGGTTCGGCCAACGGACGCTGATCTTCCGAATCGGTTGCGTCAAGGCTTTGACGTCCCGACTCATAACGGCCATCGCCACGGGAGTCATTAGGCATCGGTTCGGAACGCATCGCTTGTGGGTCATCAAAGTAGACTCGTTGACCATGCACGCAGATGTATTCTCGACCATAGTGATCATAGCGAAGCATATAGACAGGCCCGGCATGCGCCGTCATCTGCTGCATTTGACCTGCGCCCGAATCGCCGTATTGACCTTGGTTTTGCATGCCCTGGCCTTGATTGGGCATATCGCCACGATAACCACTGCGGTATTCGCCTTGACCAGCATTTCCGCCAGCCAGTGGTTGATACGAATCATCATAAGCTTGCCATTGGTCATTCTCTCGTACCATCCATTGGTTTTGTGGCGAGTAGTACCACCATTGGCCGTTACGCTGAGTGAACCGCCAGCGAGCGTCATAGGGGCCACTGTTTCCAGTTCGAGCTTGTTGTGGGATGGGCGGAAGAATTCCACCAATGACATCGCGACCGCGATTTATGCCACGATTGAGATTCCTCGCACCGCGATCGATCTGGTTCTGTGTCGCTGCGTTTACTCCGGCTTGGGCGGCGGTGTTCAGGTCAGTGCTTGATGCGTTTGCATCGGTTTGAACGCCGACACCCGTATTCGCGTCGGTACCAGATTCCGATCCAGGATCCGTGCTTGAATTGGCACCTGCATCGGCATTAAGCCCAGGGGCGACTTGAGTGTTCGCTGCTGCGTTATCTGATTGCGACTCTACCTGACCTGCCGCTGATCCGGTTTGCCCTGCAGCCTCCTGTGCCGCACCGCCGATACCGTCTAATTGACCATAGGCGGTGTGACAGGTGACCGCCGCCAAAACGGCCGTGATTGACATTACCCGTTTCATTTGAGTTCTCTGTGAAGTGTGAGGAGTTATTCTGAACCGATGCCGACGCTTGCGACATCGCATGGAGATAGATGTGTTAGCAATCGCCGCGCCAAAGTTGACGGTCGTCACTTGGCCCATCCGATTGCCGCATGGGCTCGATGCCGCATGGGCTCGATGCCAAACGGGCTCGATGTACGATTGGTGCGACAGATCGGGTTACGCGTCGCAGTTTGAGGTGCCTGTAGCCCCGCCGAGCGATTGTGATTGTTCCGAAGACAGAAACGCCGTGGTGTTTTTGCGGTCAATTCGGCCCAATCGTTGGCTCATTACAATGCACCCAGTCGGCGATTCCAGAGCGTTGGCCAATGTTTTCAGAACGTTGGCCAATGTTTTTTCGGGGCGGCAACAGCGTGTTGTTGTCTTGTGGTGGGTTCGGTTTAGACGCAAACGCCCTCTAAATACAACCGCTTCATTGAGATTTTCCTACCTATGCCCGAAGGCCATAAGACTCATCGCTTGGCGATCGATCACTGCGCACTGTTTCGCGGTTACAGAGTGCGAGTTTCCAGCCCTCAGGGCAGGTTTTCGTCTGATGCCCAGAAGGTCGATCGCCAAGTGGTGGCAAAGGTTGTTGCCGCCGGAAAGCATCTGTTCTATGAGTTTGAAAACGACTTACTGGTTCATGTTCACTTGGGCCGTTATGGATCGTTTCGCTTGGGGCCCGTTCCTTCGCCACCGCCACGCGGATTGGTTAGGATGCGGATCGCCAGCGAAAACGTAACGCTCGATTTGAACGGACCGACACAGTGCCGTGTCATCGATGCGGTGGATCGCGACCAAGTGCTCGCAAGACTGGGCCCCGATCCGCTTGCCGGCGGGTCGGCAACCGACGTCTGGCGGAATATCGCGGCAAGCAAACAGCCGATCGGGGCGTTGTTGTTGGATCAAGCGGTGATCGCCGGGATCGGAAACATCTTCCGCGCCGAGGCATTGTTTGAAATCGCGATGAATCCCGAAATCCGCGGTTGCGACCTCGATCGCAAATCTTTCGATCGGTTGTGGCGGGTGCTGGTCCGGATGCTGCGGACCGGCGTCAAGCACGATCAGATCATTGCGGTGACGGCGAAAGAAGCTGGAAAACCGCTTGAAAAACTGGACAAGCATCAGCGGTTGAGGATCTATGGCAAGACGACCTGCCCGCGTTGTGACGGACCGATCGCGGTTGTGAAAGTCGCGGCGCGAAAGCTGTACGTCTGCAAATTTTGTCAAGCGTGACCTGTGGGTGGATAAGGCTCCACTGGATCGCGACAACGTAACTTTGCCGCGACGAGGCGACCGAAGACTTGTGTCGCGGGGCAGTTCGGGCCACGATGAAGCGATAAACCGCGACAATCGCTGTCCCGCAGATCCCCCCTCCTCGCCTTCCACAGGTTTCACGATGCCCCCAACCGTGGATTCCATCGCCCATCGTTCGCCATTGCGCCCGATACCGAGCTCGCCGTCAAAGGCACTGCGACGCGTGTTCCTGATCGGCTTTTCCAGCTTGCTGGTGACCATGTCGGGTATCAGCTTTGCGCTCGCCGCAGATGCAGATCAGCCCAACAGCGGTGCGACCGAAAACCAGCCGCCAAACATTATTTTCATCTTGGCCGATGACCTCGGCTATGGCGACCTAGGCAGTTTTGGCCAACAAAAAATCCGCACCCCCAATCTCGATACCATGGCTGCCCAAGGCATGCGATTGACGAATCATTACTGCGGCAATGCGGTTTGTGCACCATCACGCTGCGTATTGATGACCGGTTATCACCCGGGACACGCTCAAGTGAGAGACAATCGCGGACTGGCTTCGAAAAAGTTCGTCGACGGACGGCCTGAAACCGAGGGCCAGCATCCGATCACAGCCGATTCGGTCACAATCGCATCGCATTTGAAGTCTCGCGGATACACCTGCGGTGGTTTCGGGAAATGGGGACTTGGCGGACCGGGCAGCACGGGTGAACCGCTCAAGCAAGGTTTTGATCGTTGGTTCGGATACAATTGCCAATCCGTCGCCCATAATTTTTATCCGACCTACTTATGGGACAACGACAAAACGATCGCGATCAACAACCCACCGTTTTCCGCTCACGACACCTTTCGTGACGATGAAGACCCGAATGATCCGGCCAGTTACCATCGCTTTCGTGGCGAAGATTATTCCGCCGACTTGATCGCCCAGGAAGCTTTAAACTTTATTCGCGACAACGCCCAGCGTCCTTTTTTCTTATA
>DIUH01000404.1:0-2091 GCA_002428205.1 Planctomycetaceae bacterium UBA6163
CATCGTGCCAAACCGCCGTGCTGGGAATGCCGAGTGCGTGGTAGATGGTTGCCGCAAAGTTTTCTGGCGTCACCGGTTGCTGTGACGGATAGGCACCGATCGAATCGGTCGCGCCGATCACGTTGCCACCTTGAACGCCACCACCGGCAAACCACACCGATTGTGCGGCACCCCAGTGATCGCGGCCTGGCAATCGATAATGTTTTTCTAAGTGAGATATTTTTGGCGTGCGCCCGAACTCGCTGGCCATCACGACCAAGGTTTCATCGAGTTGGCCGCTGGCCTGCAGGTCGTCCAACAGCGCCGAAACCGCTCGATCCGTCGGCGGCAGCAGTTTATCTTTCAGATGCGGGAACGCGTTTCCGTGAGTATCCCACGATTCATCGTTACCGAGATTGACCTGAACCAAGTTTACACCTGAGGCAACCAAACGCCTGGCCATCAACAGCGACCAACCGAACGAATTGCGTCCATAACGATCCAGATCACGCTCGTCGGCATTGGTAACATCAAGTGTTTGATGAATTTTCGGGTCAGTCAGCAATGAAATCGCGTCCTGACGCAAGCGGTCGAACTGCTCGGTCTCGGCGAATCGTGTAAGAGTCTGCCTTTGATGGCGCAGCGTTTCTAATAATTGCAATCGACCTTGAACCTGCTTCATCCCCAAACCTTCGGGCAAGTTCAATTGCGGTGCTTGGAACAATCGCTCGTCTTTCTTATCACGTTGTTGGTGGTCGAAACTGAACTCCGGATAGGCACCATAAGCCGCGGTTTGAAATGGCGACGCTTGGATCATCCAAGGATCGCGGTTCGGCCCCATTTCGCCAGCGTCTTGGCCAGGAATCACTCGGCCGCTGGTGTGGATCAAACGTTCGGGCAACACGACCGCGGGCGGCAAATTATTCTTCGGCCGTGTGGCGTGTCCGGTCAGCGCCGCGATCGACGGATAATCGCTGCGACTGGGTTGGTTTGGGCTGAACCCCGGCGGCAAATGGGTGCGGCCGGTCAACATAATATGATGCGCAGCGGAATGTTCGTTTGAACCGTGCGTCAGTGATCGGCACAGTGACCACGATTCGCTGCGCTGGGCCAACATCGGCAGGTGTTCGCAAATCTGCAAACCGGGCGTTTTTGTCGCAATCGGCCGAAACTCACCACGCACATCGTCCGGTGCGTGCGGCTTCATGTCAAAGCTTTCGTGCTGGGCCAACCCGCCTGAGAGAAAGATAAAGATACAAGACTTGGCTTTGCCCATCGGCAGAACACCCTCTGCCGCGTGGGCTTGCCGCAAGCCTTGCAGGTGATTCATGCCCAGGCCAAGCAATCCGATCGCACCGATCTGCAACGATTGCCGACGTGTTAACGCCAGCGGGTGTGCAGCGACGTGTTGCCAGTTTCGGCTCATGCGGGTCGTCCTGTGTAAAGCGGTGAGATGACGTTACCGTTCAGCAAATAGTGTGGGCGTTGCAGCGGATCGGTGATCGTCACATCGTGCTCGACGCCCAAGGCGTTGAACAACGTCGAACAGACGTCCGCCGGAGAGAACGACCGCGTCACGGGATACGCCGCCTGTTCGTCGGTTTGTCCGATCACTTGGCCGCCTTGGATACCGGCTCCGGCGAACAGGCCTGAATAAGCGTGGGCCCAGTGGTCGCGACCGGGAACGGTTTGACCGGGCAGGGTCGAAACCTTTGGCGTTCGGCCGAACTCGCCCATCACCACGACCATCGTCTGGTCGATCAGTCCGGTCGATGTCAGGTCATCCATCAAAGCCGCCAGGCCTTGATCCAATTGTGGCAACAGCGTGTTTTTTAGCCGGCCCCAGTTATCGACGTGGGTGTCCCAAGTTTGCACGATCCCCATCGTGGCCTGGACGATCGGCACACCGGCTTGGACCAGACGCTTGGACAATAGCAGCGACTGGCCGAACTTGTTGCGTCCGTAGCGATCACGCACTTCGTCCGATTCGCGTCCGATCTCGAACGCTTCGACGACTTTTCCGGAAGTCAAAATTTGGTAAGCGATATCCTGTTGTTGGCGCAGCGAAGCCGCTTCGTTTGACAAAAACCCGCCCTGCGATCGGCTCAATTG
>DIUH01000404.1:2175-3184 GCA_002428205.1 Planctomycetaceae bacterium UBA6163
AGCGGGCCTTCGATTAAATAGTTCGGCAGCGAAACGCCCGAAGGAATGCCGTCGTGACGAGGGCGGACAAAATCGAGCGCCGAAGCGAAGTTGGGAAAGTCGCTGCGTGATTCGACGCGATCCAAGTCGCTGCCGCCTCGTGGCAGCGGCGTCGGGCGACCGGTCAGCGCCACGTGGGTTGCTAGCAAATGGTTGTGTTCGCGGTGGGCCAGCGTTCGCAGAATGGCCCAGCGATCGGCATGGTTGGCCAATTTTGGCAAGTGTTCGCAAAACTGGACGCCGGCAAGCTTGGTACCGATCGGAGCGAACTCGCCACGGACTTCCGCCGGTGCGTTCGGTTTCGGATCGACCGTATCCAACTGGCTTGGACCACCGCTGAGCATGACCAGCAAGATCGATTTCGCTTTGCCGCGGCCCGGTAAATCGCCTTCTGGGGTGGCACCCGCTTTTGAACCGGCGACGAAACAACCGGCGACACCGCCGCCTCCGACACGTAAAAAACCACGACGGTCCATCGCATACAGCGGTTTCATCGGAGACTCCGGCGGGAGGGTGAGTCAGGGGGTAGGGCTTCGGGCAGGGCTCCTTAGTATCGCGGCAATGAACATCGATTGCAATCGCGGCGAGCGATTTGCAAGAAAAATTGGTACGATCCATCGTCGCGGATCGCTCCGTCGATCCGTAAAAAGTGTCAAGCCGTAAGGAAGATTGTGGATCGGCGGAGCGATCCACGACAATCTTCGGAACCCCCAATGATGCACCACCCCCAATCGACTGCCTTAGCAATTGTTTTTTTGCTGCTTGCCTGCAATCCGCTCGACACCAACGGCAGCGACCCAATCTCGCTGCGCCCGATGCGCGAAACGTTGCTTAAGTTGACGATCGAGCAAACCGCCGACATTAATGCCGCTGGCTTATCCTCGATGATCAAAGCGATCGAAGCGGCAGATAAAGATTTGAACGACTTTGACAAACGCCATTTCGCGATCATTCGCGCCGGCGCTGAACT
>DIUH01000364.1:0-11902 GCA_002428205.1 Planctomycetaceae bacterium UBA6163
CCGACCGTGGCAATCAATGTCAATGACAAGTTGCGTGGGCGTGTGACCGGGCAGAGTGATGCGACGCGATGGTTCATCGCCCAGACCCCCGACGTTTCGATCCCGTTGGTCCATGACGGTTTGGTTTACCTATTGCACAAGGACGGCAAATTGCAGTGCTTGGACTTGGAGACCGGCAAAGAAATTTATTTCGAGCGAACGCACTCGGTCCAGCACCGCGTCAGCCCACTGTATGCCGACGGACACATCTATTTCTGTGCAAAAGATGGCATCTGCAGCGTCGTCAAAGCCGGCAGCAAGTTTGAATTGGTCGCATCGAATGACCTTGGCGAACCGATTACGGCATCACCGATCGTCGCCAATGGCACGCTTTACATCCGTACTTACGATGCGGTATATGCGATTCGATAAAGTAATCATGCGTCAATTGGCTTAGCCATCTAAAGCTGGAACACCAACGTGCTTTCGAACACCAGCGGGTGTTTCCCTGCTACAATTTGGGGTATGAGCAACCAAGGCGAACCAGATCCGCTGCAGACCGACGAGTCATCGCGTGACCAGCGGATTCAGTCGCCACACGATCGGATTGTCAGTCAAACACTCCAGCAGATCGATGCCGCGCGGGCACTGGTCGTGGGACATTTTCCATCCGACATTACAAGGCATATCAAGCCGGACACGCTCACGCCTGTCGATATCAGTTTCATAGACCCCAATCTCCGGCGACGCTTTGCCGATCGTCTCTTTTCCGTCGAGGTCAACGACGAAGTGGTCGCTAGCCTGGGGATGAAATCCAATCGCGTTCACATCTTAATTTTGGTAGACCATAAGAGTACCGACGATCCGCAGACGCTGGTTCAAATGCTCGGCTACATCGTCCGGATTTGTGAGAAGGCGCTGGACAATGGCCATCCGTTGGTACCGATTTTCCCTTGGGTGATTTACAACGGTATCGGGCCGTGGCGAGCCGCACGCAGTTTAGCTGAATTGATCCCGGTGCCGGATGCATGGCGGCGGTATGTGCCGGCGTTGGAGCTTTCGATTCTGGATGTGGGCCGCATGGATGACGCGGCCATGACAGGTCATCCAAATTTACAAGTCACATTAACGCTGCTAAAATATGGTCGAGGACCTGGTTTGGAAGAGGTCCTTCGATCTTTGTTCGCGATGCTGTCGCAAGTTCTAACCTCTCAACAGTCCAGCCAGTTACTCGATACGATCAGGGTATACACGATGTCGGTCAATCCCAGTGTTGGCGAAGAGAAGATCAGCGAACTGGTATCGGAGTTTTGGCCTGTCCAACCCGAACCCGGTTCGATCGCCGATCAGCTCATTAAGAAAGGCGAAGCCAGNNGAGGTGAAGCCAGAGGTGAAGCCAGGGGCAAGGCTGAAGAGCGGCGTCGCACCATTGGAGTGCTGCAGTCGATTCTCGGGCTAGCGGAATCGACGGACGCAGATTTAGCCGGCAAGAGCTTGGAAGGTCTTGGGGAAATGATCGAACAGCTTCAGCAGCAGGTTGCGAAACGCGTTAGGTAGCGCTGGTACAGGGGCTGAAGAGATATAAGCTGGACTTTCTCTAAAAGTCCGACTGACAACAAAACGGGACTACGAACGAAAAAGGGGAAGTGCGGATCACACACTTCCCCTTTTACAATATTGTTGTCTATGAATCGCAGCCGTAAAGATTTAAATCGGCCAACGAAACTTTAGTTCAACATTTGCTTTACTTCTTTCATGACTGCAGCGACGTCAACGCTATCAGCAGCAAAAGAGTGAGTCGCGACAACTTGGCTTTCGTTTGCGATCACGATAGTGACTTCGGCATTGGGGTCGAGACGGTAGTTAGCTGGACCGTTTTCGCTGTCAGCGGCAACGGCGACGGGAACCATCTTGGACTTCGAGCCTTCAGCGATTTGCTTGGCCGATTCCTTCAACGACGACTGGTCGCTGCCCATTACGGTTACAAAACCTTTCAGCTGTGCATCGGTGTTCTCAGCAACAGCCTTATCGAGCTGGGACACCAATTGGGTCACCTTGTCGCCAGCCTTGCGAGTGAAAACCATCACCATTGGGCGTTGACCATACTTGCAACGGTAGCAAAGTTCCTGGCCACTCTTAACACCATCTTCCGGTGCGCCGGCAACTTTGGTCACATAAAACGCGCCAATCGAATCACCTTGCTTCAGACCAACCGTGGCGGTATCCGCAGCGACAGCAACACTTGCAACCAAAGCAGCCGTCAAAACACTGCCCAAAAACAGACGTGACATTCGATGTCTCCAATACAAAGGGGGAAAGGACGTGGTCGTAAACCGACGCCGCATTATCAGCTAACCGCAATCCCGGGGCAAGCGTTCAAACGTCCAATGCCCCGGAAAATTGTCAATCATTAACAATGGGCAAGTACGGCCAACTACAACGTCTTTAGCGGCCCCTTGCCTCGACCAAAACGTTGAACGCTTTGAGGTATTGCAGCACCACATCGGCGGTGGTCTCTTTCCAACCAGCCGTTTTGTGACGCAGCAGAGCCAGTTTCAGCAGTTCCACCGCATCCGCCAAATCGTTCGGTAATTCCGGCAATCCGGCGAACGGCTGGACTAGCGGCGGGGGCGTTTCGGCTTGATCGTTCGCGGCCGCTTGGCCGGGAGTCGCGTTTTGGTGGAAATCGTCGCTCAGGCGGTTCAGCGATTCTTCATCACCAAAATCAGGCCCCTCAACTGCAGGGCCTGCGCCGATCGCGCCGGGACCATCGCCATATTCTTTGGTCGAACCACCGCCTTGGCCTGGCTGGGTAAACTCTTTGCTGCCGTTGCCGTCGCTGTTGCCGCCGACCATCGCTTCATCGAAATCTTCATCCAAGTCGCTCGCCCCCGTATCAGCGTCCGATGGCTGGTCCTGGGCATCGCCGCCGGTCGCTTCCCACCGCTGGGTTCGCATCTGCGAAACGCTCCACCCACTCTGCACCGCCCCTTCCAGCCACAATGGAGCATCCTCCCAGTCCAGCGCAACCAAGAAATGGGTCCAGTAGAGTCCCTGGTAGGTTTCGTAGCTGGCGCCAAAGACGTCATAAACCCGGCGCAGTCGACCGACGTGTGATGCCGTCACTCCGCCAACGCGTTTCGCCCATGCTTCGTCAGAGAACTCGGTTACCGCCGCTCCAGCATCGATCAACGCCAATCGCCACTGCGAAATGATTCGCCCTTTTTCCCAATTCGTGCTGCTGATCAATCGGTTCCAGCGACCGACGAACGGATCAGCAATCGACTCGGATACGTTTTCTGTGGCCGCTTCGGTTGTCACGGATTGAACCGATTCGCCGAATGCCTGTTGCGAATCGTCCCAGGCTTGTTGGGCGACCTGCCATTCTTCATCAACCGCGGTTTCGTCCACCGCAGCCCCGTCAACTGAGACTTCGTCTGCGATGGAATCATCGATCATTACAGCGTCAGAGTCCGACGCTATCCCGTTGACTTCGTCACCATCGATCGCTGCCGTCGCCAGCATGGAATCGGAATCATCAGGCGGCGCGGCCTGTGGCGTTTCGGTCGCCAAACGCTCGCTGGCGGCCGAGGAACCGGAGTCGACATGAATTGGTGTGTTGTAGTTTTCGTCGCGAACCATGCGGTATCTGGCTATCGAAAAGGAGGAACGAAGTTGCAAAAGTCTGACGCGGAGGGTGTGGGCAAAACCATCGCCGGAATTGCGATCCACGTGACGCGTCAGTCAGATACAAACGCTAACCGGCCAGGGTACGCGCAGGAAAGAGCCGCGAGCGAAAAGGGCTGTCGGTGCCTAAAAATCGGTTCCGAAAGCACCGACCGGGTAATCCGTACCGGTGGAAAAGATCTTGATGCTGAAATAAAAAACCGGCCTGCGGGATCGCTCCCGCAGACCGGCTTTTTTTAAGCCTCGACTGTGCGGCGGCAAAACGGAGCCGCTGGGAGAAACGCGGAGATCTCGGCGTGCTTCTGCACTAGCCTTTTTATGGATCTCGGCGAACCCGAAATATGGTCCCTCTGCCGGAATTACAGTCGAAGCAAAGTGCGGGTTTATTCAACCCCACCGGGTATATTTTAACCCGATGCACTCGCTTAGCAAAGTAGTTCGGCAGCGTTCAAGCTGAAGATGAGCCAAATCGCCGAAGTTGATGAAGCCAGCCGCATTTCCGATCACCTCGACACTCCGCCGCTGCCGAATCGCGGCCGCGTGATCGACCGAGTTAACGTTCGTGCGAGCCCGTTGGCCGATTTCGATCTGGCATCAATCACCGCGACGCTGCCAAGCGGCGGATCGGTCGTTTGGGGGTTACTGGATCGCTATGCCGCTGGTTTTGCATCAGCTGGTTTTGATTCAGCTGGCTTTGCCTCGGCTGGCTTTGCCTCGGCAGCTTTCTTTTCGGCCGGTTTCTCTTCCTTGGGCTTGCCGGCATCATCAGTTTTTGGTGCCGCTTCCGCGACCTTAGCCTCTGGTTTTTTGGCGGGGGGAGCCAATTCGCCAGAGCCTTCCACGGGGAAGCTTGCCGATGGTGCGAGCCCGCGGTCGATGATCCAGATATTGCGGAATCGCACCGGGTCGGTGTGGTTTTGCAATTTCGTTGGCAATAACGTCGGTGTTTCCTCTTGGCCAGCACCGGTCTTGTTCTGCAATTCAACATCGTTCTGGACGATTACGCCATTGAGCCACGAAGTAATGCGGGCGTTGCGAATTTTGGTCCCATCGGCAGCCCATCGTGGCGCGGTAAACCGGATATCGTAGGTCTGCCAAACCAAAGGCGGCAGCGACATATTCACAATCGGCGCACGATACCGGTAAAGCGCCCCGGCACCGTTAAATACCGGACTTTCGCCGAAAGAATCGAGAATCTGGCATTCATACCTTCCTTGGATATAAACGCCACTGTTGCCACGTCCCTGGTCACGTGCTTCGGGCATGTAAGGCAAACGAAACTCCAAATGCAAATCAAAGTCTTGATGCATAGGCTTGAAATCGGTCCCTTCGATCAACAACCCATCTTCGGTCATCTGGCCATTGACGAATTGATCGGTATCGCTGCCGTCGAACAACACGATTGCCCCTTCGGGTGCTTTGGCGGCCAAGGTTGGGCTGCGACGAACGACGCGGTCAAGCTTACCTAGCTTATCGCCGCTGCGACTGATCAGTGTGCAATGCCCCCCCTCGGCAAATACGGCCCAGGGTCCACCGGACAAAATCAAGAAATCGCCAGACAATCGCCCGATCATCCGAGTCGCTTCGGGATTGTGGTTTTCCTGGCCTGGCAACCCGCCGAAAAACGAAATCGCTTGGAACTCACCTTTGCCCAGCGGACGAATTTGCAAACCGATCGTCTCGGTCTTGCCCTCAGCGACAGTGATCGAACCTGCAAACTCGCCCATCAACAAATAGCTGGGGTCGTCCTTCGGTGGCTCGAGATGTACTGGGCCTCGCGGGCCATTTTCGGCGGAGGCAAGGCCGGCGACCAGCAGGCTGGTAATCGCTGCGATCGGGAACAAGAAAGAGCGGATCGACCGAAAAGGCATGGCAGGAAGACCTAAGAGGGCGGAAGGAAACGTTGCGGTTCTGGTTAGCGACGGGCCGATGCCGCGTTCGACCTGGACAGTGGTCGTTGACGCGGAGTTGTCTAGCCACTGCAGTTTAGTTGCTGATCCACGCAAATGCACCGCTAGTGGTTGACTTCGGACCTGTTTCCACAAACTGAAGTTGTCGCGGCGGCAACTGGCCTGCGATAACCCATTGCTGGTTCATGATTCGCACGAAAAGAAACGCGTCGGCGGTTTCAATTCGCTCGCGCCGTGAAAAAAAAGGCGGCTTTCTGCTGAAAGTCGCCGCGCGTTGGGGTTGCATGGCGGGGAAAAAATTGGATAGCGTTACCTGCCCCCCCGAAAACCGGGCACCTTAATTAAATGGCTTATTGTGTTCCAACCAAAATGAAAAACTTTATTCACCTCGTCATGCCTGTTGTGTTGCTACTGCCAGGTATCGGTTGTTCGGCGACACGCTCTAGCAACACCGCTCGCACAGCAACAGAACAAATCCTGCTTTCGGCAGCGATCGATCGATCACTCAGCAACGTATCTTTTGAGCCATTGCGATCTCAAAAAGTTTTCATTGACGACAAATATCTCGACTCGGTTGACAAGGGATATGTGATGGGGACGTTGCGACACCGTGCGTTGGCTGCTGGTGCAGTGCTTGCGCCATCAGCGGCCGAGGCGGATGTCGTGATCGAGGCCCGCAGCGGTGGTATCGGCACCGACACCGAAGAAAGCTTCATCGGCATTCCGTCTGTCGGTGTTCCGGGGATGGCAATTTCGATTCCCGACATCAAGCTGGTCCAGCGAAATACTCAGCATGGTACAGCGAAGATTGGGCTTGTCGCCTATGACCCCAAAACCGGTGCAGCTTTAGGAATTGGTGGCCAGAGCACCGCATTGACCAAGAGTGATGACATGTTTGTGCTTGGTGTCGGGCCGATTCGCAGTGGCGAAGTTCGCCAAGAACGCGAGGCTGCGGTCGGTTACCAATCTACTTCTAGAACTTTCATGCCGATGGGATCGAAGCAATCAGACTCTTTGGCAAAGAAAAATCCGCTCGCTTTGGTTGATGATTCGATGGTACGAATGGCGGACCTGCCACCTACCGCCGAATCGTCATCCAGCGGAGTTTCCCGGTAGTTCCGTTTCGCGACTTTGAACGGATTAAGCATCCTGCGGGAAAAATCACGATCGTGCGAAAAACTTGGAACAGACCCCCGCTCGCGAACGTCTCAAATGCAACTTAGGCAGGAGTCCTGAGCGTGGAATACCGAAGACTATCTCGGTATCCAACTTGTCTGGAAATCTGTTAGACTTTTAGAAGTGCAATGGTAATGGAACTCGGGGGCGTCATTTCGAAACATCGACTTCCCAACTGTTTAACCGACGCTTCTACCGCCCTGTCATCGCATTCGGTTCGCGACTAACGTCGGTCGCGCACTCCGTTCATGATGCTCCCCTCTCTCAGCCCTTGGAGAATCGATTCCTATGTCCGAAACACAATCTGGCGAAACTACCGCTCCAGCCGCCGCACCCGCGGCCGCAGCACAAACCCAGGCACAACAGCCGATGCAGGTCCAGGTTAACGACGAGAATGCGTTGGCGACTTACGCCAACTTCTGCCGCGTTACCGGATCGCCCGAAGAATTGATCGTTGACTTCGGCCTCAACCCACAACCGATCGGTGTCCCCAAGGATCCGATTCAGGTCAAGCAACGGATCATTGTCAACTTCTTCACCGCCAAGCGATTGTTGGCCGCGTTGCAAATGTCGATCGCTCGCCACGAAGCCGTTTTCGGCGTTCTGGAAACCGACATCAACAAGCGAGTTCGCCCAGGTTTGGGCCAACAGCAGCAGCCACAGTCGCCCTCGTGATGTGGTCGCCCTGACGTCCAGATCGCGTCAGTTCACATCGCCTGCAAAACGAAAACCGCACTTCATTCGACTGAAGTGCGGTTTTATTTTTTGACCATATCAAAATCTCGTATGCGGCGAAAACTCAGCCGGCCGGCTGGATGCTCGTTTGGTCCGCATACACCGTCGGACGACCGATACTGTGATAAGTGAAACGATGTCGCTGCATCCGATCGGGTTCATAAAGATTACGGCCATCGAACAGCACATGGTCGTTCATCCGGGTACGCATTTCATCAAAATCGGGATTTTGATAAACCTTCCACTCGGTATTGATCGCCAACGCATCGGCACCATTCAACGCATCCATGGCTGATTCACAATAGATCAGTTTGTTGCCATAAATCTCTCGTATATGAGCGGTCGCTTCGGGGTCATGCACCTGAGCGGTCGCGCCTTTTTCGGTTAAGTAGTTTAGCAAAGTTAGGGCGGGTGCTTCACGGATATCGTCGGTGCGTGGCTTGAATGCCAATCCCCACACGGCGAATCGCTTGCCCGCGATTTGCCCTCCATAGTGCGACTCGATCTTCTTGACCAATACGTGCTTCTGGTTTTGGTTCACTTCATCGACCGCATCCATGATCCGTGGTTCCAACCCATGGTCGCGAGCCATACTTGCTAGGGCGCGAACGTCTTTCGGAAAACAACTGCCGCCATAGCCGACACCGGGAAACAGGAACGCAAACCCGATTCTCTGGTCGTGCCCCATCCCTCGGCGAACGTCGTTGATATCGCCGCCCATCCGCTCACAGAGATTGGCCATTTCATTGATGAACGAAATCTTGGTGCTCAGCAGCGCATTGGCGGCATACTTGGTGAACTCCGCCGATGCCGGACTCATCACCAAAAACGGCCGGTCCGTACGTAAAAACGGTCGATAAAGTTCGTGCAGCACCTCGCCAGCTTCTTCGCTGCGAACACCCACAACCACCCGATCAGGCTTCATAAAGTCATCGATAGCCGCCCCCTCCTTTAGNNACGGTGCTCTTGGTGACCACGATCGCATCGTGAACCAAGTGGGGCGCGATTGTGTCAACCACACCCTTGAGTGCTGAAAGATCGGCCGAGCCATCGGCTGCGGGTGGTGTGCCGACTGCCAAATAGACGATGCGACTTTGCGAAACAGCGTCAGCGATATCTGTCGTGAATGACAGATTGCCATTGTCGATGTTTCTAAGAACCAATTCCTTCAAACCGGGTTCGAAAATGGGCAACTTTCCCTGTCGCAGGCCATCGATCTTCGCTTGGTTGATATCGACGCAGATAACGTCATTCCCGCTTTCTGCGAAACAGGTTCCTGTCACCAGCCCAACGTAGCCAGTTCCAATCATCGCGATTCTCATGCCAAAGCACCACCAGGAGGTATGATATGAATTGTTCAGGAAAAGAATCAGCTTACTCCGCGCAGCCAGGGGCGGTGATACGCGTTGCCGCTGACGACTTCATTTTACCCCATTACGCGCCGTACAAACGGAATAAATAGTACAGGGATGCGACCGGCACCTGATGTTCGGTGATCCGAGGCATTCGCTACACGTTAGGCGTTCTAATTCGACAAGGCTCTTACGGTAAATAGGCCATCAGCACCACCGCATCGTTGTCGCCAGTAATCTCCAGCTTGGGCGTCGCCGCCGGAATCAAAAACGATTGCCCCGTCTTCGCAGCGAATCGCCACCCATCTTCACAAGCCAACGTGATGTCGCCTTTTACAACGGTAAAAATCACCGGCGCGGCCAAGTTTCCGATCGTGACTCGTTTCCCTGGTGAGTCTGCACTCAATGTCGCCTGCTTCAACACAAACTTGTCGCATCGCACCAACGTTTCCAAACCATCGTTATCGGCCTGAGGCGTTTGCGGAGAAATCGGCCCGATCGAATAATCGGTCACGTCCAACGCTTGTTCGATGTGCAAAGGTCGCGGGCGTCCATCATCGCCAACACGATTCCAGTCGAACAGCCGAAACGTGGTGTCGCTGGACTGCTGGATCTCAGCGACGACAAGTCCGCCGCCCAGCGCATGAACGGTTCCCGCAGGAATGAAAATGCATTGTCCAGCCTTCGGCTCGATCACATGCAAGACCTCTTCGGTCGCTCCGCCAGCGATCGCCTGCTGCAACGATTTTCGATCGACGCCCGACTTCAGCCCGGCATAAATCTTGCTGCCCGGCGCCGCGTCGACGATGTACCAAGCTTCGGTTTTGCCCAAATCGGGCCGCGGCATCTTGCGGGCGTAATCGTCATCCGGATGGACCTGAACCGAAAGCACCCGGTTGCAGTCGAGATACTTCAGCAACAGCGGGAATGCCCCCCCGTCGGCATAGCTGCCAAGCACCGATTCATTCCGTTGGCGAACGATGTCCCTCAACGTCTGCCCCTCCAAAGGGCCGCTGGCGACCTGGCTGTGATCGTCGCCATGATCGACGATTTCCCAACTTTCGGCATAATCGTTACCCGGGCCGATCGGTTTGCCCAACAAGTCGCCCAAACGGCGCCCACCCCAGACGATCCTTTTCATAATCGGATGAAAAGTCAGCGGATACATTCGAGTCGATCCATTCGTTTTGAGGATGCTTGACGACAAAAAGAAAGTGTTGATGTTAGACTAGCTCGCTTTACCACACTTCGCACTGCCCCAGTTGAATTGAACCCGTGGATCGACCTGCCCGCCCCAAAGACGACCTGTTCGACAATTCGACGATGACGTTCGGAGAACATCTCGACGAACTCCGCAAAGCGTTGGCAAAAGCAATCACTTGGTTGGGCCTGGGTTTGATCGTCGGCCTCTTTTTTGCCGACGGTGTCGTTCGCTACGTCCAAGAACCACTCAAGGCAGCGATTCAAAAGTTCAACGCCGATCGCGATTTGGCTCGTCTGGGGTACGACCCCAACAGCCCCGACGTCGCTAGCCTTCGCCAAATGTTGACCGAAAATGGCTTGATGTGGGAATTGGTTTATGACATCCCCGCCGAAGTGCTCAAGAGTGCCGGCATCGCGAGGCCAGACGAATTGGTAGCCGCCCAATCGACCACTGGCCCGGTCAACATGCTCGAATTGCTCAGCAAACTGCCCGACCCAGATCAGTTGACGCCCAAACTGCAGCTAAGGCGCCACGAAATCGGACTCAGTGCGTTAAAGATCGAAGAGCCGTTCATGATTTGGGTCAAGGCTGGCCTGATCGTCGGCGCTGTGATCGCTAGCCCGATGATTTTTTATCACCTTTGGGCCTTCGTCGCGGCCGGTCTGCATTCGCATGAACGCAAGTACGTTTACGTTTACTTGCCAATCAGCGTGGTCTTGTTTGTCAGTGGCGTCTCATTGGCGTTCTTCTTCGTGCTCGACTTTGTGATCGGTTTCCTGCTGCAGTTCAATGGCCAGCTTGAAGTCGCCGTTGAACCGCGACTGACTTACTACATCAATTTCGTCCTGCTGCTACCGCTCGGTTTCGGGCTCGCCTTCCAGCTCCCGCTCGTTATGCTGTTCTTAGAACGGATCGGGCTGATTCCAGTGGAAGCGTTTGTCAGTTCATGGCGGATCGCGATTTTGGTGATTGCGGTGATCTCGATGTTGGTCACCCCGGCCGATATCACCAGCATGATTTCGCTGATGGTGCCTTTGGTTTTCTTATACTTCTTGGGCGTATTGATGTGCATGTACTTGCCAAGAGGCCGTGGGCTCGGTTCCGATGCTTATGACCCGCGTTAGGCTCACGCGGTCCGTTTTCGGTATTTCGCGACTCCCCAACCTTCCATTCCCCATCAACACGTGTCTCATTCGCTATCCAATCTGAGCGGCATCGTGCCTCCCTTAGTCACGCCGCTGATCAACCGCGATCAACTCGACATCCCCGGGATGAAGCGTTTGGTCGAACATGTGCTCGGCGGCGGAGTTCACGGTCTGTTCATTCTCGGAACCACCGGCGAAGCCCCCAGTCTCAGTTATCACCTGCGCCGCCAATGGATCGATAACGTTTGCGAATTGGTCGCCGGACGCGTCCCGATTCTGGTCGGAATCACCGACACATCGTTTATTGAATCGGTGGCCTTAGCAAAACATGCCGCTCAGGCCGGTGCGAATGCCGTTGTGCTTTCAACGCCTTATTATTTTCCCGCTGGCCAAACCGAGCTAACCGCTTACGTCGACCATATCGTCGATGAATTGCCGTTGCCGCTGGTGCTGTACAACATGCCCAGCCTTACCAAAGTGTGGTTTGATGTCGAAACCGTCGAAAAGCTTTCGGTGCACCCAAACATCATCGGTGTAAAAGACAGCAGCGGCGATCTCGAATACTTCAAGTCGATCACGGAATTGAAACGGCTTCGCCCCGATTGGTTCGTCATGATTGGCCCCGAAGCGATGCTCGGTAAAGCGATGCAGGCTGGCGGTGATGGCGGCGTCTCTGGCGGCGCTAACTTAGCTCCTAAGTTGTTCGTCGATTAT
>DIUH01000364.1:11986-14156 GCA_002428205.1 Planctomycetaceae bacterium UBA6163
GTTGCTGATATACTGAAGGATATCGTTCCGCTGTAACGGTAACATGCACAGCCGAGTGCATCCTGTTCACAGTTCAATCACTGACATCAGCATAGGCCTGCCATGAAAAGAAGCATTTCAATCGTTGCCAGCCTCGTGATCTTGGTAATGACGTTGCCGGTGGCGGCAGACGAACCAGCGCCGCGCCCAGAACTGACTCAGCTTCCGTTCAATAATCCGGGGCTGGCGGTTGATCTTGGCGTCGGCCTGTGGGCGTGGCCAGTCGTTTGCGACGCCGATGGCGATGGCGATTATGATCTGATCGTCAGTTGTCCTGACAAACCTTCTAACGGCGTCTGGTTCTTCGAAAACACAACCGGCGACACGGCGAAAGATAAGTTTCCTGTATTCAAGTCGCCACGCCGACTCAGTGGAACCGTTCATTATGTCATGCCCAGCTATGTCGACGACAAACTGCGCGTGCTAAGCCCCGGTTTCGAATACTTAGATTTCGCTCATTCAGGAACTCAGCAGAAAGTCGCGCTGCCGATTTCGCCCAAGTTCTACTCACCGATCGGAAATCAACCTCGCGGCCCCAAGGTTCGCCACAATCAATGGCGTTACGTCGATTTCGATGGCGACGGCGCGCTCGATTTGGTGGTCGGTATCGAAGACTGGAGCAATTACGGATGGGATGACGCGTGGGATAAAGACGGCAACTGGACCAACGGCAAATTGCACGGTTTCGTTTTTGTATTCCGCAATGACGGCACGACAGAATCGCCTCGCTATGCGGAGCCTGTTAAGATCAATGCCGGTGGCCAGCCGATCGACGTCTATGGTTGTCCGTCACCCAACTTTGAAGACTTTGATGGCGATGGCGACCTCGATCTGATTTGCGGAGAGTTTCTCGACGGATTCACCTACTTTGAAAACATCGGAACTCGTACCGAACCGGTATATGCGACCGGCCGTCGATTGACCACAACCGACGGTTCGCCATTAACCATGGACTTGCAAATGATTGTCCCGATCGCAATCGATTGGGACCGTGACGGCGACATCGATTTGATTGTCGGCGATGAAGACGGGCGCGTCGCATTGGTCGAAAACACCGGTAAATTGAACCCGGATCGCACGCCACAGTTTTTACCGCCACGGTACTTTCAACAGGAAGCCGACACATTAAAGTCGGGTGCGCTGGCGACTCCGGTAGCCTACGATTGGGATGGCGACGGCGACTATGATATTTTGTCCGGAAACACGGCGGGTTATATTGATTTTTTCGAAAACCTAAGCGGGCCCGGGGTGGAGTTTCCCAAGTGGGCGGCGCCGGTGAGGTTGACCGCTGGCGATGAAACATTCCGCGCGATCGCGGGCCCCAACGGCAGCATCCAAGGGCCGGCCGAAGCGAAGTGGGGATACACCTGTTTGAGCGTCGCGGATTGGGATGGCGACAATCTGCCTGATATCGTGCTGAACGACATTTGGGGCAAGGTTCGCTGGTTAAAAAATGTCGGCACACGCACCGAGCCCAAACTTGCAAAAGCGCAAAGCATCGAAGTCGATTGGGAATCGGCACCGCCAAAACCGAGTTGGACCTGGTGGAATCCCAGTGATAAGGAATTGGTCACCCAGTGGCGAACGACACCGATCGCGATCGACTGGACCGGTGACGGAAACACCGATCTGGTGATGTTGGACCAGGAAGGGTTCCTTGTACTGCTGCGTCGAACAAGGGTGGGCGGTGAACTTCGACTATCGCCACCGGAACGGGTTTTCATGGGCGACAACTTGTCGGCAACCGACAGCCGACAAGAGATTAAAGATTCGTCGAGCGGCCCGCTGAGATTGAACACCGGAACCGCGGGTGCGAGCGGCCGTCGTAAGATTTGGTTAGCCGATTGGGATGGCGACGGCAAGCTGGATTTGCTGGCCAATTCGACGAGTGCAAACTTATTGCGACAGACCAAAACCGCTGGTGGAAAATGGTACTTCCGCGACGAAGGTCCCTTGGTCAAGCAATCGATTCAAGGGCACTCGACCAGTCCCACGGTGGTCGATTTCAATAACGACGGCATCCCCGATTTCCTAGCGGGCGCCGAAGACGGGCGGTTTTATTACCTCCGCAACCCGCGAAGCAGTAAGTAGTTTGTAGTCCCGCTTAACTTTTCACGCGATAAACAAACGC
>DIUH01000331.1:0-845 GCA_002428205.1 Planctomycetaceae bacterium UBA6163
CCTGCCAGCGATGGTCCTGCCAGCTTCGATCCACCCAGCGCCGGCCCAGTGAATGGGTTGCGAGACTTCGCGGCCGCCCCTCCAGCGGGAACGACTGATTCCGCTCCAGCATCGAACGATCAAGGCTACGACGACACCGCTCCGACAAACGCTTTCGCCGCTCAACGCGCCTACGCGCCGATCGAACCTGGCGCAGAATCGCCCGCTACCGCTCAGCCCGCGTTCGCGATGCCGCCATCCCAGCCCACCGCTGATCCAGCGTCGATCGCCGATCCGTATTATCAAAACCAGCCGCAACCCGCCAACGGCTTCTCGGCAAACGATGCGGCTCCCGCTTACTCGATGCCCCAGCCACAACCTGCCGCCGCACCGATCGCTCGGGTCGCTTCGTCATCGACGATGCTGCCTCCGATGCTCGATCCCCAAGCTGCCAACGAAATCGTGCTGAACGAACCTGGCGACCGACGGCTCGATGGGATGCAATCGCCCAGCATCGTCATCCACAAACGTGCCCCCGAACAGGTGAAGGTCGGTAAGCCAGCGACATTCGTGATTCAGGTTCAAAATGTCGGCGGAGTGGAAGCGCTTGATGTTCAAGTTCACGATCGCGTCCCAGCAGGTATGCGATTGGCCGACGCAACTCCCCAGCCGCAAATGCAAGGCGACCTGATGCTATGGCAATTGGGGGCCTTGGAACCGGGCGGCGAAAGAACCATTTCGATGCAGTTGATCCCCGAGGCCGAAGGCGAACTCGGCAGCGTCGCTCGCGTCACGTTCGAAGCCGCCGCTTCGGTCCGCACGTTCAGCACCCGCCCGGCGCTGAAGATCACTCAGCGAGCCCCGCA
>DIUH01000331.1:887-5911 GCA_002428205.1 Planctomycetaceae bacterium UBA6163
GGCGAAACGCGTCGCCAAGTGCTACGGCTGCGAGCTGTCGCTCCGGGCACCATTCAAAATCAAGTCCGTTTGGTCGCCGATGACGAATTGACCGCTTCGGATTCAGTCAACATCGAAGTCGTCGCGCCCCAGCTTGCGATCGAACTCGAAGGCCCCGCGCGTCGTTTCCTCGAGCGTCAAGCCACGTATCAAATCAATATCGCCAACGTCGGGTCGGCCGAAGCGTCGAACGTCGAGATCGTCGCTTACCTTGATCGCGGTTTCTCGTTCGTCGGCACCGAATTCCAAGGCCAATACGACGCGTCGCGCCACGCTGTCTATTGGTCGCTTGCCGAATTGCCCGTCGAAGCCCGCGGCGCAGTGCCGCTGACGTTGCTGCCGATCGAACAAGGCGAACGCGCCATTCGGCTCGAAGCCCGCGGCGACCTCAACCTGATCGCCCGACATGAGAAGAAGGTCAATGTCGATGCACTCGCTGAGCTGACTTTCTCGATCACCGACGATGCCGATCCGATCGAAGTGGGCAGCATGGCGACCTACGAAATCCGGATCATCAATCGTGGCTCACGTGATGATGCCGACGTCAAACTCAAGCTGCAATTGCCACCGGGCCTCGAACTGGTCAGCAGCGAAAGCGACGCGTCGACCGATGGCCGTGGGTTGATCGTCTTCGCCCCGCAAGCCGTGATGGCAGCCCGCAGCGAAACCGTTCATCGGGTTCGCGTCAAAGGCACCGCACCGGGAACTCACGTGGTCAAGGCGATCGTCGCCAGCCGCGAAGCCCCCGTGGCGGTCACCAAGGAAGAAAGCACCACGGTCTATGCCGACGAGTGATCGCTTGGTCAGGATTGCCTGGTAAAAGGCGACCCGATCCGCTGGAGTCGGGCTGGTATTTTTGTCACGCCGGTCGTAATCTGAAGAAGTGTTTGTTGTCGTCCAGCCGATCCGTATCGGCCGTCCGGCAGCCCAATTTTCCTCAAACGGATTTGCGACTTCCATGGCTAAATCGGAACAGCAGCGGCAAAAGAAACTCGCCAAAAAACGAAGCAAAGAACTGCGTGGTCGACGAGAACTGGCGCGACGCAATCAATCGATGAACTCGATCGCTGGCCAGATGCAGTGGGCCAGTCGCTATCCCGTTCACACTTGCTTGGTCGCCGAAGACTCGGTCGGGACCTCAGGGATGAGGTCGGTCTACTTTGCCCGCAAGGTCAGTGATGGCCGTTATGCGTTTATGTTCATCCTGCTCGATACCCATTGCTTGGGCGTGAAGGATGCCGGTTGCCGGTTCTGTTCGCTGTCTGATTTGGAAACATTCATCGAACGGGGCGCTCGAAATCAAACATTTGTAAAACGAGACCCCAGCTACGCCAAAAAGTTTGTCGAAGACGCGATCGCTTATGCCGATTCGCTCCGCCTTTCGCCCCACCCCGATTATCGCAAGGTCGCGCCATTGTGGGGCGATGTCGACGCCTCGCAGTGTCAAGACGAGTTTACGTTCGGCCTCGACGGTAAACCGTCTTACTTCGCTGGCCCCTATGATGATGATGCACGCCAAAACTTTATCTTCCGCCGGCTCTGCGCAACCGTTGGCGAAGGCAACTTCCACTTCACCATCGGTGGACCTAGTGGCGGTGCCGATCTCGACGATTTCGAGCAAGCGTTTCGTGCAGGCGAGCTGACCGACTTTGACGACGAATCGGACATGGAAGACGTCGACCTTGATGACGAGGATGATGACGACTGGGAAGTCGAAGGGCGTGTGATCGAAGGCTCCGTCGTCAAGCCAGTACAGCACATCGACGGCCCTCATTAAGAGTTTTTATCTCATGTCGACATCACCCAAAACTCGCCCCCAAATCAGCATCGCACTGATGATTTTGCTGATGAGCATCTTTGCGGTAATGTCGGCCGGCATGTTTTACGCCAGTCGCGTTGGGGCCATCCAGGATGAAATCGCAATCTTTGGCGGCAACTCGGCAACGTCCGAACCCAATCGCGCCGCCCATCTGATTTTTCTCATGTTCACCTACACCTCGCCACTGCTGCTGGCGCTGGTGCTGGGAACGATCGTCTCCATCATGAGATTTCGAAATCGGCCAACCGTCACGCGGCGAGTAACTTTGCCGCCCGCGTAACGAATGTTCGATGGCTCAGGCTTCCAGCCTGAGGGCATGTTAAACTTAAGACTAGAAGTCCACGCCACGTTGATGACCACCACCGGCACCATGTCGAATCTTTATGCGAACGATCATCCTGCTGGTCATCTCTAATATCTTCATGATCTTCGCATGGTATGGACACCTCAAGTTCAAAAGCGCCCCGCTGGTCACCGTTATTCTTGCAAGTTGGGGAATCGCTTTTTTTGAATACTGTTTCATGATACCCGCTAACCGTTTTGGTCACGGACAGTTTTCAACCATCCAACTAAAAGTGATTCAAGAAGTTTTGACGCTGCTGGTGTTCGGTGTTTTCGTGGTCACTTACATGGGCGAACCGCTCCGTTGGAACCATCTGGTCAGCTTTCTGTTCCTCATCGCAGCGGTCTACTTCGTCTTTGGGTTCCGGCCTGCTACACCCGTTGAGGATCAGCCTGCGGTAAACTCGACGATCACCCCAAGACAACACCCCGAAACGGTTACCGCAAGTGCCGATCAGTCGCTCGCCGGCGCGGCAAACGAATCGCCACGACACAACGGCGGCTAACCAAAGTCGCAGGTATTGAAACAAACCTAGGCGTGAAAACATGGACACTCGCGTTCAAAACATTCTTGCATTGGGCCAACCTGGCCGGGAAACCGACCGCGCTCGGAACTGCATCGCACTGGCGATAGAATGCGCTGATGAACTTGGTAATCAAGAATTCGATTCATGCCACTTGCTGTCGGGCCTTTATCGAGAAGGCAAAGGCATTGCTTTTCACGTATTGAAGCACTTTGCCGTAACGCAACGACAAATTGATGACACGCTTCGTTCGCGTCAAACATCAACCAGCGATCAGTTCCAAATCAATCGCGACATAAAGGATGTATTAAACGCCGCCTTCGCTGCGGCCCGCGAGATGTCACACACTTACATCGGTACCGAGCATTTACTAATCGGTGCAACTTCGGAAAACGTGGGTGCAGCCAAAATGCTGATAGGATTCGGGTTGTCGCTAAGTGATGTCCAAATCGAGGTGTACCATTGGCTGGGCCACCGTCTAGGCTGAATGAAATACCGAATAAGCGAGCGGCGCAATGAGGTTCTCAGTTTCCCAAACCCGCCGATCCCAGAGCCATCACCGATTGCAGAGCACATCGAGGCTTAAGAAAATGCAACTAATGAAGCTGAACGAAACAAACGGTGAACATTCGGATGAGAAATGGCTTGAAGTCGATCGGATAGGAAGCCCAGCCATAAACTTCGCAACGCTCAATCACACGTATCGGTTGCACGGTTACAGCCAGCGTTCCACATGGCAACCGACCAGCCCAGCTTGACCGGTTAAGCATACTTAAGAAGCGGAATAACAACAAAGACAAATGGCAAGCAGGGAATCGAACCCGTACAATAAACTTAAGAGACCACCGTCTACTAACCCCAAGCCGCCGGGAATGACGCTTTCCAATGAAACGTCGACTCTGACAGTTGGTTGATCGCAAGCTTTTGTCGGGCCAGGAAATGAGCGACGACATTAATAAAAAACCTACGACACCTCAGCTTTTAATTGCTGTACTTTTGACGGCTACGTTGTTCATTGCCATCCTACTTGCGGGTTGGCATGCGTTGGGTATTCGCGGAATTGCACCCGCTTCCTCCTTAGTCGTTGTTGCATGGTTCGCGCTCTCACGGACGAAATCACCAGCATTTCGAGCGATAAATCGTAATCGCATGACAATTCCTGAATTACTTACAATGATTACTATCTGTTTGATCGTTCACGGACTCACCATACCGACAGTGTCATCAAGGAAGCATCAACGAACACCGTCTGGCCCATCTGGCGCCGCGACGGCGACACAACCCAGTGGAAACGCGACGCCATCGATTGATCCGTTTCCAAATAACGAGTAAAGACGAGGGCTTGCCCGCCTGGCGACTGGGCGAGGCGATTGATCCAGCTTTAGCAACCACGGAATTATAAAACGACGAGGCCGATTTCCTCACTTTTTAAGACTAATCACGAAGCTGAGTCGCCAGTTATCCTATGAATGACTTCCGCCCACCAAATCGCGGACTTATACGAACTCTTTTGTCGATACAAACAAGATGGACTTCTTCGCCAAGCTGAACTCAACCTCTGTGCGAGACCAAGCGGCGGCAGCAATCTTCTTGCGAGGCCAAGGTACTAAAGGATTAAAGCATCTGTCATTACTACTGCAGAAGTGTCAAGCAATTGATCAATACACGGAACTGAATCGCAACGAAGAAGCTTTGCTGGGCCTCGGTGCGATTACCTTGGGGAGCCTTATCGCGGAAGCTGGCTTTAATGAAATTGACCCGCTTCACAATGCAATCCTTTGCTGGATTCTTGAATCAACAAACTCGCCGAGTATCAGTGTTGCCGGTCACTCTGTTTACGCACTGGGTAGATTGTCCAACGAATCTTCGGTTGCGAGAGAGCGTCTTTGTGAAATCGTCATTTCTGACCTTCGAGGTGACGAGCATGAACACGTTTCGCTTCGGGCCGTGGCGCTAAGGCTCCTCCGGAGGATTGATCCAAACCTGGCAGCAACATTTGTTGAGGCCCCGGCTTTCGAGGAGTATGTTCATGCGGTTAAACATTGGACAGCAACCGACGCATTGAAGAATTCCGACGCTTCACTTGAATTGCAATCCGAGCTTAACTGGTTATTGGATATCAAGAGCCGACGAACCAAACCGTGAACNNTTGATTCAAGCAGCTTTGGCGTCATCGGTGTTCGGTGAGTTCGAAGATCGATCGCTGATCGCCCTGCAGGCTACTAAACACACGATCGCACCCACGGCCTCGAAAGCCGCAAATCCAGCATGCAGTGGCGAAAATCCGTCGACGATCATGC
>DIUH01000144.1 GCA_002428205.1 Planctomycetaceae bacterium UBA6163
AATGGAAAATCTTTCGCCGCGACGGGGTGATCGCGGTCGTTCGTCCTTGAAGGCATGCGCAAAATGACACGACAATACGCATACTTTCAAGTGACCGGATGTGGCGATCCGGATGTTGTCACCAAAGCGGTGGGGATCGACCCATCGAAGTGTCACTCCTCAGCAGAAATCAATCCAAAAACAAAATGCTCTTGGGGTATCATGAAATGGCGTTTGGACAGTGGCGAGTCTGACGTTGCTTCTGTCCAACAACATGTCGATTCCATATTGCTTTGGCTCAACCGACGACCAAGTGCTATAAAAGAGCTTTGCGACGACTATGATTTGACTTTGCACATTGCCTGTTGGGCGTCGGATACATTTGGAATGCACTTGACGCGTGACCAGACTCGTCTGCTGGGTCGACTCGGAATCGCGATCGACTATGATGGATATGTTGTTGAGGATACAGAGTTGGAAAACGAACAATAATCGGACGAACAAAGCGATCGACCGAAGTCGCGGGTCAGCCGATTTTTGAAGGAAACATTTTTTCCGCGACATCGGTCATCGCGAACGTTCTGCAAACTATGAAACTATCAGAATTCATACTTCAGGAGCGTGGTCCGTACTTATTTGACCACTACATACATCCAGTCGCATGTCCATCGGTATTGGGGAACTTCGTACTGGAATTTCAAGTCGATGATGCTGGAAAACGCCCACCGGATGAAAAGATGCTGAACGCCATTGTCGCTTTGCGGGATGCGTTCCTGAGAGACACGAGTTCGCTTGTCACTCTTGTCCACGGGCAGTATCTCCTTGCAACCAGAGATGACGGTTGGTCCAATGGATGTGGTCTTCCAATTGGACTTACGGAAATACAACTAGAACCTCTGTTGAACGGTGGAACAATTACAGTTTCCCAAGACGAAACAGACGCCGACGAACCAAATCCCGGCCGCGTTTACATGAGTCCCGAATGGGATGAGGAACATGGGCTGTATGTCGCTCGAATTGAGGACAGGTGGGTGAAGGTTGACTGGTGAACGAAGAAGAGCTGCAGAACAATGCCGTCCACCAAAGCCCGCGAACGTCTTGAACAGAATGGTCACCATCACGCGCGGGCTTGGTGACGGCCAACGTTCGCCTCGCAGAATCGACGCATCAGCTCCCATGATTGAATCCGTCTGCCGTTTACCGATTGATTACCATGCGATCGGAACAAAGACGCTGATTCAACTCATGGAGGAGGCCGGCTACTTCGAAAACCCGTCTGCTGTGACCGAATCCGCAATCCAATCATGCCTCGCTAAACATCCGGATTTCTGTGCCGCATGGATCGGTTACTCGCAAGCCCGTCGCACCGACAGCGGATGGGTGATTGACGTACGAAACGGCATGTTTATCGTCTTCTACCACCCAAACGGATCAACGAAACTAAAATACAACGATCGCTCGGCAGCGTGCGCAGCGTTTGCAATCCGTGAGCTTACGTCGCTTGCTAAACACCGGCGCTGATAGACGCGCGGCTGCATGCCGGAACGTAGGTCTAGGCGAACCAATACCGAAATTTGCCATGGCGCTATTCGTTCATCTAGCACCGGAGAAGGAGACCAACTCGATACGTCGGGGCGGCATCAAACCGCGTCGACTGAAAGTTCCGTTGGCCGATGGCTTCGATAGGATCGTGTTCGCTATGCCCGTGACCGACGATTTTTATGTTTCACATCAATGGCTGCGCGAGCTCAAACGAAGCGGTCAACGGACAATTGTCGGTGTCTACTTCCGCATTCCCGACGAACAGCCGGTGATGGTTGGGCATTACAATCAGAATCATCAAATGCTATCTGCGACGGAAGCAGTTGGTATCGTATTCAATGCTGAACAACCTGAAGGATTCGAGGTGATCATTCCCCGAAAGATTGAACCCACTGAAATACAGAAAATCAATTCTGTGCCGCAAGTCATGGGATGGCGTTACTACCCTAACGCTAAAGGCAAAAAGCCGTGTGGATGTCCGTACTGCACAAAGGGAGACATCAACTCGAAGCGAATTCGCGAGGCCTACGAGAAATCGTTCGGTGGCTGATCGTCATTTTCCCATGACAGATGCGACAGAACAATGCGTTGGACACGGAGCCGCGGATCGGGCGGCTTTGAAATGGAAACTTTACTTGCCGCGGCCCGGTCAACGCGGCCGTTCGCTCTCCGACTAACACCTGACGCAACGCCGCACTGCTTCGGTCTTCGCGCGGCCCCGTTTCGCCACGAATCGCGGTGGCGGGAAATCTAATAAGTGCATCATTCAACACGAATCGTGTGCTGACAAACCTTCGCGTGGGTTCAACGATTCATGAAATGCAACAATCAACGCGAATCGATTGCTCGGTCGGCAACTACCGGCGGTGGCATCAGCGCATCAATGATTCGGTGCCAGCAAAAAGCGTGACTCCGAATCATCGCTCGTAGCCGAAGCTGCAATGGCGGTTCGGCAATCGATCGGTGCAAGCATAAACGCGAACCTTTGCTCGGTCGTCTGCCCGCCCAAAACCGTTTGGCGCGGACATTCGCAATCGGCTACACTAGCGGTGAACAAAGAACACTTCGATCGGCTGTAACGAGAACAATCGAGCGAACCATGAAATGCACGCGAGTTGCGGATCGCGCGTTTGGAAGAAGCGAATCACAAGGCCGCAACCGCGTGATTTCGGACGTTATCCGAACCAGGTCTGACATTTGCCCAATTAGCTACGAAAAGCTACAATAGTCGAATGAGCATTACAGAAACCATCGCTGAGCTTTACGCACTTCCTCCCAACGAAAGGCTTCGTGTCGCCGAAGCCATTTGGGATTCACTAGATGATTCCGCAGTACCGAATCCAGCCGAGCATCAGCTCCGCGAGTTGGAACGTCGGTTAGCGGTGCATGATGCTGATCCAACGACAGCTTTGACTCCTCTGGAGATCGAAGAACGGGTGGCTCGGCTTCGTCGTCAAAGATGAACGTCGAGATTCGGCCTGAAGTTGCGACCGATTTGGCTACAGCTGCAGACTGGTACGATCAGCGAGAACCAGGTCTGGGTGATGACTTTATGGTCGAGTATCGACGTACATTGGCTGCGACGATCGGTAACCCGCTGGAACGACCTGTTGTAAGATCAGATCTAAGGTGGAGAAAGCTCTCTCGCTTTCCTTATCTTCTTTGGTACCGTGTTAACAATGCGAACCTGGTTGTAGCCGGCGTGCTTCATGTACGACGTGACCGATCGGTATTCGACGAACGCGGATAACGAAGCGATGCACCTCAGCCGCGAATTGAGGCGTTTTGAAGTGGAAGATCTCTCGTCGCGGCGAGGTGATCGCGGACGTTCGGCCATGTAAGGAAACTCGTGATCCTTCGTAGACTACTAATTCTTGGATTTCTCACTATCGCCTCCGGTTGCGGAAAGCTCTCGGTTGTCGAGCCCGGCCGAATTGAACGCACTCCTGCAACCCTGCGATTTGGCTTGACTAGCTATTTGTCGCCTGCCGATGTCCATCGCGCATTCATAAATAATCCGAAAGCAATCGTCGAAGACTATCCAGCGCCGCCACGCGGGAGTTGTCCACGATTCGACGTCCTGACCCTTTCATTCAGTGGTGTGCAGGACCTAAACAACTTGGGCGAAATCAACGTGAGTTTTATCAATGGGAAGCTTCACTCCGTTCATTTCTTTCCCAACGACCCCGACGCATACTTGAGCGCATTGGCTCAATCCGGGTTTACCTTCGACTCAAAAGGAGAATTTCATCCTTCATCGCATGTCCGCGGATGGGCTTACACCTCGCATGATGGTCGCAGATACATCGCCTGGGAAGACGAACGCCTTAGGGATGAAATTAATGACTGGATCATAGATTGCTCGTGACGCAACGGCCGAACAAAGAAATGCACGCGAGTTGCGGGTCGCGTCTTTTTTGGATTCTAAATCACATGGCCGCAACCGCGTGATTTCAAACGTTATCCGCGTGAGAACCGTCAAATCGGTCTTCCCGCAATAGCGACTGTTCGACTGGTTCCCGCTCCCGACCGTGCTATAATCAGGGTGGATCGCCAACCATAAGGAACTCTCTCAATGACCGCTGACCAACTAATATCTGACGCAACTTCGCTACCGCCATCCGACCGACTTCGTATTGTTCAAGCAATTTGGGATTCTCTACCCGAAGACGCTAATCCGGCCCCACAGCCCGGAATCAAGGCAGAGCTTGATCGTAGAATGGCTACGTATCGGGAGAATCCAGAGAGCGGTATGACGATTGATGAGCTTCGTGGCCGACTGGAGGCCGATCGAGCCAAATGAATGTGCGTCTTGTTGACGAGGTTTACCTTGATCTGCGAACGGCTCGAGATTGGTACGACGGCAAGAGTGCTGGCCTGGGGGATGAGTTTGCGGACCTGTTCTTTTCTACAGTTTGCAGTTTGCCGAGTGTTTCTTTGCATCACGCGATTGACGAGACTGGATATCGCCCTATCAGAATGCCACGATTCACTGCGATGATTTACTACGATCTATCATATTCCGAGATTGTTGTGGTTGGCCTTCTGGTGAATGGACGAAGCGCCGCAGCACTAAAGAATCGCGGATAACAATCCAATGCACGTGAGCGGCGGAATACGTGCGATTTGAACCCTGACCAATCTCCCGCCGCCACGTGATTGGTAACGTTCGCCGGCTGATTGCCCAAAACATTCCGCGTCCATGAAACGCTTTTCATTACGAACACTTCTGATCGCGACGGCTGTACTCGCCGTGCTTTTGGCTCTTCCGATCCGACGCGCAATTGTTCAGAAACGCGGACGCGAGTGGGTCGCCTCCCAAAACGGCCATGTTAGCTTCTCGTACAAATACGATGCTTCGACCGATCAATGGGACCACGACGCTTCGCTTCCCGCACCTGACTGGCTTATCGACACCCTTGGCATCGACTTCTTCGATACGGTGGACACCGTGATTCTTGACAACATGGAAGTAAAGGACCTGTCTCCGATCACGGACTTACAGGGGCTTCGGCAACTCGCCATCATTATCGAAATTGATGACAACCTGGACTTTACTCCGTTGGCTGAGCTTCCAAATCTTCGCCACCTGCATCTCGACTATACCGACATCGATGCAGAACGACTCGCTAAGCTACGGGACTTGCTTCCGAATGTCCGCGTTGATGCCACGAATCATCCTCCGCCAGACTAAAGCGGCGAACCATCCGATGCACGTGCGGACTGGAAATGG
>DIUH01000361.1 GCA_002428205.1 Planctomycetaceae bacterium UBA6163
ACAGTGGCCCTGCGGTGATCCCCGGTAAGCCCGATGAGAGCCTGCTGGTTCAATCGATTCGTTACCTCGGCGATGGATACGACATGCCGCCCGACGGTAAGTTGCCCGATGCCGAAATCAAGTTGTTGACCGATTGGGTCGCCAGCGGTGCGGTGTTCCCGGGTGACGAAGTCGCCGGTGTTGCGGCCCGGTCGAGCATCGATTGGGAAGAAGGACGGCAATTTTGGTCGTTTCAACCGCTGGCGCGACAGCAGTCGCCGCAAACGGGCGAACAGGATTTATCAAACGGTGACATCGATGCGTTTATCTTGGCCAAGCTGAAGGAACACGGACTGTCGCAGTCACCCGCGGCCGATCGTGCCACGCTTATAAGACGCCTTTCATTCAACCTGACCGGTCTGCCGCCGACGCCGGATGAGATCGCGAGATTCGTTGCCGATGATTCACCGCGCGCTTATGAGATTTTGGTCGACGGATTGCTCGCCTCGCCTCAGTACGGCGAACGTTGGGGGCGTATGTGGTTGGACCTTGCTCGCTATGCCGATACGACAGAGTCGTGGTTGGGCAGTACCCCCAATTCGCACCTCTATCGCGACTGGGTCGTGCGAGCGCTCAATGAGGATATGCCGTACGACGAGTTTGTTCGCCGCCAATTGGCGACCGACAGTATCGGTCCGGAAGAGTATGAGCATCTGCCGGCGCTCGGTTTTCTCGGGCTAAGCCCGACTTATTTCAAAGAATTGTTGCTGCCGCCAGACATCATTAAGGTCTTGGTCGCCGATGAATGGGAAGAACGCGTCGATGCCGTCAGTCGCACGTTCCTTGGGCTGACCGTCGCCTGTGCCCGTTGCCACGATCACAAGTTCGATCCGATCAGCAATGAGGATTACTATGCCTTGGCTGGCGTCTTTGCCAGCACGCGTATGACCGACCGGCCGATGATTTCGGCCGATCAATATGCACCGGTCGAAGTGGCTAAGAAAAAGATCGCCGAGCTGAATGAAGAATTGAAAAAGCTGAACAAGCAAAAGCCTAAGCCTGAGGCGGAGATCAAAGCGATCGAGACGGAGATCGCAGATATCAAGTCTTCGACTCCGAATTTTGACACACCGCTGGCGAACGCCGTGACAGACGAATCCTTGCATGTGATTCTGGCGGGCAAGGATCCTCAGTCGGGTTCCAAGCTCGATTACCGGCCCGAGCCTCAGGACTTGAATATTGCGATTCGTGGCAATCCTAATAAACTCGGTGATCTGGTCCCACGGCGATTCATCACCGTCCTGTCGCCCGAGCAGCCTCGACCGCTTAATCATGGCAGCGGCCGCAAAGACCTAGCGGATGCGATCCTTGGCGAAGCCGCTCCGCTGGCCGCTCGCGTGATCGTCAATCGCGTTTGGCTGGCCCATTTCGGTCGCGGTTTGGTCGAAACGCCCAGCAATTTCGGACGCTTGGGTGATGCCCCTTCGCATCCCGAGTTGTTAGAAGATTTAACGGCTCGGTTCGTTGAAAACGGTTGGTCGATCAAATGGCTGCATCGTCAGATTTTGCTCTCTCATACTTATCGTCAGTCGAGCGAATATAACGAAGCGAATTATGCAATCGATCCTGATAACCGTTGGTTGTGGCGAATGAATCGAAAGCGGCTGGATATCGAGCCATGGCGTGATGCGATGTTGTTCGCCAGCGGCCAGCTTGATTTGACGCTCGGCGGCCCATCGCTGGCCGCCGACAGCGATAAGAACGTTCGGCGGACAATCTACACGACCGTCCATCGACGTGAAGTTTCCAAGATGTTGCAGCTTCATGATTTTCCCGACCCGAGTCTGCACAGTCCACAGCGGATGGACACCTCCACGCCATTGCAAGGGCTGTTTGTACTCAACAGCCCTTTCGTAACTTCACGAGCGCAAGCGCTGGCTGATCGATTGTTGCGTGATATCCCTGACGATACCAATGCCCGAGTTCACCAAGCGTATCGGTGGTTATTCGGCCGCGAGGCGAGCGGCGATGAGTTACAATTGGCGGGGGCGTACTTGCAAGAGGTCGCTGCGGAGTGTGGTGAAGACGCACCCGCCAGCGCCGCCGCAGATGCTTCGGCCACAGCTTGGAAACAGTACCTGCACGCACTCCTAGGGAGCAATGAACTGCTGTTTGTGGATTAAACGAAATCCACGATGCAAAACGCGAACACCAATCCTTCCCGCCTCCAGTGCCCCCCTCCCGCCTTTCAAGATCCTTCCCGCCATGAATTCGAACACACCGCCAGACGATTCGTTGTCGCCATCCATGTTGCCTCGGCGCTCTTTATTGCAAGCACTCGGTGGTGGCATGGGCGTGCTCGGTGCCGCTCCCTATTTCGCAAGTCAAGCACTCGGCGGTGCCGCCAGCAACGTTGTCCATTTTGCGCCGCGTGCAAAACGCGTCATCCATTTGTTCATGAATGGGGGGCCGTTTCAAGCGGACCTGTTTGATCCCAAACCGCTTTTGGAAAAGTATGCTGGCCAGCGCCCCGAGGGTGCGAACCTGCGGACCGAACGACCGACCGGCGGACTGCTCCCTTCGGTCGCTAAGTTTTATCAAAGGGGGCAAAGTGGTTTACCGGTCAGCGACCTGTTGCCTCGTTTGGGCGAACATGCCGACGATATTTGTGTGCTGCGTTCGATGCACGCCGATAATCCCAACCATGGGCCGGCGCTGATGCAAATGAACAACGGCACCATCTTGCCGACTCGGCCAAGCATGGGATCGTGGTTCTTATATGGTTTGGGAACCGAAAATGAAAACCTGCCAGGTTATGTTGTTTTGTGTCCCGGGCGTCCAGTTCGGTTTGCCGAACTGTGGACGAGTTCTTTCCTGCCCGCTGCCTATCAAGGCACTTATGTGAATCATGCTGACCTTACGCCCAGCAAGCTGATCCCCTATTTGCAAGGTGATGCGAAAACGCCTGCGGCCCAGCGTCGCCAGCTCGACCTGATGCAGCGATTGAACGCCATGCACTTGCAACAGCGTGGCCCCGACAACGCTTTAGAAGCTCGCATCGCGTCGCTTGAAACCGCATTTCGAATGCAGTCCGACGCAAGCGAAGCGTTTGACTTGAGCACTGAGACCGAAGCGACCAAGGAAGCGTACGGTAAGGGGCATTATGCCAACGGATGTTTGNNCAAAACCTTTGCAAGGACATCGATCAACCGACTGCCGCGCTGCTGGCCGATTTGAAACAACGTGGCATGTTGGAAGACACGCTGGTCGTTTGGGGCGGTGAGTTCGGACGCACGCCAACGACCGAAAACGGCGACGGCCGCGACCACAATCACCACGGGTTTACCATGTGGCTAGCCGGTGGAGGCGTGCGCGGCGGGATGAGTTATGGGGAAACCGACGAGTTCGGCTTCCGTGCCGTCGAAAACAAGGTGCATGTCCACGACCTGCACGCGACGATCCTGCATTTGTTGGGCATCAATCACGAGAAACTGACATTCCATTACGCCGGTCGCGATTATCGTTTAACCGATGTCCACGGCCGCGTCGTCCAAGAAATCTTGGCATAAAGTGGTATAGGCTTTCCAGCCTGTGAAGTATGGCTCCCCTGCCAGCTCGTCTGGCAGGAAGCCGAGGTTGGCATGCTAGACACAAGCCGCAATTTGCGCAGCGTTCCGATTTTAACCTGTGCTCGCCGCTTGAAGCGGCGAGCACAGGTTAAAATCGGTCGCCTGGAAGGGTGTCGGTGTCTAGCTTGCGAACCTTATTCACCCACGAGACGAGCTCGTGGGGGTCAATTCCAAACACAGGCCACCAGTCCAAACACACACCGTAATCTTCGCATCACAACTCTTTTCTAATCACTGCTCTCTCCATTCGCATTCTTATCGACCATGTCCATCTACCTTCGACCAACTTGGATAACATGTTTATCGCTCGGCCTCTTGATTATGCCGATGCATCGTGTCCTGGGAGTCGACTATGAAAGCGACATACTGCCGATCCTGACTCAGCACTGCATCGATTGTCACGGCCCCGACACATCCGAAGCCGGATTGCGATTGGACAGCATGCTGGCGG
>DIUH01000258.1:0-14583 GCA_002428205.1 Planctomycetaceae bacterium UBA6163
AAACGCCGTGGACAACGCCATTCGTACCGGACACTTATTTCCTGCACGATCCTTATCAATCGGCGTTAGCATCTTGCAAGCGTTGGCGCCAGAACTGGCGGGCCATTCGAACCGGTTCGATGAATTTCGACAACTCATCAGCGGGCAATTTTTTCAATTCATTTTCACAATCATTCAACCAGACACCAAAAAACTCGACCGCCTTGCGAGAAATTCTCGGTTGGTCGTCGAAATCGATGAACCACGGTGCGCTGATCGCGGCGCGAAAATGCTCTTCATGCTCGGTAACGACGCGGACCAGCACCCAACCGCTCTTGTTGATCTTTAATCCAGGAATCACGCCACGGGTTTCGGCAAACTTGGCTAGCGGTGCGCTATAAAAGATTTCACCGTTGTGGATCACTTCTAAGTATTCGACCGGGTCACGCACCGCTAGATGCAATTCGACGCTCATCTCCAGCGATTCGCCGCTGCTGGCTTGAAAGCGATGGCCGGGCGCGAATCCGCCGAGCGTCGGGCGCAGCAGTGGTCCGTTGGTGATCATCGATCGGCCGGCCCAAACGGCATCATAATATTCGGCTTCCGAAGCGACCGGATTTAGGCGTCGGTCGTCATCGTACATAGGCGAACCGATTGCGTAGGTTCGGTTGTAGCCGATTGCGGCCGATGCCCAGGCGGAATCGGGGTTGGCTTGGCGAGTGCCGGTTCCGGCCAGCGGCACCAGTGGCAGACCGGCTTCGAGGATTCGCCAGTAGATCGCTTCGGCATAGCGGCCGGGTCCTAAGGCGCCTGAGAAGCCGATTTCCGCCGGCGGTCGCGAATCACGAATCTTATTCAATGGGATCGAACTGCCTTCGCGCAGCCAATCGCCTAGTAAAAAAATTCCGTCGACCTTGCCTGATGCCAGATGCACTGGCAATTGGATCGCTAGCGGGTTGGCGATCGCGACATGGCTTGTTTGGGTCGCGTCATCAGGCTGTGGGGCATCAGTATTCATCATGGGATAGACCAACAAATCGCCGTCGGCCTTTGCTCGCGCGGAATACCAGAATGGTCCCAGATTCGCTTCGTCTTCGTTTAATTCCTTGTCGGCCATCTGCAACGGTTCGTCGGCGCCGGGGCGACCGGCCGCAGGTGGCGGATCGAGCAGCGCGGCGACATGCAAATCTTCGGTTGCCATTCGCAGTCGCAGATTGTTGGTCGGGAAAAAAGCGGCCATATCGCCCGACAAATACCCTTCGGCTTGCATGTCGACCATGCGCGAAAGCTCGACCAACTTTTCGTCGACTGCGCCCCGCTGGACATCAAAGTTGCCGGAGATCACTCGGTATTCGGGGCCACGAATGACTTTGAATCGATACTGATTACTGCTCAGCGGTAGTTCCAGTTTGCCTGGCAGGGTGATTCCGGGGCCTGAAGCGATGGTTCGACGGACCGCAGTTCGCCGACCGGTGCTGGTGCGCAGCTCCAATCGGGCGGGAACGCTGGTGCGGTTCGCATCGTCACGCGTAATCAGCGTCAACGTGCCGTCAGCCGCCGGGGCTGAGGGTGTTTCAATGCCGGTAATCGCGATGGCGATCCAAACCCAAAGAATCGCCGCTTTGCACAAAACAGGGGTCGAAAATGGCATGGGGATCAACCGAAAATGAATCTGCGTCTGGCCATCTACACTCCCCTAAGTTGTAACCGAGACGGCTGGGAAAGCGCAGACGTTTTTGGCCTGTGCGTGACCGTTCCGTTTTGCGTGGGGGTAGCAACTGGTTCAGCTTTTGCAATCGGATATGAAATCGTTGACTAGTCTGCCATGATGACAGTTGGCCACGGTCCCGATCGCCACATCGTTCCGTAAATAAATCAGTTTCATCGAAAAACAACCTTCCCGATGCCAGAAGACCTGTATCAAACGCTGGGCGTAAATCGTCAGTCTGACAAAGACGAAATTCAGAAGGCCTATCGCAAATTGGCCCGCAAGTATCACCCCGACATGAACCAGAACGATGAGAAATCACGTGAAAAGTTCAAGCGGGTTCAAGAAGCGTACGACGTTTTGAGCGATCCTGACAAGCGAGCGGCGTATGACCGTTATGGTGCTGATTTTGAAAAGGTTCGCAGCAGCGGATTTAATCCTGCGGCGGGCGCTGGTGGGGCGTCGTTTGAAGGACTTGATCTGGAACAGATTTTCGGCGGTGCTCGTGGCGGTGGCGGCGGATTCCAAAATGGTTTCAGCGATTTCTTTGAGCAGTTGATGGGTTCTGGGGCTGGCGGCGGGGGGCGCGGTGCCGGAGGTGCTGGCGGCGGCCGTCGGACCCGCCAGGCGGCACCAACGGTGGGCGAAAACATTCGCCACGAGTTGAGGATACCGCTGAAGAAGGCGTTAACGGGCGGCCAGCACGAGTTTTATCTGCCGGCGGATGCGGGGCAGCAAAAGATTGCGTTTTCGGTACCACCGGGAATCGAATCGGGATCGAAGATGCGGCTGCGTGGCAAGGGTTATGCGTCGGCTAGCGGCGGTCCGGCTGGCGATTTGATTTTGGTGATCCATGTGGATGAACATCCTTTGATTCGTCGCCAAGGAAAGAACCTTGTAATCACCTTGCCCGTCACACTCAAGGAAGCGACGCTAGGCGCAAAAGTCGACGTGCCGACGCCCAAGGGGGCGCTGACGATGACGGTTCCGCCGGGCAGCAGCGGCGGACGCCGATTGCGACTGAAGGGCCAGGGAGTCGACGACGGCAGGGGCCCCGCGGGCGATATCCTGATCGAATTGCAGATCGCGTTGCCGGAAAAGATTGACGAATCGGCGAAGGAGTTGATCGAGCAGTTTGATGCGGCTCATCCGTTGTCGCCGCGCAGTCAGTTAAGCTGGTGAGCGGGCTGGACCGTGTCGCGAAGTTTTGGAAAACCTGGCAATCAGGGTGATGATGATCGTGAATCGATTTGGAAAACGCGACCGAGTGAAAAGCGGAGACGACTTTACCGCGATCATTCGTGGTGGGGCGTTTGCGGCGGATGATTTGCTGGTGGTGAACGTTCGCCAGCGCGATACCGACTCGGTGGGAGCATATTCCCGCATCGGGATCACGATTCCGAAAAAGACAGGGCCGGCGGTCGTGCGAAATCGTTGGAAGCGTTGGATTCGCGAGGCGTTTCGTACCCAGCGGGCGCAGATCCCGATCGGTTTGGAGATCATTGTCAGGCCCAAACGTGATGCGATCGGCAGTTTCGACGCGATCGCTCGGTCGTTGCCGGTGACGGTCCGTCGGGCGAGTCGAAAGTTGAAAGACAACTGAAACGAGAAGGTGTCTGGGCGGAACGATGGCACGAAAGTTCGCAATATTTTTGATCCGCTGCTATCAGGTCGGCATCAGTCCGATCTTGGGTCGATCGTGCAGATTTTCGCCGACCTGCAGCCACTATGCGATCGCTGTGATCCAACGGGATGGTTTTCTTGTCGGCGGTTGGCGGGCATTTCGCCGGATTCTTCGTTGCCATCCGTTTAATCCGGGCGGATACGACCCGCCTTAGGTGGTCAGCCGTACGATCAAGACCAAACTGCCTCGAATCGCCAAACCCTTTAATTAGACTATTCGTAAACGTTTCGACATTGGAACCGATTCAATGTGAGACGCGTCTTATCCATTCAAACTCATCAGTCACCCTCTATCGCTCTGCAATGGCCGCCGAAAAACAGTTTGCTAAGGTTTAGGTTGTTGGTGGAGTTTAGGTAAAACGTACGGGTTGTGGCGATTTTCTTCTTTTCAGCGGCTGTTTCGGGTCGAAGTGAAGAGGGGGAAATAGGCGCACAGCCTTCCAGGAAACCGTCTCTTCAAATCGCCGGGTTGAAAATCGCGTGAAGGTAATGAACAAACAGACGTCCAACGACGGAAATTGGTCAGGCAAGGGTGCTCGCGGTGGTCGGTCAGGTTCGCCGGGAGGTTTTGGACGTATCCGGCGGGCATTAGCGATGTTTTTGGCAAGCGGCGATGATGTTTCGCCACGACGGGGTCGGTTGTTGCTTGAGCAACTCGAGAGCCGCCAGATGATGGCAGGCGACGTCGACATGCTGTTCACCAGTTCGTCCGGCGGATCGGATTCGCATTCGCCTGCATTGGTTGCGTCCACGAATGCCGAAGGGGAAGCCGCGCAGGACTTAGTCGCTTTTGCTAAGGCGCTAGCTGATGTGGGGGTGACCTATTACGGGGCAGCCTGGTGTCCGGCTTGTACTGAGCAGAAAGAACTGTTTCAAGATGGTGGCGACTACCTACCCTTCGTTGAGGTGACGAGGTCGGACCGGACGTTGAACGCGGTCGGCACGGCGGCGGGAATCGAAGTTTTCCCAACGTGGGAGTTTCCGGATGGGACACGAGCCACGGGAATCCAGTCGCTAGCGACCCTAAGCCAGCGCAGTGGAGTAGCGATTCCTCAATCGGCGAATCCGAGTTTTGTCGCAATCGGCAACCAGAACGTCGCGATCGGTTCACCGCTTCACATACCGGTCAACGCATACAACCCGGCGGGTGGACCGATCACGGTGAGTGTTTCGGTTGCGAACCCTGATTTGCTGGAAGCGGTCGTGTTGACTGGCAATCGCAGCATTCGCATGAGTGTGGCTGGCTATGGCGACATGGTCTTTGAACTGTTTGAAGACCGGGCACCGCGGCCTGCGGGTCGAGTGATCCAACTGGCACAGGATGGATTCTACGACGGGACGATTTTTCATCGGATCATCGACAATTTTGTGATTCAGGGTGGCGACCCCACCGGAACCGGAACTGGCGGATCGCCGCTAGGCAATTTTGACGACCAATTTCATCCTGACCTGCAGCACAATCGCACCGGTGTGTTGTCGTTTGCCAAGTCGACTGACGACACGAACAATTCCCAGTTCTTCATTACCGAAGGTCCCCAACGGACGCTTGATTTCAACCACTCGGTATTTGGTCAATTGGTCGAAGGTGAAAAGGTTCGCGAGGCGATCAGCGAGATCGCTGATAGTGCGGACAAAGGCACCAATGCGTCAGACAGGCCGTTGATCAATATCGTGCTGGAATCGGTGACAGTATTCAACGACACCGAAAACTCGGTCGTGATGTTGAAGGCCAAAGGGAACCAGTCGGGCACAACAAACGTCACGTTCACCGCAACGAACGCCACCGGCCAAACGTTTACCGAAGTGGTGACCGTTTCGGTGGTTGCCGACAGCGGCACGGGCAGCAATTCGCAGCCTTTCTTGGCCGACATTCCGACGCCTGCACCACAAGCGAATACTTCGCCGGCGACGTTGCAGTTGTCCAGCACGGACGTCGAAGGCGACCCGGTCGAATACTTTGTCTCGACCACCAATACCAACGTGACTGCGACCGTCACTCCGACGACCGGATTGGTTACTGTAACGCCCAATGCCGGTTTTGTCGGAACCGCGAACGTCGTCGTTGGCGTGCGGCCTGCGCCTGGTGTTGTCGGTGCCTTGGCGGGTCAAAGCGATATCCAATCGGTGCCCTTTACGTTCACCTCGAGCGCTGCTCCGGCGGCACCGACAAGCGTCAGCCTGAACAGCGCTAGTGATACTGGTTCGAGCAATTCGGACAGGGTGACTCGAAGCGGGACCCTCAGCTTTACGGTCACGGGTGTACAGCCCGGAGCAGAAGTGATTCTGTTTGCCGGATCGGTCGAAGTTGGACGTGTGGTTGCGACGGGAACAACTGCGACCGTGACGACCAACAATATCGCGGCCCTTGGCGACGGGACCTATCAGATCACGGCGCGGCAATCGTCGGGCGGTCAGGTCAGCAGCGCCTCGCCAGCGATTTCGATCACTTATGATGCAACTCTACCGGTTGCGATCCAAAACTTTCCGACGTCGGCCAACGTCGGCGTGCCGTTGAACGTCAATCTAAATCATCCCGAAGAAGGCTCGGGGTTGATCTACGGATTAACCGGGGCACCTGCGGGTGCGACGATCAATCCGCAAACGGGTGTGATTTCATGGACACCGACAACCGAACAAATCGGTTCACGGACCATGACTTTGACGTTGACCGATTTGGCCGGCAACATCCGCAGCCAAACGTTTACGGTATCAGTCGCCGCAGAACCGCTGGCCGGAACACGGTTGGAAATTGCCAACCTGGACGGCCAAGTAATCACTCAGGTTGATCCCAACCAAGAGTTTCTACTGCGTTTTTATGTGCGCGATTTACGCAGCGTCTTCAATCGTTCGGGGATCTTCGCCGGGTATGCCGATATCCTTTTTGACAGCACGAAGGTAACTCCTGTTACTTCCACGCCGATTCAGTTTGGCCCCGGATTTGGTTCGCTGGTTAGCTCAGGATCGTTTGGTACCGGCTTGATCAACGAATTGGGAGCGGTATCCGATAGCCTGGCACAAACGAATGTGGCTGAAGCGCTGATCGCCACGGTTAGAATGCAGGCCACCGGTACTGGCAACGTCACGTTTATCAGCGAACCTGCAGACCTTAACGGCAACGACATCCTCTTATTCAATCAAACCACGGCCGTCGCGGATTCATTGGTCAATTTTGGACGCGTCGACCTATTGATCGGATCACGATTCACCGCGGTTAACGATACCTTCACGGTGGTTCGCGACAGCGCCGCGACGAACATCAATGTCTTGGCAAACGATACGTTTGCGGCCGGCGTCAGTGGTACATTGACCCTGTCGGCTGTCGGCACACCATCATCCGGTGGTACGGTTTCGATTCAAAACGGCCAGGTGCGATATCAACCCGCGGCATCGTTTGTCGGTACAGAAACGTTTACCTACACGGCGACGGACGAGACGGGACTTAATCGCACGGCAACCGTCACCGTGAACGTCACCAGCACAACAACCGTCCAGCCGACAGCCGTAAACGATGCGTTCACAGTGGTTGAAGATGCCCCAATTGCATCGTTCAATGTTTTGGCCAACGACCTTCCGTCGGCTAGCGGCGCGACGTTGACGATCACAACAGTCGGAACCAGCACACGCGGTTCGACGGTTGAAATCGAATCGGGCGGTCAAGCGATTCGATATCGGCCTGCGGCTAACTTCAACGGTACGGAAACGATCACTTACACCGTCACTGATTCCGGTGGTGGCACCGCAACAGCGACCGTGACGTTCACCGTTACGGCTGTTAATGATCCACCGCCAGCGGCGAATATCACGCGAGATGCTTTCCGCGGCGACACCAATAAAATTGTTGCAACCCTAGCGGATTACGGCACAAACGTGGATGGTGACGAGACCTTAACCATTGAAATCATTGGCACACCAACCGGTGGTGGCACCTTCACCATTGACGGTACATCGATTCGTTTCACCCCACCCAGTGACACCTTTGTTGGAACGACCACCGTTTCTTATCGAGTAACCGATCCGGGCGACCTGTCATCGACAGGTACGTTAACCATCAACGTGCTCGACTCGTTACCGACCACGTTGGCACTTGAACTGAATGCTCCCAGCTCGGTCAAGTTCAACTCAGATTTTGTTGCCACGTTAAGTGGAACCTCGTTGTCCGGCCAGTCGATCTCGCGGACCGTTCCTTTATCCGGTACCAACGAATCGATGCAGTTCGACGATTTGCCCGCCGGAAACTATTCGATGGAGATTCCTGCGATCCCGTTTGTGATGGGAATGGAGCAACCGCAAGTGATTCCGGTCACGGCCGCAGCCGCCGGAGGCTTAGTCAGCCGAACAGTGGAAGTCGGACGGCTAAATCCGATGTACATGCGAATCGAAGACTATTTCGGCTCCGCATCGCGTGACAAACTATTCGTGGTTGTCGAACCTGGCAACGATTCGTTGGTCGTCATTGGTGGGCAAACCACCTCGCTGGTGTTGGCTCCGATCATCAATTATGACTCCGCCTCGTCGACAATCACCATTCGCGGCAATTCGTCGACCAACACGGCCACACAAGCGACAATTCCGTTGAACTCGCCTCGTGTCCAGACGCGGCATGTGGTTGGCGGTTTGCATTTGTTGCGTTTGGACTTGACCGGACTTTCGTTTACCCAGCCCCCGGCCGTCAGTTCGTTGTCATCAACGACTCCGGCTGAAGCGGAATCGGTCGCTGTAAACACCAGTTCGTTGCCCTCAACGATTCCTTCGTCTTCGATCGCCTCGTCGTCGATTCCTTCGTCNNTCGATCGCGGCTGAGACACAACCGGTCGCCGCGACGATCTCGACTTCCGCATTACCGCCTTCAACTCAATCGTCCTCGTTGGTCGCACCGCCGCTGGGCAGTGCAGAGGGCGAGAGCCTGTTGAGCGCGATCCACCGAGACGACGCTGTTCCGCAAGATTTGGTTCCTCAAGGCGACCAATCGCAGGCGGTGGCCAACGATAATGTGTGGGCCGATCAGTCGGAGCCCGTTTCGCTGGCCGCGCTCCTTTCCGAGTCGTTGCCGTCCAGCGACGACGACGGCTTGCCGCCCGAAGCGGTTGACGAGTTTTTGGCATCATTTTAACGAACAACCAAGCGGCTTTTTGGGGGACTTGTCGCGCTCGGTTTCTGCGACGATGATTCGTCGCATGAGCGACTACGACCCCGAAGAGCTGAAGCGGTTAATCAGCGAACATGCGTTGAAGTTTGGTACGTTTACGCTAGCCAGCGGCAAGACGGCCAACTACTACCTCGATTGCCGTCATTTGACGCTGCATCCCCGCGGCGCGAATGTCATCGCGGCGGGAATTCTCGACCGGTTGATGCAGATGGACCGATTGCCCGATGCCGTCGGTGGCATGGCCATCGGAGCCGATCCGATCACCGCGGCCGTGATCACGATTGGTGGCCAGCGTGGTTTACCGATCGTCGGTTTCATGGTCCGCAAAGAACCCAAGGGACACGGAACCGGTCGCCAAGTCGAAGGGCCGGTTCATTCCGGTCAAGAAGTGATCATCGTCGAGGACGTGATCACCAGCGGCGGCAGCGCATTGGCGGCGGTGAAGGCGGCGCGCGAGTTCGGGTTGAACGTTCGTGGCGTGATCGGCATCATCGACCGGTTGGCCGGTGGCCAGGCGGCATTCGCGGCGGAGGGAGTGTCGTTGCAAACGTTGTTGACCGTTCGCGATTTCGGCATCGAAGCCTAGCCCTGCAGATTCAGTGAACCGCTAGAGCTTGGCCGAGCCATGCCCAGGTGTGAAGCCGGCTGGGCTTGATAAGCATTGGGCAGAGGCGCTTTCGTCGTCGTGAGCGGTGTCGACGTGACCGCTGTATTGAGCGGTTCGCCATGCTTACCTAGCGAATTGGCAAACACATCGGGCGATCCGGACACGGATTGGGCACAAACCAGCCGCCAAGTTTCGGCCTCGGTTTCGAGCACCAAGCGTAATTCATCGATCATCGAGTAATCGCCGACCGTTATCGCTTTGTTGAGGTGTTGAAGCAAAAAGACATACAGGTCTGCGACCTGGCGAGTCACAGGAATGTCGTCGCTGGAGACGCCCGAAAGCAATTCGTTTAAAACGTCAAACAGATGCAGGCTTTGTTCGTCCCAAACGACTTTTACTGTTGAGGCTTTGATTCGATCCGAGATGACTAGACACAGCCCAATTCCTTTTTCAATCAACATCAATCGTAAACGTGCCGGCGGGGCAGATTTAACAAGTGATTCAAGATAGTTGGAATTGGAAGGTGCACCGTAGTTCATAAGTTTGATGTTGTTGCGGGTTTAGAGAACGCGAGCCGAGACGCCTTATTTATCGAGTGTTGGGTCGGTTGCTGATGAACTGAATTTGAGAGATTGCGTTTTGGTTGGTTTGCAATCTTGCGATCGCTTCTTCCGCCGAAACGAATTGCCGCAGCAAACGCAACCGTTCGGAATCGAGTCGCCTCTGCAAGTTATCGGCTTGCTCGTTATTGCGCAGAATACGAGTCGCTAGAGCGGCACTGCGATTGATCAGGAGGCTGCTGTTGACCCCTGCCAAGCGATCCGACGCTTCTTTAATGCGGGCAACCATACCGGTTCGTTCTGAGGTGAAGAACGTTTTCGCAGCCTCACTATTAAATGACAACCGATCGGTAAAACGCTTCTCGTCGAGTTGCATCTTACCTTCGGCGTCCAAGCTAATTCCCAACTCGCCAAAACTCCGAATACTTCCTGCGCCCTGGATTTGCCCCGACATCAAACGTGAATAGCTTGACTCGATCCGCAACGCCTCGGAGCTGCCGAACAGCAATCCGGTGGCACTGGGGTTTCCGTTAAAAAACGTTAATTCACCAAGGCGCTCGGTCAGTTTATTGTACTGTTCGACAAATGCCTTGATGTTGGTTATCGCATCTCGGGTATCACGTTCGACCGTGATCGATACAGAGGCGTCTGTGACTTCTTTGGCCGTCAACGAGACGCCGGGAACGACGTCGGTAAAGACGCCGTCGGTTGAACGGAGCTGGATCGACGTTCCACCTTGATTGGTTACTTCCAGGATCGCGTCCTGACCCTTTACCGTCGTCGAGATTCCCAGCCCGCTTCCGGTGGAACTGATCGACAATCGGCCCACGTCGCCTCCGCGATTACTGCGGATCGATAACGAAAAAGTTCCATCGGTGGCTTGAACCACCGCAGCAGTCGCCAACGTCGATTGGCTGTTGATCTTGCGAGCGATATCGGTCAAAGAATCAGTAGCCGCAACGGTCACGCTTTGGCGAGCGGCAAACTCGAGTGTCTGCAATTTGCCAAGCGTACCAACCGATGTTGTCCTCGCAGAACCTGTTAATCCCAGATCAGCAGCGGTTTGACCATCGTCAAAATCGCTAATTTGCAACTTCTGCGATCCGTTGCCGTTGTCGATGATACGAATGCCGTCGCCAGTGGCGTTGATCGAAGCGGTAAGCGATAGCCCGGCATTGTTGATACCAGTCAGCAATTGGTTGATGGTTAATTGCTGGGTGTCTTCCAGTGCGACGTTGGCGGACTTGCCGGTTGAATCGCTGATCCGGATTGTTCCCGGTGAGATCCCTCTGCCTTGGCGGAGTTCAGCGAGTTTTGTTTCGAGCTTGATGATCGGCCGGCCAAGATCCTTGCCAACAATGACACGTCCGGTCGATGTACCAGCAATACCGAGTTTGGTATCGGTCGAGTCAGTCGAATTGACCGATAGCGGGTTCGCGTTGCCGCCGGTCAAGTCACGAATGCGGAAGCCGCCACCATTTTCATTCAATCTCGCTTCGACCCCAAGGCCACTATCATTGATGATCCGCATCACATCCTGGGTGGTCGCAGCACTGGATAGATCGATCGAACCGGTGTTACCGTTGCTGGTGGTCACTTGGATCGTGCCGAGCGTTCCTAGGCCCTTGCCGCCGTTAAGTTCGGACAATTTGACGCCCTGCAGGCCAGTGGCGGCGGTATCGCCAATCGCTCCATAGATATCATGTCCCAGCGCCGTGTTGCTGGCGACGTTAATTCCCCTCAACCCGAGATCGGCCGCAGTTTCACCGCTACCGACTTCATCGACGCGTAGATTCGATGCGGTCGAGCCGCTGACGTCAGTCAACCGGATCGAATCGCCAACTGTCGTCGCTCGAACCCGAATACCCGATGTCTCGTTGATCGCATTGATCACATCATCGATATTTCGAGCCTTTGAGAGGTCAATCTTTGCAGAATTGCCGGCGCGGTCAGAGATTCGAATGCTGCCCGCTTGCACACCCCGACCCTGATTCAAATCCGCCAGCTTCGCACTTTCGGCAAGAGAACCTCCACCACGAATCAGGATTTCCCCAGATAGACCCAACGAAGTCGCAGAGCCCGTGGAGCGAAAGCTTGATTCCGCAGCATGCGTCGCCGCTAGCTGCGTCGTGCGGGCAGTGAACGAACCCATTTCCGCATCCGACGCAGCCGATACCGATATCGCGTTATCGTTAGCGCTGGTCGCCGAGCGTGCTTCGAACTGACCAGGCAAACTGAGACGTTTGGACGAAAGTTCGACACCGATGACAAGGGCTGTTAATTCAGCGATCGCAGATTGTTGTTCTTGCAATCGTTCGGTGCGTGCGACCAAACGATCACGCGGCTGGGCGCTGATGGCGAGCAGTTGATCGACGGTGCCGACGATGTCGGTTCCGGTTATCAGTCCGATTGAGCTGGATATGCGGCCCATGGAAATAACATGAACGGAGGGGTGCGATCTACAATGGGTTTACCCTCCTTGTGTGATCGGCGCGCGGGGCGTTGTGAGTTGAGCCTGTTCCGAATCGGGCTCTGTGAAAACAAAAATCCGACGACCGGTACCGTCAGTACCAGCCGTCGGACGATTTTAAAAATCCCGGCGTTCCAACATTCGAACGCGGAACAACACTTATCGCAGCAACGACAGCACGTTTTGCGGGTTCTGGTTGGCCAGCGACAGCACGTTGGTACCCGACTGAACCAGAATCTGAGCCCGTGTCAACGCGGCCGATTCAGCGGCGAAGTCAGCGTCACGAATCGAGCTCTCGGCTTCTTGCAAGTTGGCGACCGTGTCATTGAGCGACACCAAGTTGCTTTCCAAACTCGTTGCCTGGAAAGCACCCAATCGACCTCTCAGGCTGGTCACCTGGGCAATCGCTTCGCTGACGATTTCCGCAGCACGCGTTGGGTCCGTTGCAAGGGCTGCCGCTTCACCGGAACCGAGTTCGAACAACTTACCCGCCACCCCGCCCAATCGAGCGGAGTTGACGCTGCCGATACCGACACGAGCTTGTTGATTCGAAACAACGTCAGGGCCGAGTTGGAAGTTCGCACCGCCACCGACGATTGTGAACGTTGAGTTTCCCTGGAAGCCAGCTTCCATATCCGCCACCATATTCAAGGTGGCGGTGTTCACCGCCAGTTGGTTTCCGTCGCCACGGGCTGAGCGACCGTTAACGGTAGCAACAATGTCGGCCCCAAGCTCTCGTCCACCGACTCCGAAGTTGCCGCCTGCCCCCTGGCTGAGGACACGCAATTCGACGATTGCCTTAGTTCCATAACCCGTACTGGTAAGCAACAGGTTGGTTCCATCAGCGGCAGCAGATACTCCCGTCGCATCGCTGACCAGGTTGATCTGCGATACCAATTGATCGAGCGAGGTTCCGGCGGTTACGTTGAACACTTCCGAGCCCTTACTTCCGGCGAGTTCAAACACAGCGTTCGCCGCAACTCCAAAAGTTTCAGCCTCTGCTCCGCCAGTCAGTTCGGTGTCTGTGACCTCCAACGAATCTGCATCACCGGCGAACTGCGTCAAATCGCCCGACGCGGTCGCCGAAAATTGAGCCAGCGAATTAATCGCGCTGGCGATCGACTCCAAAGTAATGTCGCCAGTGTTATTGACCGTAACGGTCAACGTATTGTTGACAAAAGTTGCCGCCGGCGTGGTGGTTCCACCGGCTTGGACAAAGTTAATTGTACCATTGAAAGCTGTGCCAGCTTCGGCGGCAGTAACTTCGATCGATCCGGTGGTGGTAACAGCGTTCACACCATCGGCTAAGGCTCCGTCGGCAGTCGCGGCATCGCCTGCGGTCACGGTTTGAGAAGCAATTGAAGTGAACTCAAAATCCTCATTCCCGGCCAAAGCGGTTGCGATGTCGTCAAGGGTCTCGCCTTCTTGCAGCGTGATCGTCACGGTTTCTGCATCTGTATCGATGTCAATCGACGAGGCGGCGCCATCGGTCGCAATGATCACGGCAAAGCCATTGGAAAGTGCGCCGGCAAGGGCACCACCAGCTCGCGCTGTAATGGAAAACTCCCCGCCAGAGTCATCAAGCGTAATTGTGCCACTAGTGGCCTGCACCGCAGGTGTCGTTTCGACTTCAAAATCAATGGTACCACTTGCCGCAACCGCAGCACCGCCGACATCTGTACCGCCGGTCAAATCGGTCTCATTGATCGTCAGCCCGGCTGCCGCATCGAACGTTGTTAGCGCGCCATCGGCCTCTGCAGTAAAGTCGCCCGACGCTTCAATGGCCGCAACAACCGAAGCGACCGTGACGTTACCAGTGTTGTTGATCGTAACCGTCAACGCCCCGTTCTCAAACGTTGCCGATGGCGTCGTCGTACCGGCCACTTGAACCACACTGACCGTTCCGTTGAATTGTGCGCCACCTTCGACGGCAGCGATGTTGATCGTTGCCGTTTGACTGACCTCATCAACACCGTCAGCTAAGGCGCCGTCGGCAGTCGCGGCATCCCCTGCGGTCACGGTTTGAGAAGTGACCGAAACGAACTCAAAATCTTCGTTTCCTGCCAAAGCGAGTGCAATATCGTCGAGGGTTTCGCCTTCTTGAAGCGTAACCGTCACGGTTTCTGCATCTGTATCGATGTCGATCGACGAGGCGGCACCGTCGGTCGCAATGATCACGGCAAAGCCATTGGACAGCGCACCGGCAAGGGCACCACCAGCTCGCGCTGTAATCGAAAACTCCCCGCCAGAATCGTCTAACGTGATTGTGCCGCTGGAGGCCTGAACTCCGGGCGTTGTCACCGAAACCAGTTCGATCGAACCCGTAGCGGCTTCGGCAGGCGGGGGAACGGTGAAGTCGCTGAACTGCAGTTCGGCTTGGGTTGCCGCTGAACTGACGTTAATCGCAATGTCAACTTGCCCGGCTCGGCC
>DIUH01000258.1:14605-47046 GCA_002428205.1 Planctomycetaceae bacterium UBA6163
GTTTGGGCAATTCGGTTGATCGCTTCGAGCGAGCTGTCGACCTGCAACTGGTTAGCAGCGATTTCGTCTGGGCTAAGGGCTCCACTGTTAGCCGCTTCGACAACCAGACCACGGATGTCGTTCAGCAGATTGCTGACTTGGCCAAGGGCGCTGTCTGCGGTGCTGATGATTTGGCTGGCACGACGAGTGTTGCTGATCGATTTGTTCAAGCTGGTGATTTCGCTTCGCAGCGCTTCACTAGCGATCAAACCTGCAGGGTCGTCCGAACCGCTGTTGATGCGCAGACCGGTGCTCAAACGAGTCAACGCGGTTTGCAAATCTTTGTTGCTTGATTGCAAGCGGTTTTGTGCGACTAATGAGGAGACGTTTGTGTTAATTCTTGTCATTTGTTTATCACTCCGAGTGCGTCGGTTCAGCGTGGAAAAAAATCCAGCCAGGTCCGTCGGCCGGTCGGCACAGAGTCATTAACGGACGTCGTAAATGACTTGCCAGGTGTCTGTTGAGCCCGCAAAGTCGAATCGACCAAGTCACGGACCAGAGACGGTGCAAACGAACCGACGACATTTTCGGTAACTCACTCGCCCGTCCGAGGTAACATCGGTCGCGATTTGGTAACTAACGGAAAGATCGGCTACGTTTTTGCGAATTTTTGAACCGATTCAGCTATCTAGAACGCACAATCGGCAAACTGAGCGCATCTCGCAGACATTACAGACAAAGCCGAATCATACATGCAATAATACACCAATTAGGCAATATTTATTGCGCATAAACGCAATCCACTGGATTGACAAGCGACCGGAGACCACGGCCACTCACGTGATAAGACTCGAGCTTTAAAAGGGGGCCATGCCCCGCTACGGCAGGCTGGAAGCGGCCAGGGCAACAAACTTCGCCGAATACAGACGGATCGCTTTGGTAAACAATTCGATCGGCAAAGTGCAAAACGCAAGAAGGCGGAACACCAAGAGCGACTGATGACTCCCGGTGACGCAAAAGAATTAGCCGTAACAGAACCGCTGGCCAAAAAATCCTCGACGCGTCGACATCGAGAGGCTCAGCAATGCGCGATAAATAAGTGTCCGGTACCTTTTCTGCAGAGCACCCGTCGGGCCGCTTCGCGGGAAAAGGTACCGAACACTTATTTATCGACTGATCCTTAGCAAGCTAACCGCACGATTAAGTTGATCGTCCTATCGGAAAGTCAACTTGATTGGCGGGTCGATGAAGCGGTGAACAGTTCAGCCAGGATCGCGGCTTAGTAATCGTTGCGATTGGGGCGTGGCCCGCGAACGTCACGAGGTTCACGCGGCGGGCGAGTTTCACGCGGCGGAGCAACCGTTCGCGTCGCCTCGGGGTCAGTCTGCGAGGCGCGACGGTTTTCCCGCTGAATCGCCTCATAGACTTCTTGTCGGTGAACCGGAATCGATTGCGGTGCATCGATTCCCAGTCGTACTTTGTCGCCTCGAATATCAACAATCGTTACGACAACGTCGTCGCCGATCATGATGCTTTCGTCACGGTGTCGCGAAAGGACCAGCATGGTGCCCTCTTCAATTTTCTCGAATGTGGTCCGGGTTGTAAATAACGAGCGACACCCACGCAAGAAACGAAGACACTCTCGTCTTCGCACCGCGGCGATCATCTCGACGAAAGGTCTATCGGACAATTGTCGCTTAAAATGACAACTATCGGTCGAAGTACCATTTCGTCCGGTCGTATGGATTCCGCCTTCGGATCAATCCCACCCGGAAACACCGCCCCTGCCGATCGCAGAGATTAAGGAGACGTTTTTGACGCAGTCAAAATCGTGAATAGAGAAGCCGGCGATGTCTTGTAGCGACGGTCAACCCGCAGCGGCATCTCCGCCACAATCTCCTGAAGGTCAAGGTCGGTCCGCCACCCGAGATGCCGAGTAACAGCACCAGCCGAATCGACCATCCGAGCAATCCAAGGGTTGGCGCTGCGGAAATGGTTGACGATCAGAATTTTTCCGCCAGGCTTACAAACTCGCAACATCTCACCCAACATTCGACGGGGGTCGGACACCACACTAATGACGTGAAATGATGTGACGACGTCAAACATCGAATCGTCAAAATCAAGTTGCTCTGCATTCATTTGCATCACGCTGATTCGTGCCCAACGCTCCTCGCGAATCTGCCGCTCGGCTTGGCCAAGCATGTCCTCGGACAGATCGACCCCCACCACATCGACGTCTCTGGGGTACGCCGATAAGGACATCCCGGTTCCGACGCCAACCTCCAACACCCTTTGGCCACCGACTAATCCGAGATTTCCGATCGCATGCCGGATTCGCTTTTTAGCGACCATTGGCCATAAGGCTTCATAGGCCGGCACAAGTTCGCGGTAAAGTCGACTGGCATGAGGGGCTTTTTTACGTGAATGTTTATCAACAGTGCTAACAACCATCGTTAAACCAGCTCCGGTGCAAAGTGTTGCGCCCCTTCAGATGTGCGGCGTGAATCTACAATCTCATTTTTTTTCGGTCCGTCAAGTCCGAACACCGCCACACGAAAAACCTCGCAAAGCATTCACAGCAAACAACTTGCGTCACCAAACAGCGTTTCGGCGGCCCGCAGATAGCCACGACTTTTACAGTTCTGTGACAGAGGCTTTCCTTTAATTCGATCCAGCCAGCAATCTTTCGCGCCTAAACGTCGCGTTCATGAGTCGATTCGCCATCCGCCGCTTCGGGATGATCATCAGAATCGGGCTGCGGTTCGCCAACAACCTGCAAACCTCGACGCCACTGGCCGATCGGAGACCAAAACGCGTAGATGCAAAATGCAAGCGGCAATGCCAATTCCTTCAGAATGATCACTCCACCAACAGCAAACAACGCTTGGCCGATCTGGTTGGGCGACCGGCGACCGCTCATCCACTGCTGGACGATATGCGGATAGGTGAACCTGGAAACCATCAGATAAGCGAGCAAAATTGCCAACACCGGCACAAAGTACTCTCCGACCGTCAATGCCGCTTCCGCCGCCGAACGCACGCTTTGGCGGTACTCCTCATGCGTCAACGTCTCCAGGTGCGGCATCGCAATCGTGAATGCAGCGATCGTTCCCGCAGCAGCAGGGCTGGGTAAGCCGTCGAACCCCTCATGCGAGTCGTCTTCCTTGGTTTCGACGTTAAAGCGGGCCAGCCGGATCAACACGCATAGCGTAAAAATGACGCCAATCGCCCAGGTGATTCGATATGGCAACGGATCGCCGAAACGCCAAACGAGCACCGCCGGGGCAGCACCAAACGTGATCGCGTCGCACAGACTGTCTAGCTGGGCCCCGAACTGACTCGATTGCCCCGTCATTCTGGCCGCCGAACCGTCCAAAGCATCGAAGACCATGCCGCCAAAGATCAGCAACCCGGCGACAGAAAGTCGATCGGCAGGGGTCCATTCCAACAACGCGCTCGTTGCAACGGCGATCGCAGCCATCCCGCAAACGCCGTTACCAAGGGTCAACAGCGTTGGCAAAACGGCAAGCGTCAGCCTACGGCGGCGCGGACTTAAACCGCCACGCAAACGCTCCTGTGCATTCTTGGCAACCAGCCGATTGCGATGCCGTTTGCCTTCAGGTCTATCCATCATATGTTTTCCTCACGAAGATCATGACCGGTCGACCTTGCTGAGCTGGCTTGATCTGCCATCGAAAAATCGATCTCGGCACCACCATTGTGATCGAATCCAGTTGATGATGCATCAAATCGATAGTGCGCCAGTCGTGTTGAACCGGCTGAGACGGTGTCGCCAATCGCCACCTCAATTTGTAAAGCATCGTGGCGAGGTATCACCAATTCTGTGCGTGATCCTAACTTGATCATCCCGAATTGTTCGCCACGTGTCAGCACATCCCCAGGCCGAACCCAACAAACGATCCGCCTGGCGAATTGACCTGTAATTTGTCGGACGCGAAAAAATTGCCCCGGCATCTCATTGCTCGACAAAATCACATCCAGATTCTCATTTTCGCGAGCCGATTCTGGCCGCAACGCATTCAAAAACTTGCCGGGTCGATAACGCACTGCAACCACAGCGCCGGACATCGAACTGCGATTGATATGGACATTAAAAATCGAAAGAAAAATGCCAAATCGGATCGCTGGACCAATATCCGGATCATCGACTTCGACAATCTCGACCATCTTTCCGTCTGCTGGCGATACGACCACGCCATGGCCGGTGGGTATCTCACGCGGTGGGTTACGGAAAAACCAAACGACTAATCCGAAAATCACCAACGACGGCAAACAGAGCGGCCACCAAACGAACCCGAACACGGCCGCCAAAAAGAAAAACAGGCCGCTGATCAAAATCAATTCGGCCAACCCCGCCCGCGCAAACGGCAATGAATCCCGCCATCGATAATCATCATCCGCTTCAGGCCACCAATAAGTTTCCTGGTTTCGGTAAAACTTCACGTCACGCTGATCGACCGGTTCAAACGGCAAACTTCCACGACTCCCCTGCCGCAGAACACTCATCCGATTGACATATCCCGGCCGAAACTTTCGCAGATACCATCTTCGCAGGTAGCCCCATCCCAATTCGATCGACATCACAATCCCGCCACCGGGCTGAATGGTCGTCAATTGCGGATCCATCGATACCTGAACCGCCGGACGATCTGTCTGAAACACCACCCCGGCACCGGCCTGATTTGGTCGCATCGACTCCGCTCGCCCAGAAACACTGGAAGGTTTCACCCCAGACTTCTCGTTCGATGCCCCAGCAGGGCGAGCCGACGGGGGACCATCATCTGGTTGGGCACCCTGCCTGGGCGTTGAGAAACTCATGCAAGTTGCGGGGGAAAGGTTAAGATGTCGTGGCGGAAGTGTTGTGGTACAAGCGTGACTGCTGGCAGGTAACGACTGCAAGGCACTGTAAACCGAATTACGGTAGCGGCAATACCGAAGGCACAAGGTTTACACCAAGGTTTACCCCCCAGATTGCATTGCAAGGCGAACCTACCCAACGTCGCAGTCTCCGTTCCCACAATCGTCCTACCAACAATTTGACCCGGTTTTGCTACTTGCGGTAGCCCCAGATAAGCTTGAAAACCCGATATCACTCGAATCTTCCCCAAGCCGGTTGGCTGGCTGCTATGCTCCGCAGTCGGCGAAACTTTTTCGAAAACCGCTAACAACCAACAACGATTCGCCGTTCGACCCTTCTTGTCCACGGATGCTTAGGCTCCCATGATACCTCGCTACCTCGTCCCATTTCGTTCAACACGTGCGACGCATTACTTCACCGACTTGCTGGTTATCGGTGGCGGATTGGCCGGTTTGCGGGCGGCGAATGCTGCCCAACCGCACCAAGACGTGTTGGTGATCACCAAGGACGAACTGCGAGAATCCAACAGCCATTATGCCCAGGGTGGCATCGCCGGTGTTCTCGACCCGGAAGATCGCTTCGAAGATCATGTCGCCGATACGTTGGCCGCCGGCGGTAACCTATGCGATCGCGACATCGTCGAAATGGTCGTCCGCGAAGCTCCCGCCCGAATCGAAGAATTGATCGCTTGGGGCACCCGTTTTGACCAAGCCGACGGCCATCTGTCGCTCGGCCGTGAAGGTGGCCACAGCCGCGAACGGATCGTTCACGCCCTGGGCGATTCGACCGGCAAAGAAGTCATGCGTGCGGTGATGAAACGCAGTCGCCAAATGCAAAATATCGAAATTTGGGAGCGAACGTTTACGATCGACCTGCTGACGTACGATGGACGCTGCCATGGTGCCGTCGTCAGCCGCAACGGACAACCACCCAGCCTCGTTTGGGCCAAGCAAACGATCCTCTGCACCGGCGGGGCTGGCCAAGTCTACCGCGAGTCGACGAATCCACCGGTCGCCACCGGCGACGGCTACGCCGCAGCGTATCGCGCCGGTGTCGAGCTGAGGGATATGGAGTTTTGCCAATTCCATCCAACCGTTCTCTACATCGCAGGTGCCTCCCGATCGCTGATCACCGAAGCGATCCGAGGCGAAGGGGCCCACTTGGTCGACCACGACGGTAACCGTTTCATGCCGCAGTACGATCCCCGCGGCGAACTGGCCCCACGCGATGTGGTCAGCCAATCGATCGTGCGGCAAATGGCGATCAGCAACCACAGTTGCGTTTACCTCAGCCTCGCACACTTGCCACCGGACCTTGTCCGTTCGCGTTTCCCAGGCATCGCGACCGCGTGCGCCAAGTTCGGCCTGGACATCACAACCGATCCGATTCCCGTCCGCCCCGGCGCTCATTACATGATCGGCGGCGTTACCGTCGATCGCCAAGGCCAAACCAGCATGCCCGGGCTATGGGCTGCCGGCGAAGTGACCAGCAGCGGACTGCACGGTGCCAATCGACTGGCCAGCAACAGTCTGCTCGAAGGCCTGGTTTACGGTGCCCACGTCGGCGAAGCGGCTTCGCGCGCCGCCGCAGAAATGTCCGACCTCATGCGAGCCCTGCCGATCGAGCAGGCTTCCCAACCAAAGTCGGTCGACTTCGACGTCGCTGACGTTCGCGCTTCGCTGAAAAGCCTGATGGGACGATTGGTCGGAGTCGAGCGCGATGAAGACGGCCTGCGCGAAGCGTCAGCGGGTGTCGATTCGTTTTGCAGCTATGTGATGAAACGCCAATTCCAGGATGTTAACGGTTGGGAATTGCAAAACCTGCTTTGCACATCACAAATGATGACCCGCGCCGCCCAAGCACGAAAGGAATCTCGAGGCGTTCACTTCCGGCTCGATTATCCCACCCCAGACGATTCCCATTGGCGACGCCACCTGACCATTCAACTCGATCGCAACGGCGGCCAACCCGTCCCGCAATCACCGCTAGACGATTCGCACGTCGCGACCAACCAATCGCATAACTTGACCCAACCGGTCGCTTGATGATCACCCAATGATCGCTTCATATGAGTTCTATCGAGACACGTCGATCGCAGGACCGGCGATATCGACCGTCGCGTTGATCGCCATCGCCTTGGCTTGCGATTCTTCGATCCGCTGACGCAATTCCGCAATCGTCGCCGGCAACATCCAATCGTCGTCCAACGACGCGGCGCGGTCTAAATCAGCGATCGCATCTGCAAATCGCCCCATTCGCCAGCGCGCGATCGCCCGGTTGAGCCAGATTTTCAAATCATCGGCACTCATCTCGATCGCCGCTGAAAATGCCGACTCGGCCGATGCCCAATCGCGCTGAGCCATCGCGATCGATGCAATTAAATACTGCACCGTCTCATCACGTTGGTCCTCAGGAATCACCTCCAAACAGGCCACCGCTTCATCCAAACGCCCAGCCTTCTGTAACGCAAACGCATAATTCACACGCGCCGATGTACTGCCTGGATCCAGTGCAACCAAACGGCGGAAATCGGCCAACCCTTCTTCCCCGCGACCAACCTTCGTCAACAAAATGCCACGGTCATTGATCGCATCAAAATATCGCGGATCTAAATCGATCGCAGCGTTATAGTCATCGATCGCTTGGTTCACCTCGCCCAGTCGATCATGCGACACACCACGCAAGTGTAATGCAATCGCGTGTCGCGGAATGTCTTGTAAAACCGTATCGAAGGTTTCGATCGCCCGATCAAAATCGCCGCTCGCAAAAAAACGCTGACCAACCTCCATCCTTACACTCGCCCGATGCCAGTCCGGACGAAATGCCATAATGACGATCACTAACGTAAAGGTCGACGCAAATCCGACGGCTACGGTCAGCCAATAACGTTTCATCTCAGCCGCATCCCTTCTCAATCATGATTCCACGGCCACAGGACCGATGTTCCGAAATACCGATACGAACTGCAACCACACCGAGTTATATGTTTCTGGAGGAACAAAGGCCAGATACATGAAAATCATCGCTAACCCAAACGTCCACATCCCCAAAAACATCCCGATTCCCAGGTGCATCATCACACCAACCATCAACACCCATGGGCGCAAATGAGGTTGCCAAACCAGAATCGGAAACGAAATCTCCCACACCCAAGTCGCTACCGAAAGCGATTGATACAGCCACGGAAAATGGGCCAACCAAGTCAGGTCGTTCGACTGATAATCTAAACTCGCCGCCGCCAACCAAACCGCCTCACCATTCCACCAAGTTTCACCTTGTAATTTCCCTAACCCGCCCCACAAGTAAATGAAACAAAGATGGACTTGGAACAAACGCATCGATAATCGAGCCGACGATGCGGGGCGATCATAGGTTCGCTGGCAAACGCCCCAAAACGGCACTTTAAAAACCCAACCAAGCGTTCGGCCAACCACGCGTGATGCAGCATTTACGTTTTGCAAACGCCGCCGAATCCAAGCATCAACGCTCAGCCGCCCACCACAGGGCGACAGCGCTAAATAAAGTGCCGCGATCCCATTAACCTGGTCCAAGCCATACATCGCCAACGGGACACGATTCGCATACGAGACCACAATCATGAAACACAACCAACCAGTGATCGGGGCGGCGAATCCGATCCAGAACAGCGATAGGATGACCAGCGAAACGAAGTGCGCCGTCCACATCCACTGCGGCGGAATGTACCACCAAAACGAATACGCGAACTGCTCTGATTGATACTCCCGAATAAACTCTCGCGATTGCCATGACGCCTGGTCAGCGAAAAAAGCTTCGAAGTCCAAAGTCCAAATCAGGTGGGTATAGAGAATCATCCCAACCATCGGCCAACGCATCACACTAACCGTCAGCAGGTTTTCCTTCGCAAACCAAAACCGTTGCCATGCATCCCAAGCTTTGGCGAGTAAGTCGATCATCTCTGAACCACCGACAACTGATCGTCAATCGTAAATGTACCCAGACTCTCGTCAAAGTATGTCTCAGGATCATCCAATCGCCCACCAGCAAGAAAACGATCAATATCGGTGATTCGATGGGTGACTCGATAAAGCCGCACCGATTTCGCTTGCGTCGCCTTCAATATCCGTTCCGCATACGCCTTCGCTTGCAATGCCCCCAAGCCTTCATCGTAATCGGCGACCCGTGGAATCGCCTCGGTCAACATAAAATGACGGTGATATCGCAAACGCGGAAATATATTTTTGTTGGGGTACGTTCCGCGCACCGAACGTCCATCCTCATGAATCGCGACATACCTTAGTAGGGTACTATCACCCGGATCAGGGCCGAAAAAATGATAACCATGATCCATATAAATCGCTTGAGGATAAAGCCGTAACGACCAATAGAGATCACGTACAACTTCGGGCGAAGGCGGTATCGAGAATGCCGGTAGAAAAACACCGACCAAGTGGAACACCAACCAAACATTAACCACACCGAATCCAATGCGACGAAACCAGTTCTTCGTCGCCGAGCCAGACAACCACTCGCCATCATCACTCGGTAAATCAGTTGAACCGGAGTAATTCTGGGAAGTGACAGGTTGGATGGTGGCAGGAAGGGGCAAAGAAGGCGCCATCTAATCAGGAGGCGTTAGAAACAATCGTGTCGAGACCATGAGATTCAAAATAACGCGTTCCCGATCCGTCAGGAACGCAATCCGGTGATTACGAACGAAACCAAAGATTAATCCTAAGCCATCGTCCATTAACCAAACTCAGCGGATGATGTAACCGCTCGATCCCGCCGAACCGCTNNATGAACCGCTCGATCCCGATGAACCACGAGCACGGCGGAACAAACCGCCGCGCGCCGTTCCGCTCGATCCACCCGAACTGCTCGAACCGTGCGAAACCGCACTCTGTCCACTCGACCCACCCGAACTCGCACGTGAACTGACAACCGCTTGGCCGCTGGAACCAGACGAGCCTTTGTGACCGGATGAGCCACTTGCCCCAGACGAACCGCTGGAGCCACTCGAACCCCCTCGTCGAAACAATCCTGCATCAGCATCCGAGACAAAAACCAACGAGCAGACGCACGCTAAACCCAATACCATCGCCTGGCGCATCATTCTTGACATCACTAAACTCCTCCGAAAAAGTGTTAACACAGGCAACAACCCGAAACGCATTCGGGTACCGCCTTGCATTAAAAACCCTCAAGCCAAGCGGCAAAACTCGAGCGCATTTCGGACCGATCACCGAATGTCTCCATTCTATAGGGTATCAGATTGAGAGGTTCAAGATACCGCAGCCAGCGCAAACAAACTTTGCCCGCTTATTCATCAAAATTAACTCGGTTTACGCATTTTGACGTAAACGATCTTTCGGAATCGCAAAAATATAATTGCGGGTTCGCCATGCGAATACACAGCATGTCGGCTGGCGCGAATCATCGCTCTCGCCAAGAAATTGCTGGACCTGATCAGAAAGGCGACAGAAGAAACCGGCCAGACAAGGGATAAGACAAAGGAGTTCTTGGCCACGTATCACTGCGTCCGAAATGCTGGAAATCAGTACGATCGGCACAAGTACCAACCGGTGGGCGAGTCGCACGATGGACACAGCGGAAAATAGATTTTTTCCGGCTCACCCATCACACCGTTGCACTGATTGGGGCGAACCGGCACCGCTAGACCACAACTGCAACAATCATGCAAAGGAATAACGTCTGCGTCTGTCAAATAAACTTCGATCACCGAAACGGGGATCTTGACTGGCATGATCGCACTCCCCCAAACGATCGACGAAACCCACAACCGCAAACCCCATCCGGCACCATAAGGATCGGCAAGCGCCAGCGAAACGACCTCGCGTTGCTCTGGATCCACCGCTTCAAGAAAACGATCAACGACGCCCTGCCAATCGTTCCACTGCCCGTTGGACGAAGCCGAATCTAATAAACCTAATCGACTACCGGTCACGACCGCCATTTCGTATCTCTCCGTGTAAGACTGACCTGCGTAAACTGCTCGACCAGCAAGTGACCGCACACAATTGACTTCCAAACAGCAATTTCGAATGCTAAAAAAGCTGTCTTCTACCCTTTGCCGACCGTGAGAGCGGGCCAAGTGCAATCGCTATGCCAACAACGACTCGCATCCGCGCAAACTAGTCCTGTTGTTCCCCCGGACGAATAAAGTACCGCGAAAGCGAATCGCAACCAGCTGCATAACCCCGCCTGTCGTAATGCGGCAAAAAGCTGATCGATAGACGATCGCGCGAGCATCAAGCAGCCGATTGCGCAGCGACCAACCGGCAAGGCACGCTGGGACGCGACAGAGGTAGCCGTAAAAAGCGTAGCTTCGTTACGGCACGACACTACGACCGAATATCCGTAACGACACTACGCTGGTTACGGCCTTCGGGATAGCGACAATAATCTTGCTATTTCCGACGGTTCAGCGGGCTTGACCAAATGGTAATCAAACCCAGCCTCTTTGGTCCGTCGCCTGTCCTCGCCTTGCCCCCACCCGGTCAAAGCGATCAACAGAATATCCTTGCCCCAGGGCTGGCTACGGATCACGCGGGCCGCTTCATGCCCATCCATCCGCGGCATCCCAATATCCATCAACATCGCGTGCGGCAAAAAAGTTCCTGCAATCTCGATCGCCTCTTCACCATTATTTGCAACTCTTACATCGTGCCCCTGCAATCGCACAACTTGACTGAGCATATTAACCGCCGCCCGATTATCGTCCACAACGATAACGCGACAGGACCGCCGCTCGCTTACCACGGAATTGGACTCAATCGGTGCAACACTTTGCACCGCTGCGGTGTCCATGGGAATGGTTACCGTAAATCGGCTCCCACAATCGGTACCCTCACTAAATACCTCAATCGTACCGCCATGCAATTCAACCAGCGATTTCACGAGCGTCAATCCAATTCCCAACCCCGTAGACCCACGTTCAATCGATCGATCAATCTGGGCAAACATATCAAATATTTTCTGCTGCATGGCGGGCGGAATGCCAACACCGTTATCCTCGACAACGATTGAAACTTTACCAGCTTCACATGTCGCAGCCACCCGAATTCGACCACCGGGCGGTGTGTATTTGGATGCGTTATTCAACAGGTTGGAAAGCACTTGCGCCAATCGATTCGGATCGGCATCCAAGTAAATCGGCTCTGGGGGGATGATTACCTGTAAATCGTGCCCCGCTTCGGCAACTCCAGGGCGACACGCCTCGATAGCACTCTGCACGACATCTGACAACGCGATGGTACAACGCCGCAGTTCCAGTTTTCCACGCGTGATTCTCGAAACATCCAACAGATCATCAACCAATGTGATCAACTGCAACGTCTGGCGTTCCATCATCATGCGTGTGCTTTCCAGCGTCGCCGGATCATTTCCTGCCATCTTCAATAATTCCAAACCCATTCGAATCGGGGCAAGCGGATTTCGAAGTTCGTGTGCCAATGTCGCGATGAACTCGTCCTTGCGCCGATCGGTTTCGGCCAACCGCTCGGCTTGATCCCGCAATTCATCTTCCATCATCCTTCGACTGGTAACATCCACTCCGATCGCCAGCAACATAGGCTCCGCTTGGGCACCACCAGGATTCAGTCGCGTGCATCTCCATTCCACCAAACGATGCTCACCGTTTCTTGTAACCCAATGGTTCTCATGCGGCTCGCGCAAGTCAGCGACTTCAGCGGCACTAAAACGATCAAGCAATACTTCACGATCGCCGTTGGGTACCAGCAACTCTACCATCTGCTGGCCAATCACCTCATCGCGACTGTATCCGGTGAGCAACTCACAGGCACGATTAAACATACAGATCTCACCTTTGGCATTGATCAAGACGATCAAAGTGGGCGCTGTTTCAATGATCGTCTCTAAAGAATGCCTTACCGACTGAAGGTCCTGCTCCGCCTGCTTCTCCTTGGTTACATCCCAAACCTCGGCGACGGTCGCAATCGCCTTTCCGTCACGAAAAACGGCTCGTGCATTCCACAATACCGGATAAGCGTGACCATCACGATGCACAAAAATATCGGTCTGGTTGCGAACCGGTTGGATATCGGCCCCGCGCCTCAGCAATGGACATTCACCATCGCAATGCAGCGTTTGTGGATCTTGGGATCGATGTATCACTTGCGCAAGACGATTTCCAATCAATTCGCTCGCGCTGTATCCGGTCATCTCTTCGGCAGCCGGATTAACGAACAGACCGCGGCCCGCTTCATCCATCAAAAAAATGCTGGTTTGCGCGTTATCCGTAATCGCTTGCAACAGCGACCGCTGGTATTTCAATTCGTCTTCAGCCCTGCGGCGGGCGGTGATGTCGTTGACGTGAGCAACAAATCCTCGAACTCTGCCGTCCTTGTACAAATCGGGTGTATACGTAGCACTGATCCACCGCGTCCCACCGTTGCGATAGGGAACACGAGCCTCATAAGTGACCAGATTGCCAGCGAGGACGGCATTGACATGAGGCAGAATCGCTTCCCAAGCCGCTTCACCGATTACCTCACGCATCTCGCGGCCGATCATCTCTCCTCGCTCCGCACCAAACCAAGTTTCGTAGGCGTGGTTGATTAGACAGTAACGGGCGTTGGCATCAATATACGAGATTAGCGCCGGCACCGCGTCGGCGACCAATTGCACTCGCTCTCGATCGGCTTCGGCCTGTAATTCGGCTATCTTTCGATCAGTAATATCCAGCGATACGCCACCCAACATTTGCCGTCCATCGTGGCCTTTCACAGGAAATGAAAATGTCAAGTAGTGCCGCTGGCCATAAACAGGTTCGACACTTGATTCAGCCTCAGTGCACCCATCATCGTGCGCCGGCAATTTGCCGGCACGCTCACGATCATTTGCCTCAAAATCGTCCAGCGTAGGATCGACCGACTTGTGTTGAAACGCAATCGTTGAATCGCACTCGCCCAAGCGATCGATAGCATCTGCATCCTCAGACGAAAAGTTGCTATTTGGGAAGCCGGACTGGTCTTCACTGATCGGTAACAGTTCAGCGTCGCTCTTGCCGATCCAGTCTGCCAGCGGTCGACCTGAAGACTGTTCCATCATCCGATTGACAAACAAATACCGTCCTTGGTCGTCCTTCAAATAGGCGCATGCGGGATTGTTATCCATGAACGCACGAAACCGGTCCTCGCTTTCGCGCAGCGCCACTTGCGACATCTTCAAGTCGTGAATATCGGTTGCGGATCCGAACCAGCGTGTTTCATCGGTTTTTCCGCATGCCGCCGGCAGCGCGCGACTCAGATGCCACCGATAGGAACCATCGATAAGCCGCAAACGATGCTCACACTGATAAGGCGTCTTGGTCTCGATCGCTTCAGCCCACGCTTCCAACGTACGTTGGCGATCGTCGGGGTGCAAAACAACCTTCCATTCCCACGTTCCGTCCGCCCTGCGTTTGACGCCTGCTAAGTTTTGAACGCGAAAGTTATAGTAATTTACCTCACCATCGGACGTCGCCATCCAAACAACCTGTGGCATCGCATCGGTCAATTGGCGAAAAAGTTCTTCGCTTTCCCGCAAGTCCGCCTCGGCCTTATCTTGTTCGGTTATATCCAAAACCAATGACAAGACCGCCACCATACGGCCTTCTGAATCATGCAAGACCGAGTTGTACCACTGACAAGCAATTTCGCTTCCATCTTGACGAACGTTGCCACTGGTGAAAACGACAAAACTTTCGTCGGATGTATTCAGAAGTTCGATCGACGATTTGAATTGAGGCAAGTCCGTTTTTGATACAAACGGTACGTCTGCGAGTTTCCACCCAACGATTTCAGTGGCCGACCAACCGAAAGTGCGGTGCGCCTGGCCGGACCATCGGGTAATTCTGAAATCCGAATCCCATTCGATCACTGCCAACGGGGTATTGTCGATCAAGGTTTCTAACCTTTGTGACAATATCGCCACCTTTTTTTCGCTCTCGCGCTGCTGTGAAACATCTCGTACCAGCCCGATGATCCGTTCAGACGGTTGATTTTGGGCTCTGAATGTAAAGTGGCCATCGTCGCGCAGCCAAATCGTTTTGCCGTCTTTACGTGTCATCCGATAATCGGCGTTATAAGGCGTCAGGTCGGCATTCGTTCGATCTACCTCACGGGCGAAAAAATCACGATCATCGGGATGAATCAGCTCGATCCACTTCGATATATCGCCGCATAATTCATCGTGAGTGTAGCCCAGTATCGCCTCGCAAGCCCCACCATAGATGACATGGCCAGTACGACGGTTGGAGTCATAAAGAATGCTGCCGCTGGCCCGCACTGCCGCTTCGTACCGCTCCTTCCAAGCTTCGGCCAATTCTTTTGCGACTTGCTGCTCACCGGCATAAAGCGACAAGCTTTGATGCGCGGCATGCAGTGACTCGTAAAGCCAACTAATCAGCAGGCCCAGTCCAATAAAGAAAATCAAATGCAACAGCGCATACGAATCACCCGAGATCGCTTGATCACGTGGCTCCAAGAAAAAATAGACCCCGACAATTGCCCCCAGAATGGTAGCAAACAGGCCGGGCCGAAACCCACCAATGTATGCCGCAGCGACCACCACCGGAATCAACATTAGCAAAGAGGTCGTTCGACTGATTTGATCCCCGGCGACCAACGCCAAAACGACGGCCAGGGCAGTCAAGCCACCAGACAGCAGGTAACCCAGCCCATTTCGTCGCAACTCGCTTCGCATAACGATAAACACCCCGAGCAACCCAAGATCATGCTGTCCCGAACAGCGCCGAATAAGGCAATCGCACTCCGCTCGCTGCATTGGCACAACACCACAGCCGTATGGCCCTGCCGAACGCCACCAAGGCTACGGCAAGTCGTAATTACCTGGACTGAAGTTGCGGGATCACGGAATCGGCATGAAACATTGGTTGCCACCACCTTAATTGAACGAGCTATGTAAATTTTTGGCAAGGAGAAAACGCCCCGAAAACCATCAGACGCTTTAACGTCGGCCGCGGATCTCTTTGGTTGTCGGACACGTTCTTTGTTTCATTTGATCGCTTGAAATCAACATTACAAGAGCTAACGCTCGCCAGAGTCGCCCGATATCGATTGCTTTTTGACCATCAGCGCAAAACGCATTCGCTTTTTTGCCGATTGCTATCACCGAATTCGGCGCGATTTTTGCTGCCCAATTGCTCCGGTGCTTAACCATGATGGTGGGCTTAGAACTTATCGGGGGAGACTTGGCCGCTGTTCCGTCAGTTTCGCCCTTCGGGCGGGGGCTTAGTCATATTGTCCCAACTAAAGTTTCGACCCATCGGAAAGGCTTCAGGTCAACCCGCTAAATCAACGATCGTTTCGGGCTGATTAGTGAACTCCATCAATAGCATCTCACGCTTTGACTTGCGTCCAACAGAACCGCATGAAGCGGGTGCTCGAGCTTTACGATATTCGGGGCTGTTGCCAGATCGACAGTCAGCGTGTGCAATGACGCCGACTTGCAGGTCGTTCAAGAAGTCTTCAAGAACATTTTGTGGCACGGACTGAGAAGCGAGTTTAGTCTTTTGCCGTGGGATGAAATCATTTTTTCACGGGAGGCAGTATAGGGTGAAAAGTTGTGAAAAGCGACGAGTCTTAGTTGTCGACGATAATCGAGATGCCGCGGATGTAATGGCGATTTTATTGCGTGGGCAAGGTAATGATGTAAAGACGGCGTATGGTGGCCAAGACGCGATCAATTTCGCCATCTCTTTCCAACCGCATGCCGTACTTTTAGACATCGAAATGCCACAGGTGGACGGCTACCAGGCGGCAAGATCAATTCGTGCCGCCGAAGGTGGTGATAAGGTTCTGCTGATCGCCCTAACCGGTCGAGACCAAGACGGCGAGCGAAAGGAATCATTAGCGGCAGGGTTCGATCATCACCTGACAAAACCGGTCAGTTCAACAGATGTTTTAAGACTCCTCGATGAAATCTTCGATCCGCAAGCATGACTGAAGTGATGGAATTTTGGAGGAAAATCTTTGACACCAGCGACTTTCCACCGCGGTGGTATTGCGGAGATTGGACCACGGGACACGCGTGGCTGCATATCGCTTCGGATCTTGTAATCTGGGCGGCTTATTTTGCAATTCCATGCATCTTGGGATTTTTCATGTGGCAGCGAAAGGATTTTCCTTTTCGCGGCATAATGCTTCTATTTGGATCGTTTATCCTCCTATGCGGAACAACGCATTTAATGGAGGCGATTATTTTTTGGTGGCCCGCCTATCGACTTGCTGGCGTTATCAAGTTTCTTACGGCGACCGTTTCATGCATCACAGCAATTTCTCTCATTCGAATCGCACCTTTCGCTCTTGCGATGAGGTTGCCAGAAGATCTGCAACGCGAAATCGACGCCCGTGCCAGAGCAGAATCGGCCTTCCAGGCGGCCAATAACGAACTCGAACAGCGGGTCAAAAGCAGAACGTATGATCTCGTTTCGGCAAACGAGTCATTACAAAACGAGGTGCATGAACGCCGACGTGCTGAGACAAATCTTCGTAAGAGCGAATCGAGATTTCGGCAACTTGCAAATGCCATGCCGCAAATCGTTTGGGTTGCAAAGCCCGATGGTGCGGTGGAGTATTTTAACCAACGATGGTTCGATTTCGTTGGCTGCCAAGCGGAAGACTACCTCGGACATCGATGGTCCAACGTACTCCATCCGAATGACCAGAAGTATGCCGTCGAGCGATGGCGACACGCATTGGACACACAAGTGCCTTATGAAATCGAATACCGTTTACGTTCCGAACAAGGTGATTATCGTTGGTTCCTTAGCCGTGCGATGTTGATGCATGATGAATCGGGATCCCTCGATCGTTGGTTCGGCACCTGCACCGATATACAAGATTTAAAAGGATTGCACGAGGAATTGCGGATGGTGGCCGCGCGGTTGTCTGAAGCGGATCGCCGAAAGGATGAGTTTCTTGCAACCTTAGCGCATGAGTTGCGGAATCCACTTGCGCCGATTCTAACCGGCTTGGAGGTCATGAAGATGGTCAAAAATGACCCGGCAACTCTCGAGGAGGTTCGCGAGACGATGGAACGACAAACGCGACAGTTGATTACGTTGGTTGACGACCTGTTGGATGTTTCCAGAATCACCCGCGGCAAGTTCGAATTGCGACGGTCGCATGTTCTTCTGGATGATGCGGTGAAAACGGCCACGGAGGCCGCAAAGCCACTGGTTGATGCGGCCGGACATCAGTTGACAATCGACTTGCCCGAACAACCGATCTGGCTCGATGCCGATCCGAACCGACTGGCACAGATCCTGTCCAATGTGCTGAATAATGCTGCAAAGTACACGCCCGACAAGGGAAAGATCGTGCTGACCGCCAAGACGGTTGACAAGCACTGCTGCGTCTCGATTCGAGACAATGGGATCGGCATTCCATCGGATAAGCTGGAACTAATCTTTGATATGTTCACGCAACTTGAACAGCCGATGGAAAAAGTTTATACCGGCCTAGGCATTGGCCTTACACTTGTAAGGTCGTTAGTTCAGATGCACGGCGGTTGGATCGAAGCCAGCAGTGAAGGGCTTTCCAAGGGCAGCGAGTTTCGTGTTTACTTGCCGCTGAATCATAGCGAACCTGTACCGGCGCCCGATGATGATACATCCGATGGGGATACATCCGACGGGGATACACAGAAGCCACATTACGCTAGTACTAGCGATGGTCGTGGGTTGCACATCCTGGTAGTCGACGACAATCTTGATGCGTCTAAAATGCTCAGCCGCGTGATCGTTGCGATGGGGTACCATGTTACGACTGCGGTCGATGGCAAAGAGGCGATCGAGAAGGCCGAAGCCGATCGTCCCGATGTCATTCTGATGGACTTAGGGATGCCACGAATGAATGGCTATGAAGCGGCACGTTGTATTCGCCAACAAGATTGGGGCAAAGAAACCGTCTTGGTTGCGATTACCGGTTGGGGGCAAGATGTTGATCGCCAAAAGTCAAAGGAAGCGGGCTTTGATCATCACCTGGTCAAACCGGCTGATCCACAGGAACTGCGAATGTTGTTAGGGTCTTTCTGAAAAGGTCGTCTAAGCAGGTATCCACAAATAAGTCGGCATAAGACCGGTGAAGGCACCCGCCCGCGTCGCGCTGGAACGTCGGCCTTCCAGAGCCAGGGAGGCCCTCTCCGGCACCGAGAGGTTGACTCCACCAAGGGAGAGCGTCCTGCGCGTTATGCCTACCTACTTATGCGAACCTGCTTGCCCTGGAACTCTCGTTCAAATTGATTCGCTTTACACCGCAACGGTTTTGCCTGGCATCGCGATATCATACGATCCATTTGCCAATGGTTGAACCGGCGCTGGCGAGTCAAACGAGTGGAGCGTTTCGACATCTGCCAGCGACAAATTACTGGACAATGCTTGTTTCCAAGTGATCAATTTTCCGCTGTAAGATGCCATTCGTCCCATAATGGCGGTCAACGTGCTGTGGGCGGCATATTCGGTTTCATTGGGAGTCTGGCCATTGCGAATCGCGGCGAAAAAATCGATCTGTTCCTGCTGCCAACCTTTTCCGGCCACTTCCTTTGCCGAACTTTCCCATATCAAACCACCACGTTGGTCGAAAATTCGGGCCGATGATATATCGCAAGACCCGCCTGTCGCTTGAATGTGTTCGCCGACTTTCGACCAGCAACCAGGCATCTGGCGACACTGGCTTAACAATCGAGTTCCACTGTTGTAGGTGTACTCGATCATGTGATGGTCGTAGATTTCTCCGGTCGCGTGGCCGGTTCGCACTTGTCGCCCGCCTTGCCCCTGTGCCTCTACCGGAAAGCCATTCATCACCCAATTGATGATGTCCAGGTTATGGACGTGCTGTTCAGTGATGTGATCACCCGACAGCCAATTGAAGTAATACCAGTTGTTGATCTGATATTCGAGTTCGGTTTGATTCGGCCGTCGCGGGCGTGTCCAGACACCCGATCCGTTCCAGTAGGCACGGGCGAAAATCGGCTCGCCGATGATTCCGTCATGCAAGCGAGCGACGCACTCGCGGTACCGTGTCTCGTGACGACGTTGCAGACCGACCTGAACGGCCAATCCTTTCGTGGTCGCAACTTCGCCCGCGGCCAAAACGCGACGTACACCAGGGGCATCCACGGCAACCGGCTTTTCCATAAACACGTGCTTTCCGGCCGCCACGGCTTGCTCAAAGTGCAACGGTCGGAAGCCTGGCGGAGTCGCTAAGAAAACGACATCGACGTCTGAAGCGAAAAGCTTCTGGTAAGCGTCTAGCCCAACGAAGCGGTTCTCCGTAGCGACATCGACCTGCTTGGGATTTTTTCCCTTGATCGCTCGGAAGGCCGATTGCAAATTGCTCTCAAAGACATCCGCCATGGCGGTCAGCCTGACATCTCCGCCCGTCGTGGCGAGCGCTTGGATGACCGCGCCCGTACCGCGACCACCGCATCCGACCAATCCGACGCGAATGGACTCAGTACCAAAGGCGTGCGCCGATCGTGCAATCGCCAACTGGCCACCCACCAACGCCCCACCGGCCAGCAAAAGTCCGCTGTCTTTGAAAAAGTTTCGCCTTGATGCTGCCGAACCGCTACGCTGACTGGCCTCTGAACCGATTTTCTCAGCGGCAGTTTCTTCAACCTGGTGCGATACTGCGATTTTCTTCGACATGCGGCAAGCGACCTTCAACTGAAAGGCGAGTGGGCAGGATGGGGTGCGGTCCCAAAACGAAATGGCATTCACTCATGGCAACCGCTTTCCTTATTCTATCTGTCTCGACCGGTAACCACAAACTCGCGGCCGTACCTTCATGGACAGAATCCACGATTCCCACTAATCTTCCGCACGGACGACTTGCCCCGCCTTTCCCGGCGTGCCGCCAACCAACGTCCTCTGCGCGGGCCTTATGAACCGCCCATTCGCTCACTTCCGACCGACGACTCCAACCGACCCCTCCGATGTTAGACCGCAAGTTCATTGTCAGTCATGCCGAAGCCGTCAAAGAGAATTGCCTCCGCAGAGGTGCAACTTGCGATATCGATCGCCTGGTTCGATTGGAAGCCGAGCGTGCAGAACGTCTTCAAGCGGCCCAAGAACTCAATCGCCTGGCAAACGAAGTAAGCCAATCGATCGGCAAAGCGACGGATGATGCCGATCGACAGTCACGAATCGCCAAGGGGCGAGAACTGCGGGAACAAAAGGAAGCCGCCCAAAAGGCTCATGACGAACTCGACGCGGAAATCACCGACTTAATCCGCCACCTTCCCAACATGACCCATCCTGACGCCCCGCTCGGTGGCGAAGATGACGCGGTCGAGGTTGCGGTCGGAAAGACCGCAGTTCGCAAGTTCGATTTCAAACCGAAAGACCACCTGGAACTTGGACAGTTACACGACCTGTTCGATTTCGAGGCCGGCGCACGAGTCGCTGGCGCAGGTTTTTACTTTCTGAAGAACGCTGCGGTGCGGCTTGATTTGGCCCTCCAGCACTTCGCCGTTACGTTCCTCAGCGACCGCGGATTCACTCCCGTCACGACTCCCGACTTGGCACTGACCGAAATCTTGCACGGGACCGGATTCATGCCGCGTGGCCCCGAAACACAGATCTACAGCATCGAGAACACAGAACTGAACTTGGTCGCGACCGCCGAGATAACGCTCGGTGGCATGATGGCAGGCCAAACCCTCGATTCGGCCGAAATGCCGCTGCGGTTATGCGGGCTGAGCCACTGTTTCCGCACCGAAGCGGGCGCCGCCGGACGTGCGTCAAAAGGACTTTATCGTGTTCACCAGTTCACAAAAGTTGAGATGTTCGCCTTCACAACGCCCGAACAAAGCGACGCGGTACACGAAGAGATGCGGTCTTTGGAATGCGAACTGTTCGATACGCTGGGTGTCCCCTATCGCGTGATCGATACCGCCGCCGGGGACCTGGGTGGTCCAGCCTATCGCAAGTATGACCTCGAGGCCTGGATGCCAGGCCGAGGCGATAGTGGCCAGTGGGGCGAAGTGACCAGCACCAGCAATTGCACTGATTACCAAGCGAGAAGACTGAATATCCGCAGCAAATCCGCTGGCCAGAAGGGGACTCAGTTCGTCCACACGCTCAACGGTACCGCAATCGCAACCGGTCGAGCGATGATCGCGGTCCTCGAAAATTACCAAAACGCGGACGGCAGTATCACGGTTCCCGAAGTCCTACGACCACTGATGGGGACCGATCTGCTGGTGCCACGAGCCAGCTAAGTTGATCGTCTGGCAAGGCCACACGAAGAATACAATCAAAAAACAACTCCGTGAGAAACAGACGTCTCTCACGGAGTTTAGCGTATTATTTAGACTCAAGCGATCAACCGCCGAAATCGTCGTAGGCGATGTTCTCTGGCTCGACCCCCAGGTCGTCCAGCATCTTGAACACGGCTGCGTTCATCATCGGTGGTCCGCAAATGTAATACTCGATATCCTCAGGAGCCGCGTGCTGCTTCAGGTAATTCTCCAACAACACGTTGTGGATGAACCCAACATACCCTGTCCAGTTATCTTCGGGGGCCGGTTCACTGAGCGCGATGTTAAACTTGAAGTTCGGGAAATCTTTTTCGATTTCGCGGAAGTGTTCGACATAGAACAATTCCCGCATGCTTCGTCCACCGTACCAATAACTGACTTTACGATCGGTCTTGCCACGCTTGAACAGTTCGAAAATGTGACTCCGCAGCGGTGCCATTCCCGCACCACCGCCGATATACACCATCTCGGCCTTGGTGTCTTTGATGAAGAACTCACCATAAGGTCCGCTGATCGTCGCCTTGTCGCCAGGCTTCAAACCGAAGATGTAACTGCTCATCTTCCCAGGCGGAGTTCCTTCGGGAGCCCGCGGCGGCGGCGTTGCGACGCGGACATTCAGCATGATAATGCCTTTTTCGCCCGGGTAGTTAGCCATCGAGTAGGCACGGACCACCGGTTCGTCGACCTTTGACACATATCGCCAAATGTTGAACTTGTCCCAATCCGGATGGTACTTCTCCTGGATTACGAAATCCTTGTAAGCCACGGTATGCGGTGGGCACTCGATTTGAATGTAACCACCCGCCCTAAAGTCAACTTCTTCGCCGGGTGGCAGTTCGAGCACGAACTCTTTAATGAACGTGGCGACGTTATCGTTGCTGCGTACTGTGCAATTCCACTTCTTGGTTTCAAATGCCTCTGGCGGCACTTCAACCTTCATGTTTTGCTTCACCGCAACTTGGCAACTCAGTCGTTCGCCCTCAGCCGCTTCACGCTTGGTAATATGGCCCAATTCTGTCGCGAGGATTTCCCCGCCACCCTCTTCTACCTTCACACGGCACTGGGCACACGTACCGCCGCCACCACAGGCGCTTGAGACGAAAATGCCTGCGTCGGCTAGCGCCCCAAGCAGTTTCCCGCCGGCTGGTATCTCAATCTCTTTCTGATTGTTGATCAAGATTTTGACCGGCCCACTAGCCACCAACTGACTCTTTGCCGCCAAAATGAGACCCACCAACGCGACCACCACCACGGTGAACATCACGACGCCAAGAACAATAGTTGTCATTTCAGGATTGACCGTTTAAATGCGATTAAACCGTTCACAGATGAACCGGAAACCAACGCTACCAGCCCACCAATCTCGCCCAGGTGCAGAGCGAAATCGAGGCTTGCGAACTTCACCTAATTAAATACCGCCGAACGACATGAATGCTAACGCCATCAGGCCGACCGTGATAAACGTAATGCCCAGTCCACGCAGCGGTGGTGGCACATCGCTGTACTTCATCTTTTCTCGAATGCCAGCCAAAGCTGCGATCGCTAATGCCCAACCGATGCCACAACCGAAACCGAAAACGCTCGATTCCAAGAAGTCGTATTCACGTTGTTCCATGAACAGCGACGCACCAAGAATTGCACAGTTGACCGTAATCAGTGGCAAGAAAATCCCCAGCGCGTTGTACAGCGGTGGGAAAAAACGATCGAGAGTCATTTCCAAAATCTGCACCATCGCCGCGATCACGCCGATGTAACTAATAAAACCGAGGAACGACAAATCGTACTCGGCATAACTAGGACCAAGCCAAGAGAGTGCACCCTTCTTCAGCAAGAAGGTGTAAAGCAGATTATTGGCAGGAACAGTAATCGTAAGGATCACGACCACTGCCACACCCAACCCAAGGGCGGTCTTGACGTTCTTGCTGATCGCCAAAAACGTACACATCCCAAGGAAGAAGGCTAACGCAAGATTCTCAACGAAAATTGCCTTGAGAAAAATGCTGATGTAATGTTCTACGCCGTGGAAAACCATAATATTTAAGCCTCTTCAATCTGCTCGGGTTTAGCGATGCGGATCGCCCAAATCAAAAAGCCGATCAAGAAAAACGCACTGGGCGGCAACAACATCAAGTTGTTCGGGTTGTACCATCCGCCATTGCGATCCAATTCCATCAGCGTGATGCCAAAAACACTGCCGCTGCCCAACAGTTCACGGAAGAATGCAACGAACATCAAAACAAACGCATAACCAAGTCCGTTCCCGATCCCGTCCAAAAAACTCATCCAAACACCGTTCTTCATCGCAAACCCTTCCGCACGTCCCATGACGATACAGTTGGTAATGATCAAGCCGACGAAGACCGACAATTGCTTGCTGATATCGTAGAGATACGCTTTCAGTATCTGGTCAACGACAATCACCAATGACGCGATCACGACCATCTGGACGATGATTCGGATGCTGCCAGGAATGAAGTGCCGGATCATTGAAACCGCCGCGTTACTGCACGCGACGACAGCAACGACCGCGATCGACATAACCAACGACACCTTCATGCTGGTCGTCACAGCAAGGGCGCTACAGATCCCAAGAATCTGCAGGGCGATCGGGTTGTTCTCGATAATCGGTCCGAACAGGACCTTTATAGTTTTCGATTGTGCCACTGTACTGTGCTCCCTTATTCCTTCATCTCGGATGCGAGCTTTTTCAAGTAATTTTGGTAACCATCGGGACCGGTCCAATAACGGACCAAGTTAGTGACGCCGTTACAGGTGATCGTTGCACCCGACAGACCATCGACCATTGATTCGCTGTCGGGTGGTGCAGGACCTTTAGCAACCGCCAAGGCTGGATTTCCCTCGTCATCAAACATCGACAATCCGACCCACTGCTCTTTCCAACGCGGGTTATCGACTTCACCACCCAAACCCGGAGTTTCAGCATGTTGGTAGAAGGTCAAACCTTGCACCGTTTCCAAGTCTCGCTTCACGGCCATATAGCCATACAGTGTCGACCACAGCCCTTGGCCATAAACCGGCAAAACAACTTGCGTAATTTTGTCTGTCTTCGGATTCTTGACTACGAAAACCCGGGCGACTTTCTCGCGACGGGAACGACCGATGCTGTAGTTCGGATCAGAAGTCGGAACGCTTAAGTCTGCTTTCTTCGCCGCATCAGCCGGGTCGTACTTGGCAACATCCAGATCGCTGTTGTACTCACCAGTTTCCAAGTCGACCAAACGCTCTTCAACTCGCTTGTACAACTCACCAACTTGTTCGACGCTTAATTGGCTAGCCGGCAATCCATACTCGCCGAGCGCCAAGCCCGATGCATCCAGAATGTTTCGTTGTCTGTCCAACACCTGGTTTTTCGCCTGCATCGGACGCAGCACGACCGCCGCGGCACTAACCGCTAGCGAACAAACCACGCACAGGATCACCGAAACGAAAAAGGTATTTTTTAGAGAATCACGTTGTGACATAGCGAGCAGCCCTCCGACGAACGTTAGCTTCGACGACAAAGTAATCGATCAATGGGGCAAACACGTTGCCGAACAGAATCGCCAGCATGATCCCTTCGGGATAGGCGGGGTTTACGACGCGGATCAAAATCGTCATGAAGCCGATCATGAAGCCATAAATCCACTTGCCGGTCTCCGTCATCGACGCACTGACCGGGTCGGTCGCCATGAAGACCAATCCGAAAGCAAGCCCACCGATGCAAAGGTGCCAGTGGAATGGTACAGAAAACATCGCATTGGTGCCGAAATCTAAGGCGTTCATCGCTGTCGCGGTCGCAATAACACCGAGAACCACTCCCGCCATGATCTTCCAAGAACCGATACCACAGGCGATCAAGATTCCCGCTCCGACCAGGCACAACAACGCACTGGTCTCGCCGACACAACCTTGAATCGTCCCCAGAAAGGCACTCATCAATGTGATCGGCTCAGCACCCCAAGAGTATTGAACCGCCGACAACGACTCGACCGCGTTGCCCTTGGCGACCGCCATCTGGCCCAGTGCTGTGGCACCACTAAACCCGTCGACTGCCGTCCAAACCTTATCGCCCGAAATCTGGCCAGCGTGGGCGAAGTACAGGAACGCCCGAGCCGTTAACGCAACGTTTAAAAAGTTCCGGCCCGTACCACCGAACACTTCTTTGGCGACAATCACACCGAATGCGATCCCCACCGCAACCTGCCATAGCGGAATGCTGGCCGGAAGCGTCAATGGGAACAACAAACCGGTGACCAAAAATCCTTCGTTGATCTCGTGCCCTCTGAGCACACTGAAGACCAATTCGATGTGACCGCCGACAAACATACAAACGGCATACATCGGTATGAAGAAGATCGCACCATAGACGAAGTTGTCCAGGAAGTTCGACGGGTCGTGCCCGAAACCGAGCGCCGTGTGAACCGTGTGGTGCCAATCGAACTCATACGGCACTTCCGCCGCTTCCATCTTGGTGATGGCTTGGTTCGCTTGATAACCAACGTTCCACATGCCGAACAACGTGACCGGAATCAAAGAGAGCACAACCATGCTCATCATTCGTTTCAAGTCGATGCTGTCCCGAACGTGGGTAACTTTTTTCGCGGTCTCGCCCGGCGTGTACAGAAACGTATCGAGCGCTTCGTAAACCGGGTAAGCCTTCTCGAGCACTCCGCCCTTAGCAAAATAAGGATGGACTCGATCCAATGCGTCACGCAATGCTTGCATTTTCCCTATCAGCCTTCACGTTGAATCGTTGTCAAGTTGTCACGCAGCAGCGTGCCATATTCATATTTTCCGGGACAGACAAACGTGCATAACGCAACGTCTTCTTCCTCCAGCTCCAAAGCGCCCAAGCGCTGTGCCTGTTCACTGTCGCGAACGATCAACGATCGCAACAATTGGGTCGGCAGAATGTCCATCGGCACGACTTTTTCGTACGTCCCAAGCGGAACCATCGCCCGTTCGCTGCCGCCAGTCGATGTAGTAAAAGCGAACTTCTGGCCCTTCAGGATCGCTGAAGCAAACGCCTTGGTCACCGAATACTTGTCAAACCCTGGCTTCTGCCATCCCAAGAACTCGCGATAATTCCCTTCCTGCAACACCGAAATCTGCAGGTGATAACGGCCCAAGTAAGGCTGAACACGCCCGCACAGCACCGAACCACTGATCACGCGGCACTGCACGTCCTCAGGCAAATCGCCCACAACCAACTGGTCGATCGCCGCGCCAATTCGCGTTTCAACCAAGCGTGGATTGCGCACGACCGGGCCGGCCAATGAAACGACCCGGCTGACATCCAACTTGCCGGTCAAGAACAAGGTGCCAATCGCTGCGACGTCTTGATAATTCACATACCAAACGGTTTTGCCTGGCCCGACCGGATCAAGGAAGTGGATATGAGTTCCAACCAAACCGGCCGGGTGGGGCCCCTCGAAGGTCTCTACTTGCACCTGGGCCGATGGGGTTGCGGGTATGCTACCCTGCGGAGCTCGGCAGACAAACACCTTGCCTTGCGTCAGCTTGGCTAGAACCTTTAATCCGACGCTGAACTGCTCGCCTCGTCCAGCCAGAACGACAGTCGGGTCCGCAGCCAACGGATTTGTGTCAATCGCAGTAACAAAGATCGAATGCGGAGTGCTGGAGATCGCCGGAATCTGGCCAAACGGCCGAGTCCGCAACGAAGTCCACAAGCCGCTGACAACCAACTGAGCAACAACCGAGTCGCGGTCCATCGACTCGACCGGTTGGCTGGTCACGCCCGGAAAAGCGACAGCCTGGTCGCCTTGGACATCAACCACCAGCGACTCGAACTTTCGCTTGGCACCACGATTGATCGACGAGACCGTTCCCGCAGCAGGCGAAGTAAACAGCACGCCAGGGTTTTTCTTGTCTTCCATCAAGGGTTGACCCAACATCACCGAATCGCCTTCGGCAACCAGCATTGTCGGCTTCATCCCGATGTAATCGTCACCGCAGATCGCTACACGCGTAACCGCCGGACCAGCCTCGATCCGTTGTTCGGGCTCTCCCGAAATGGGCAAATCTAGCCCGCGTTTGATAACCGTCATAGGTAAACGCAAAAAAGGTTTGTGATCAGATCGTATGTAAAAGTTTGATGATCAAGCATTCGGAGGAACGCTGACACCCGAATCGCCTGCCCGCGACCACCGCTGCAGGTTGTCCAGACAATTGAACTTCAATGCAAGGCCGGTTTTCCAAAAGCGTCGATTGCCGGAACACACCTTTTGACTCGCAACCAACTTGACAAAATCGAAACCCAACGTCGATCCTAATGGGACCGCCGTATCGGAACCGGCGATAACCACCCAGCGACGCATGAACGCCTGTCAAGCGAAACGAACCAAACGCTCGACTTTGTGATTTTTTTCACAAAGTCAATCGTGCCAAAAGCCGCGACGACGATGCGTGGCGGCAATTCAGACCGGAGATTCCTTTTGGTCCCCTATCATGCCAGGATCGATGCCGGTTGACAACGGCAAAGGCGAGGCATCCGAAACGAGTCTTAGCAAGTTTTTGCGTAAGTGCATTAATCCGCCTTTCGTCGCCAATAGCACAAAATAGATTCACGCTAGGTTGTGACCGGATCGACAACAATGCGTTGACATTGACCGCGATGCCAACGTCAGATCATCTTGTTGGCATTGCTAGGGTGCGTGGTATGATTTGACGCACCAGTACGCCGCCAGGTTGCTTAGTCGCCAGACCACCAAACTGCTTCCTTCCTACGGCCCATTTTTTTCAAAAATCTCTGTTTGAAGCGAACGAAACTTGCGCCGCGAAGATATCCGTAACGTCGTCATTATCGCCCACGTCGACCATGGCAAGACAACCTTAGTCGATTGCCTGCTGCGTCAAAGCGGCCAATACCGTGACACCGAACTGCGCGGGGAGCGCATTTTAGACAGCAACGATTTGGAGCGCGAACGCGGGATTACGATCCTGGCGAAGAATATCGCGATCCACTATCGCGGCGTCAAAATCAACCTGATCGACACGCCAGGCCACGCCGACTTTGGCGGTGAAGTTGAACGCGTCGTCAGTATGGCTGATGGCGCCTTGGTATTGGTCGATGCAGCCGAAGGGCCGATGCCCCAAACCCGCTTTGTGCTAGAAAAGGCACTCGAATCAGGCGCCAAGCCGATCGTAGTTGTCAATAAAGTCGACCGCCCCGACGGCCGCCCTCGCGAAGCGCTCGACGAAGCGTTGGAACTGTTGGCTGAACTCGGTGGCGAACATCTTTTGGATGACGTCTCATTTGTGTTCACTTCCGCCAAGGAAGGTTACGCAACGGTCGATCCGCTGAAGCCGACTGACAGCATGAAGACGCTGCTCGACTTGCTGGTCGATTCGCTGCCCGGCCCTGAAGTCGACCAAGACGCACCGCTGCAGATGATGGTCACGACGCTCGACTGGTCCGAATACGTCGGTCGAATCGCGGTCGGTCGCATCGCCGCTGGCCAGATCCGTGCAGGCCAGATGATCGATCTGCATGGGCACGAAGGGTCACGCAAGGTCAAAATTGCCGGGCTTTACGTCTTCGACAAACTCGGCCGCGTCGCCACCGATGTGGCCCACGCGGGCGATTTGGTCGCGATTGAAGGTTTGGAAGATGTCGAAATCGGCGACACGATTTGCGCCGTCGATTCGGGCGTTGCGATGACTCGATTGGCCGTCGACGAACCGACCTTGGAAATGGTGTTCAGCGTAAACACTTCGCCACTTGTCGGCCGCGAAGGCAAGTATGTGACCACTCGCCAATTGAAGGGCCGTCTTGAAAAGGAACTCGAACGAAACGTAGCGCTGCGGGTCGAACCGGTCGCTGGGACCGAAGCTTACGCGGTTCGCGGACGCGGCGTGTTGCACTTGGCGATTTTGATCGAAACGATGCGACGCGAAGGCTATGAATTGAGCGTCGGAAAACCTCGCGTCGTCTTCAAAGAGATCAACGGCAGAACCCACGAACCATTCGAAACTCTGTCTGTCGAAGTGCCGACCGACAACATGGGCCCCGTTATGGAATTGGTCGGCAATCGACGCGGTCAATTAGAAGAAATGAATCAGCGTGGCGAATACAGCCTGCTGAGATTCTTGATTCCAGCCCGAGGGCTGATCGGATTGCGAACGCGTTTACTTAACGCCACTCGTGGAACCGCGATCATCAATCACCGCTTTGAGAGCTATCGCGAACTCGAAGGCGACGTGCCACGCCGAGCGAACGGTGTTTATGTTTCGATGGTTTCTGGTAAAGCGATGCCGTTCGCACTGTTCGCATTGCAAGACCGCGCCGACCTTTTCGTTGGCCCTGGCGAAACGATTTACGAAGGAATGATCGTCGGCGAAAACGTTCGCGATAATGACTTAGCGGTCAATCCTTGTCGTGAAAAGAAATTGACCAACATGCGGGCGTCAGGCAGCGACGAGAACGTGATTCTCAAGCCGCCACGCGAACTGTCGCTCGAAGCCGCTTTGGAATACATCGAAGACGATGAGTTGGTCGAAATCACTCCGCAAAGCATTCGCCTGCGAAAGGCACTGCTGACCGAAGCCGATCGCCGCCGCCAAGGTCGCAGCAGCGGCAACTAGACTGGCTAATCGGCCGTCTGCTTAGTAATCGCCGCCGCGAACGCTACGCAGCACCGATTCCTGCCAAGATCGCAGATCGTTTGACAAACGTTCTGCGACTTCGGGCAATTCGGTGGCCAGATTGTCCTTCTCGCCCTGATCCGCTGGCAAATCGAACAGTTCGACCTTTTCCTTGCCGTCCTTTTGGTCGTGAATCACCAACTTGTAGCGATTGTCAACAATCGCTCGCGCCCCGCGAAAGTCTTCTGCGGTGACTTCCGGGTGGTGCCAATTCGTAAAGTTGCGAGTTGCGACCGAACCCATCAACTTCACCAGNNCTTTGCCAGCGCTAATCAACGGCAACAGGTTGCTGCCATCAAGCGGCCGATCTGGCAACGTTTGACCGGTGATCGCACATAACGTTGGCAACAAATCGCTCGTCGAAGCGTTCAACTTGCTGACCGTCGGCTCCTTAAACTTAGCTGGCCACTGGACCACGCACGGTACCAGTGTGCCGCCATCATAGACTTGGCCTTTCACACCCCGGTGCGGCGTTACCAGCGATCCGTCAGCCGAAGTGCCGTTATCGCCACAATAAAACAGCAACGTATCATCGCGCATCGATTGGGCGGATAAATGATCTCGCAACATGCCGATCGCACGATCCATCGCCGTGATCTCCGCATACCGCTCGCGCAGCACTTCGCCCTGGGAGCGTTCGACCTGCTGGCCCGTTTCGTTCGACGTCAGCTTTACACGCTTCTTGTTATACTTTTTCGGCAAGTCATCATATAACGCCAAGTCGGCTGGTAATCCACTATAAGGTTCGTGAGGCGACCCGAACCAGATGACAACAAAAACCGGTGCATTCGAGCTTTTTGATTCGTCGATAAAACGCATCGCTTCGCGAACAATCACTTCCGAGCTTTCGCCCTTGATCACTTCGGGTGGTCCGCCATTTCGCGAAAGCGGCGGATCGAGTTCAAAGAAATTGTCGTGCGAAACCCATTGATGAAAGCCCATTGCGCCCGGGTTCGTCGGTGAATCGGCTTTCACCGGCCCGACATGCCACTTGCCGAAATGGCCGCAACGGTACCCAGCTTTGGCAAGGATTTGAGCGATCGAGATTTCTTCGGGACGAATCGACCAACCGGGTGCGAAGGTTCCATACCGATTGGGATGGCGGCCGGTCAGGAAACTGCCGCGAGTCGGCGAACACGATGGATGCGCGGCATAGAATCGATCCATCCGCAAACCGGTCGCGGCCATCTCATCCAACACCGGCGTCTGCAAATACGGATGCCCGTTGTATTTGGTTTCCTCCCATCCGTGGTCATCACCCATCATCAAAATAATATTCGGACGTTCCGGTTCCGCCGCCGACGCGCCACACCAATCGATCGCCAACAGCACAATGCCGACCGCGGCGACGCTAGCGAGTCTGCTCAAATTCGTCATGTGAACCCCCAATCGAGAAAACGACTTCTTCAATGCACCATTCATCAAACCTGTCCTACTGATAAGTAAACTCTGCGGTGATCACAGCATTTGCGGACGATGTCAAACGAACCCAATGAGCGCTGAACGCGGCCGGAAACTCATGCAATCGCGGTTCGCCTGCCTTTACGTCCAGCGTTTGATAACGGTGCCATCCGGATTGATGATCGACATCGACTTCGATAACGATTTGTGTGTCGACATCCGCTTC
>DIUH01000380.1:0-1108 GCA_002428205.1 Planctomycetaceae bacterium UBA6163
GCGGGACGGCCAGCATGATGATCAGTGGATCGACGAACGAGCGGAACTGGGCCATCAACACGAGGTAAACCAGTAATGATGCGACGCCAAGTCCGACACCCAACATGCTCATTCCCGATTCCATTTTTTCGACCGGGCCACGCAACGTCACCGAAACTCCTTTACCAAGCTCCATTTCACTTAGCACGCGTTGGATGTCACTGGCGACACTGCCCAGGTCGCGGCCCTGCACATTAACATGGACATCGTTCACCCGCGCGATGTTGTAATGGGCGATCTCCCCGGGAATGTTAACTCGTTTAACGGTTGCGATATTTGACAGCGGAATGGTGATGGGGCCGTTGGGTGTATCAAGCGAAAGCGGCATGCTTTGGACTTCACTCAACGATTTAAACTTATTGTTCTCATACTGCACGCCCATAAAGAAGTCGGTCCCCGTCTTTGGATCGATCCAAATCGTTGACGCATAGCCGACACTGGAACCAAGGGCTGTTAAGATGTTTTTTGCCACATCTTCTTGGTCAACCCCAAGGTACTTTGCGCGGGTTCGATCGACTTGAAAATCATATTGTGGATAGTCCAGCGATTGTGCGATTTGCACATCCGCTGTACCGGCAATCTGCTTAACCGCGTCCACGATTTTTTCTGCCGCGTCACGACATTGTCCCAGCGCCCCGGCTGACACCTGAATACTGATCGGCGTGGGGACGCCTTCGTTCAAGGCCATATTAACAATGCCACCGGATACAAATAGAAACTCTTCCAGCGGGAATTGTTTGGCAAACTCTTCCCTGAGCCGATTGATATAGACGCTGGTCGCTGTCGAACGCCCATTCTGCTTAAGATTCACAATGATATAAGCGGTATCAGGGCCGGAATTGGAGCTCAAGACGGTTGAAAAACCGGCACCCTTGCCAACCGGCAGACCAATGTTCGCGATCAGCGTATCGATTTCTGACTCAGGAATGACATCAGCGATCGTTCTCTCGATGTTCGCAACCAGCTTTTCGGTTTCTTCAAGCTTCGTTCCTGGCAGAGTTTTGAGTCGGATTTCAAAGGTTCCGGCATCAACGTTGGGAAAGAGTTCCGTTCCCAGCCTCGGCCACAA
>DIUH01000380.1:1229-1372 GCA_002428205.1 Planctomycetaceae bacterium UBA6163
ACGGTCAGCGCTAAGACATAAGAAGCGCCGATGGTAAAGGTTGCGGCTAATGATAAGGGCATGAACAGATAGTAGATCATATCGGTAAGAAAAATTGCCGGAAGAAAGACGGCTAGCGTCGTGATCGTTCCGGCAAGAATCGC
>DIUH01000380.1:1516-4990 GCA_002428205.1 Planctomycetaceae bacterium UBA6163
ACAACGATAGCGACTAACAACGCACCCAAGCCGACTTGCCACATCAGGCTGCTGATCGCATTGCGGATATAGCCGGACTGGTCCGATACCAAAGTCACTTTCGTCGCTTCGGGAATATCGCCTCGTTCCTTCATGCTTGGGATTTCGGTTTTAATCGCATCATAGATTCGATCGACGACGGCAATCGTATTCTCGCCCGGTTCACGAAGCAGCGGACAATAGACACTCCGTTCGCCATTGACGCGGACGATGTTGTATTGGAGGGCCGCGTCATCAACGACGCGGGCAACGTCACGAATGAATATCGGTCCACCATCGCGAACGACGATCGGGATGCCCTCGATTTCTGCAACGTCTGGTAATGTATTAAGCGGATGGATTTGATAATCCGTATCGCCAATCTCGGCGGTTCCAGACGCCAAAACGAGATTGGATCTCGTCAGTGCATCGACCACATCGGTTGCGCTAAGATGATATCCGTGCAATTTAGCGGGGTCGACATACACCATCATTTGCCGAAACTTGCCGCCGAAGGGGTGCGGGATCTGCACCCCTTTCAATCCGCCCATTTCGTTTCGGACGGCGTAATATCCGATCGTGTAAAGCTCCGATTCGCTCAACCCTTCACCCGAGATCGCCGCCAACACCACCGGCAGGTTCGCCGGTTCACTGCGCAACGTAAACGGCCACTCAATCCCCGGCGGCAGGTGAAACATGTCACTCGCCTCGAGGTTTACGATGTCATTCATCGCGGAGCTTGCGTCCGCACCGGGTTGGAAGAAGACCTTGATGATTGCGGCACCCGGAATGGTGCGAGATTCTTGGTGTTCGATTTTTCCGGCAAGTGTCAATGCGCGTTCGACGCGAGCCGTCACCGACTTTTCCATATCCAAAGTTGGCAGGCCTGGATAAGAAAAGAAACTGACAACAACCGGTTTTTTGAAATCCGGAAGAATATCGATCTTGATACTAGGAACAACGGCCGCCCCTAAGACACATAAGGAGATAACCGCTGCGAGGATCGCATACCGATTGTTCAAAGAGAAGCGTATAAGTCCCATATTCTGTCGATTCGAAAACGCTTTGCGCCACCCGTGCAGGAGTAGGCTGGTGAATTAAAGAGCGGTGAGGTCGGGCGATTGATCGTCTTTACAACGGTCGTATCTGCTGGCCCGTTGAAAATCGTTTTAGATGAGGCCCGATGACTCGATCGCCGGGTAAAATCCCCGACAGGATCTCGATCTCCGATCCGGTATCCGTTCCTGGTGTAACATCCGCGATCTGGACACGGTTNNGAGTTCGATGTGGGCTTGGCCAAACATCCCCGGCATGAGTTTACCGTCGGGATTTTCGATTTCCGCTTCTACGGTCATCGTGCGGGTGCTGGGATTGAGGCTTCCGGTGATCCGTGTCACGGTTGCTGGAATCGGTGGTTCTGAGACAAAGGAAGGAAATGTCAGCGTGATCGCATCGCCAGGCTGGACGAATGGAGCATCGCTTTCGGGTACGGGTATATGAATCCGCAATCGATCCACTTTGCTGAGCCGAAACAGCGGTTGGGAGGCATCGTTAACGCGACCATTGATTAAGTCGCCAAGGTTTACGTGGCGTTCTGTAATCACACCATCCAACGGTGCGGTGATCTCCGCGAAGCGAAGCGATACTTGCAGTTCGTCTAATCTCTTTTGAGTAACGGTCGTGTTGGCCTTCGCCATTTTTTGACGGGCTTGGGCGGCCGCTCGCTCAGCCACAGCTACCGCGACTTCAGCCTCGGCGGCTGCGACGGCGGCCAGCACTGCTTTGATCGCAGCGAGTTCGGAGTCGCGTTTTTTGCGAACTTCGTCAAGCATGCGATTTTGCAGAGAGCCTCGATTGACCAGATCTTCCGTCCGCTGGAACTCGGCTTCGATGGCTGCCAACGACGCTTCGACACTCGCTCTTTGCGATTTCACTTGCTCCACTTTCGCACTCGCAGCACGCATCGCCGCATCAGCCAACTCCACGCCCGCTTGAGCCAATTGTTGCTCGGCCATCAAGAGTTCGATTTGGGCAACGAGAGTTTCTTTTTGTGTGTCGAGTTCCGGAACATCGACTCGTGCAAGAACGTCGCCGGCTTTAACAACATCGCCGATGTCGGCCACCAGTTCCGAGACATAACCCGAGACGCGAGCGCGGATCTCTGTCTCGTAATAAGGAAAGACGCTAGCCGGCTGGTGGGTGGTTTTGGCGACCTCGATCTGAGCAGCAGCAACCAACTTGACGGCAATCAAGTTCCCTTCTGGCTCCTTCGGTTCTACGTTTTCCGCCGCCCAGTGGCATCCCTGCATCCCCACCAGAGCGGACAGCAATGCCAATACCACTAGTGTTCCGTTATAATGTTTCATTCGATTCGTAAACTTTAGATTCTCTGCTTAAGCAGATCGCATAACCGGTACAACCAAAACTTTCTTTGTGCTCGGACAGGTCTGACCGATCCGACTTTGCAGTATAGTCAACCTCAAGCGAAGGACTGGTCGTCGAAAGCATAGAATTGGCGGATGGAATTGCCACAAAGCTGATTATCGTTACCGTCGTTCGCCGAAGACTCTCGTGCACAACCGGTTTGTTAGGAACGACATGACCGGCAATTGGCAACAACTCTGGAGACGTATGCATGGCGATATCCCGGAAACGGCTAGCCTTGCTCGGTTTGGTATGCACAGGCGGGTGTGCTAACCCGGGGTACCTTGCCAGAGGAAAATGCGAATCGATCCAAGTGGCGGCGGTGTGCCCAGCGGATGCCGATGGTCAGCTCGCGGCAACGATCATCGCCGACGACAGCGTGGACGGCGATGGTCAAGCGACGCCGATCAGCCGAGTCAGTTTCGACCTTCCCGTATCGCCGCCGATTGAAAATCCGCTTGCGCTCAATTTGCCTTCGGTGCTTGCCGCAGTCGATAGCCAGCATCCGATAGTCGGCTTGGCCCAATGGCGAGTTCAACAAGCTTATGCCGCATTGGATCGAGCTCAGGTGTTGTGGTTGCCGTCGATTCAAACGGGCTTCAGCTTTCATCGTCACGACGGGAATTACCAAGCCAGCGACGGCAGCATCATCGACGTCAATCGCAACTCGTTTCAGTACGGACTTGGGGCCGGTGCCACAGGGGCGGGCACCACCAATACGCGACCGGGCATTGTCGCCCAGTTCCACCTCGCTGATGCGATCTTTCTGCCCAAGGTGACTGAGAAATCCGCTTGGGCCCAAGGCCACGCGGCCAATGCGACGCTGAACCGACAATTGCTGGTCGCAGCCACTGCGTATTTCGAATTAGTCGCTGCGCATCAGGAGCTTCGCATCGTCGAACAGTCGCGACAACGCTTTTCAGAAATCACGACGATCACGGTTGATTTCGCGGAAACGGGCGAAGGGCTTAATGCCGATGCAGACCGATTGCGGACCGAACTGGCCTTGATTGAAAGTCGGCTGATTGGCGT
>DIUH01000202.1:0-5586 GCA_002428205.1 Planctomycetaceae bacterium UBA6163
ATAGCTGACGTGCTGGCCGATCGGTTCGCTTCGAATGGGACCTTCTGGGTTGATCACGCCACTGGGCAGATGCTCCATCGAAAACTCATAGTTATGCGTCGCGATTCCTAGCTGTGCTAAGTTATTCGAACACGCCATCCGTCGCGCCGCTTCGCGTGCTGCTTGCACGGCGGGCAACAACAGTCCTACTAGCACACCAATGATGGCGATCACGACTAGCAGTTCGACCAGAGTAAAGGCGCGATTCTGAGGGGTTGAATATTGATAAGAGCATTTCATCGGAGGGCCTCGGTTTTTAGGGATTCATTAACGGTCGGTGTTTTCTTCATTTGCCAAGAATTGGAACGACGTGTGACGATCGGAACCGGATCCTTGGTTTGTATGGTGACGGAAACCGACAGTTCGACTGAGTCCTGCGAGACGTCTTGGGGCTTGATGGCGATTTGGACAGAGGCATCAAGATCGCTTTGCAAAACTCCCGCTAAGTCCCATACCTCACCCGTATACTGATCGTCCGCCAGCCTGGCCTTTAGGGCTCGTCGCCATCCCGCTTCCAGCACCCACTGGGTTTGTTCCATTTGCCAATGACGCTGCAATTCTCGACGGTGAGCCAGAGTGGTCTTCAGAGTCCCGAGGCTGACGATTGAGGCGATGCCCAGGCAGACCAGCACACAGACCAACACGCTTCCCTCGTTTTTTTCCCCTTTGCCGCAATCAGATCGCATATTCATTGGCCGACCTCCTCGTTTGAAACAACAAGGCTTGACGAAACCAGCCAACGGCCCACTGCCACACGCACTCGCAGATCGACCGGAGTGTCGGCCGCCCTGCTGCCGGAGCGGTCAGCCACGCCCGAAGAGCGTCTTATCGTCAATGTGATCCACTGGGGCAGTTCGGTGTCATCCCACGAGATATCGCTGCCGGATATCAATGGATAGCTTTCGCGATGAGTTTTTTCAGCGGCGGTTGAAAGGTAAGCTCGCGAAACGGTAGCCTTATCAACCTCATACAACACATCGCCACGTTCTGGATTGCGGAGCACCAATCGACCATCGGCATCGCGTGACACCTGTTGGCAAAGCCGAACATCCTGTCGAAACTGGTCTCCCAGTCTTATCAGTTGTTGGTGGTGCTGCTGTTTTTGCTTAACCGTTTTGGCAAGCTTGAAGGATTGATGAATCCAGCCGATTGCGACCAACAGAATCGTGGCGGAGACCGATACTGCGATCATCGTTTCAATCAACGAAACTCCGCGGCGACCGCGTGAGCGATCGCGAGCGTGTCGACGGGCGAGGTCTCCTCCTAAGGGCGGTACACCAACATTCATGGGCTGTCCTCCGTTGTCGGCTGGGCCAGCCAAGCTGTCATGTGGATTGGCCGATTCGATCGATCGTCACCCCAGGTTAACGCCAGCTTTACTCGGTCACCGAACTCATCTTGAATCAGTTCACCACTGAACTTTGCATCGACCAATGATCGAGCCACGTCCGAAGAAACAACCAGCGAATCGATCGCGGTTTTTGCCTGATCGGGTGGTAACTGCGTCAAGGTTTCTAATTGGTTGGATACTTCCTGCAACGCGATCCGATAATGCCCCGTGTCGGTCCAGATTCGACCGATGCGAAACACGGCCATCGTCACCGTTGCGATCGCCACCGTTAGGATCGATGCCGCAACCATGCATTCAATCAACGTCGTTCCGCGGCGCGGCTTTGGAATGTTTTTCATGTCAACCCCGATATCATCACACACAGGACCATGAAAAAGCTGATTGCAGTCGCGCCGACCACAACTGCTAGCACTATCAACAAAAAGAGCGAGACCGACTGAAGCAAGAAGGCGAGAACCGTCTCGTGGCGGTGAGCGCTCGATACTGCGGATTGTTGCAGCAACCAATATTCCGTCGAACCATCAGGGGCAAGCATCAATGCGTGGGCTTCGTGTGGGCTGAGAAGTTTTTGACTCGCAAGCGCCGACCAAGGGTTTTCGCCGTTGTTCATCGATTGCGTTGCGGCGACCAAGCGATTACGAATTACCGACGAGCCTTGGAATCGCGTCAACGTTTCAATCGCCGCCACAACCGGACGTCCCGATCCGACCACCAGCGCCAACAACGCTCGCAAGCGTACCGCAGCGGGACGACTGGGGTAGACCGCCTTCCATGGTTTCCATTGCCAATTGCGAAACCAGAGCGCAAGTACCATTAACCAGGCAATCGCCGCCATTGAAAATAACAACAGTAGAAAGCCAAAACTTTCATACAACTCAAGCAACAAGACAGGGAATCGCGGCATCGCCAGGCCAAACTCGTCCATCATCTTTAGAAACGTTGGCACGATGAAGATTGCTAGAAAAGTCAAGACGAAACAGGCGACAAAAATCCCGATCGCACGTTGCAAGAGCTGGGCAGTGGGTGAATACGCCGGATCGTCTGTTTGAAACCTCGCGTCAAAATCGTCTCGCAAGCAAAGTTCATAAGTACCCGCAAGCGTCCCCGTTTCCTCGGCCAAACGAAGCGCCAGCAGTGTTGTTTCGTCGACCGCACCGCGTGTCTGCTCCAAGGCGCTTATCGGCGAAACATCGGAGGCCAGAAGATACGCAACCTGGCGAAGCGTGACGGATTCGGCATCTTGATATTCGCAGGCCAATCGTTCCACAAGCGGCGCCGCGGCGACACGATTTCGATATGCGAAGGATAAGATTCGTAACAAGGCTCGCTGGCGAGGATCTTTGACTCGCAGAAACCCGTTGTCGGTCCCTAGTTCTGCTGCTGACGATGCCGCGTTGTCTAGTGAAAAAGTTGCCCAGTCGCGATCAGTATGTTTAGTCATAACCACCCCTTATGATAAACCGCTGATCAGGCTAACTAACGGCATGAACAGAGACAGTACCACAAAACCTACGACTAGGCTGATCAACAAAACGGCGATCGGTTGAAGCCACGAGAGGATCCAAACCGATTGTTTTTGTTCGCGATCCCAGTAGAGGCTAGCAATTTCGCGAAGCATTGCCGATGGTTCCCTATCGGTTTGGCGAACATTCAACGCGTGGGTAAGCAGGTGGCACGGAACCCCGAGATACCAGTTCTTTGCCGAGTTTCCAAACGTCTCAGATTGTGGATCAGCCAGCGGGGTTTGCGCCGGTGTTTGNNCACCGGCGATTTCAATCGCTGCTTCGACTCCCAAGCCGATCTCGATCAACAATGCGGCATGCCAAGCCAGGTCGCCCAGCGAACGACGTGTTGAAAAGCCTGTGGATAACCACGGATCGACACCTCCCCATACAAGCCAGCGTAAATTGTCTGCCAACCGCATCCCAAGCATTACAACCAGCGTTATGCACAAGACTGCGAATAGCAGCCAAAACCATATCGACTGGAAGATATGAGAAATCGAAATCACCAACAGCGTTGGAACTGGTAATGTAAGACCAAACTCACGAAACATCTGCTCAAACACCGGTACAATCGCTATGGAAATGGCTGCGAAAACCAGTGCGGATAAGAGCAAGACGAAGAGTGGATAAATCACGACGCCCCATCGCTCCTTCCTAGCCTGCGACTGACGAGTTTGGCGTTGCAGCACCCTGAAAACCCAACGCTCCACTTCGGCCTGCCGCGTCCGGTCCTCACTTTGCGACAGTTCAGTCTGGGCCATCACCAGCGGCGAAAATATTTCCAGCAAAACCGGGTCACGCAACACGACCTCCGCATCGTCGACGAATGCGACCCGATCGCTCAAACGGATCAATTCGCGGCGACGCGGACCGGTCAACGAGTCAGCCGCTTTCGTCAGCGCCAAGACGACGTTGTCCTTCAACGGCAAGGTCGCGTCGATTCGCTGGCGCAGCGACTCTGCGATCATGGGCGATGCTTGAGGCTGTTCCGGAATTGTCATCGCTTGTCACCCTTAATCAAGGGATCAACGCTCGGTGCGGCCAACACATATAAAAGGTTTGTCAGCGGAATAAATAGGGCCAGCGAATACATCAGTACTCCAGCGGAGCCCAATGTCATCACTAATAACAACGGCAAGCCGAATCGCAATTGTCGCAGCCGGGTGTTTGACCATGCATGATAGTGCTTGGCTTCCAGTCCTAATCGCTGCAAGTCGCTTGGTGATTGATCATTGCGCGACACTGTCCGTACCGGTCGCTTTTGTGTCGGCCGGAATCCGACCAAACGTGTTGCGGTCTGCTCTGCGTCGACACCCTCGACACCCGACAGCACCAAGGCATGTTCAATTCGCGCGGCGATCGCCCTGCGCTGGGAACTGATGTATCCGAATCCACCCAAGCACTTGGCGATCCATGCCGAAACCGGTGCCAGCAGGCAGACCGAAACGACCAACAAGAGCAGCAGTGCGATCCACGGCAGCATGAAAACTTGCGACTCCGTTATCCATGGTTTCATATCAGGTGAAACGGCCATCGAATGCGGCAATAACAGCAGGTCATTTCGTACATAGTCGACCGTCAGCACCACGATCGCCAAAACCCCCGAACCCAATGCTCCGATCAGCACCAGGATCGCTAGATACGCAAGGCTGGGTCGAGCGAGTCGCGTTAATTCTCGCTCTGCCCGAAGGTTAATCGACATCGCGTCGAGCACTAGGTCGGTTCGTCCTGTAACCATGTAAACCGAAAATCCGGCAACATACTTTTGCGGCAAGGCATCTGCGAGTTCGCCAAACGCCGACGAAAGCATCTCAGTTGGGCTAGGCTGTTGATCCGATCGCGTCGCCCGATCTGGCGATTGGTTTTGCGTTGCTGCCTGAAGGGCTTGCAGCTTCGAAAGCGTCAAGCGCCCCGACGGAATTGCCGCATGACCCGATTTCGATATCGAGCCTGGTCCCAAATCCAACGCGACCCCTGAACGCAATGCGGCCTGCAGCGATCGATGAAACGACTCGACGCCGGGCGTTGCCGACCCGAACATCGCGTCATCGCTGAGCGGCGACGAGCCAATTTCACTCATCGGTCAAGCCCTTGAGCTGGATGATCGCGTCGCTGCCACTGATTCGCAACGTCATGTGATTTTCCCGGAAGTCGCGATTCCTTAAAGACTTCGCTAAGCGCCCAATCGAGCGATACACCTGATGTCATGGCCCGCTGTTCGGCACGATTGAAGATGTCGTTGGCCGTCAATCCGCGTGGCACCACCAACAGAACCGCATACACGGCCAGCGACCAGACCAAAGCGGCCGAAAGGCCCCACGATGCGAACTGGACCACCGGTTTCCAAGCACCACGGCGGGCCGCTTGCTGTTTCACCTGCTCGATCACCTGCGGACGCAACTGATCGTCGGCACGAATGTAAGAGCCCGCAGCCTTAATCCACTGCTCGAGATCGTAATGGTCGAAGTTATCGTCGTCCCAGGCTGGCAAGCGGCTAGACCCGTCGTGTGGAAAATGAGAATCAGGCATGATCCAAGTCTCCCACGGTTTGCCGCAACATGACCGACAGCTTACCGATCGCATAGCGATAACGACTGGCAGCCGTCGATGGCGTAATGTCAAGCACATCAGCGATTTCGGCGAACGTCATCTCTTCCCAAATCTTCAGCACCACCACTTCGCTCTGGACCA
>DIUH01000202.1:5594-14034 GCA_002428205.1 Planctomycetaceae bacterium UBA6163
TGTCGATGCTGAACCACTGCTTTCGCCGTCGCATGATCATCAACGATTCGTTGCGAGCCATTTTCAGCAAGTAAGACCAAGGGTTCTCGGCCTGGTTCAGCAATTCCGGTTGGCTGCCGATGCGGATCAAGACTGTCTGAACCGCGTCTTCGGCATCATGTTGGTTGCGAGTGATCGCACAGGCGAATCGCACCAGGCGCTGAGACGTCAGATCGATCAGCCCGCTGATCGCGTCTTCGCCTCGCTCGGCAAGGTTCGCCGCACAAAAGCGGACTCGGCTGGGAAAAGTTTTGTGGTGGTTCATCAACAACACGATGCGGTAACGTCGCCGATTTATCTAAAAGATATTCGAAAATAAAGTGTCGATGTGCCGAAAGGGCGAGGACCGAGCGAGCGAACTGATTTCGCCCAGCCAGTTTTTGGGAAAAACCACCGGCACTTCCAACGTTTACTCACGGTCGCGACGACGCTCCGGCCGGGGGGGATCGCGAGGGCACGCGGCGATCATCGGTGGTTCCCACCAGGAATGGGTTTCCTCATCCGGACCGCTGACGGATCGCTGATTTCTGATTCGATTGAGGAAGCGATTACGATTCTTGAACATCGGTTTCAGCGTGATGAAGAGCCTTATCGGCGCATGGTTCTGGAAATGGTGCTCGTTCAACAAAAAACGCGTAGCCGGATTGTCCGAAGAGTGATTCCGCTTGTGAAACCTTTGTTGAACCGGCCTACCGAACCCTGGCGCCAATTCATAAGTGCTCATTCCCTGGCCGAGTCTTTCGGGCGATTGGCCGCGGAGCAACCGGCGCATCCGCTGTTAGCAGTGTTCCCGTTGAGGAGAAGAAGACGCGGAAAATCGCGAACAAGGGCTTGTTGCCAGCGACAACCAGACATCGCCCAGCGACTTAGAAAGGCCACTGAAGTCGCTGTTGCTGGTTATTCACCAATTGGCAGGCGCAGCGATTCGTGGCAAAGGGAAAGTGGAGATTGAAAAGATATTAGTCGGTCAATTCCCAAACTTGCGAGAAACTTAGTTGGTGAAAGACCTGGTCGCAAGCGATGATTAATCGATTATCGATAAGGCAAGCGAAGGACAATTGATGGTGAAGCGATTGATTGGCGTTGAGCCATTTCTCCTGTGTGCGTCGGTACGGATAATCGCAGCCGGACGTAACTTATAGCCCTGTTCGTTCGATCCATCGGGTGATGGAGGCCATATTCTAACTATCAAACTTTCCCAGCAATGCAGGTTTATGGATGGAACAAAGTGCGATTTCCGAATCTCGCGACCGAAGCGGCGGTACGCTACAGTCGATTTTGGTTGCGTTTGGTGGTCGACTTGGCGTTTCTGGTGGTTGTGGGCGGGCGACTTTCATTGGGTTGGTGAATCGACTGCTGATCGCCCGCGTTTGTCTTGTACGCCCAACCCGTCGCGACGATGTCGGGACGCCCGACCGGCGAACCACTGGAAGAGACTGACTTCGATACGCTGTTAACTTCGAATCCGCCATTTTTCCCTGCGGTACCCTAACGCTACAAAAGTGAATCTTGACTACGGACCTGTGCGGCGCCAGTTGACATTGGCCCGATATACGCTCGACCGGCGATGTGATGTAATCTGGCGATACAGCCCGATGACTCGTAAGACGCAGTACACTTTCCAGTCGATAACAACAGCTTCTTTCCAATGATTCCTGCGAACGTTCCAATGCCTGACCTGCGACAACTTGTCGATGATACCTACGCCGAAGGCTTCCGCAGTATTTATGGCGAAGTTCTGCTGACCGGTCGCGATCGCCGTTGGCTCGGCCACGCCGTCGCCGCCGTCACAGGGCACGCCAGCAGTACGATTTTGTGTGACTGCGAATCGGGAATGGTCCGCTGGGTCGATGCGTCGCAAACGCCTGACAACCGCCCAGGCTGCATCGTCCAGTTCCACGTTCCACGGTTTCGCAAAGATCGCCGCGAACATCTCGAAAAGGTGATGATGGCCCGAATCAGCCAGAATGCATTGACCTGTCCGACGATCCGCTGTTTTAATCTGCTCGATACCGAAGACTACTTCAAACTCGGCCGCAAAATTGCCCTGTTCGGCGATGGCCACCAGTTTCGCGCCGTCCGCTATGGTCAACGCGGCTGGGTGATTCCAATTTTGGGCGGCGAGTTTTTCTTGACACGTCGGTTCGGTTTTCAAGACGGTGTCATGGGCGGCAACCTTTGGTTCTTTGGCGCGACCGAAGACGCCGCGATCGAAGCGGCCGAGAAGGCGGCAATCGCGGTCGAGCAGATCCCCGATACGATCACACCGTTTCCCGGCGGGGTCGCGGCCAGCGGCAGCAAAGCGGGCAGCCGTTACAGTTTTATGATCGCCAGCACTTACGCGGAATATTGTCCGACATTGCGAGCGAAACTGGGCGAACAATCCAGGCTGCCGCCGGGTGTCGAATCGGTGATGGAAATCATCGTCAACGGACGCGATCTGGAATCGTTAAAAGCGGCGACCAAAGCGGCCATCTATGCCGCCGCCGATACGCCAGGCTTGATGAAAATCAGCGCTGGGAATTATGGCGGTCGACTCGGCAAGACGTTTGTTCACCTGCACGAATTGCTGGACAACANNTGGTCTTGTTCGTATTGTTTGCCCAGCGTTAGCGCGGTCATTGCCTTGGCCATTTCAAAGCCAAGATAAAACGCATGTCCCGGATCGACGTTGGACGATTGCGGCTGGGCCATCAACGATTCAAACAATCGAAACGGATCGTCATCGCTGAGATGCAATCCCGCGCTGATGATGTGAATCTTTTCGTCTTGGGCAAATAGTCGATAATTGTTGTCGCGAACTTCGGTCGCCAAACGCGCCAGCACGTCAGCGGAGTAAGCTCGCAGTTTGGCATCGCGCAAAATCACCAGCGATTCATCCAACCGCTTGGGCGGCGTCTGATGATGAATGCTGTAGTGGACCAAGCGTCTGGCTAGGTCGCATTCGCGGACTGACGAACGTGCCCAATTGATCACCTGCGTTGTCAACACGCTGGTGATCGAAAGCTCTTGGCATATCGCAAGCAGCATCAAATTGATGCCCGCTGAATCGACGTCGGTCAATTCTGTCAAGTTGCCGATCCCCATCATCATCGATGCATCTGGGTACCGACGCCGCGTTTCGACATAACGCATCAAGCTTTGTGTGAACCCCATGCCGATCGGCTCTAGAATCGGATCCAACCGCATCGGTACGTTGCGAGCCGAAAGGTATTCGATCGTCGCATCGAGGCTCGATAAGTCGTCTGGCGTGTCAGGAATCGCGACCACTTCGGCGCCCCAATCGACAGCGGCCTGGCGATTGGTTTGATTGACGGATAAAACCAGGCGCGCACCGCGCTTGCATGCTGTGGCCGCTTCCCATGGATCAAACGTATCGACCGATACCGGAATCGCCGCATCGGCCAGCGCCGCAAAGGCATCGCCGATCGTCATCCATCGAGTGGCTGGATCACACCCGATATCGATCATGTCTGCCCCTTCGCTAAGCAAACGTTTGGCTGTCGCGATCAAGTCGTCACGCGACAACCGCGGCGCGTGATTGATCTCTGCGATGATGCGAATGTCATGTTCACGCATCACATCTTCGGATTGGCTTTTACCACCAAAAAACTCCGGCAATTGTCGCAAGTCTCGCGGGCCGCAAACCACCGCAATACCCAGTGCCTGTTCCAATTCTTGGCGATGTTCATCCAGGTATCCCGGCACCACAACCACCGTCGCTTCTTTGGGCACGACCAAGTGTCGGACCAACCATCGCGGCGTCATCAAGGCGGCGACCGTGATCGGCATCACACCGATCGAATAACGTAGCGGACGGGTGGCAACCATTTTTGCAACCACCTCGCGCAGCGCCGCTTCGGCCAGTCGCCCGGTGACGAAGTGGAAGTGCGCTGAATCGTTGTTGTCGGTCGTCATAAGTGGATTGCTCATCGCGTCTGATTATCATTGCTGAACCGCCGCCGAACAGACGCCAAAGCGCTCCCACGAGCAACTAAATTTTCGACCAATGCTTGACGCGGACGTCAGTTGATTGAACACTTTGCCAAAGAACGAGAGACTCGTCGAGCATCACAAGCAGCCTGGAGGCGGCTCTGATCTTCGTGGCCGGGGTCTCTCGTTTTTTTATCGACCATGCACAAAGGGGACACACATAATCCGATGGTTCGTGTGTTGTGGGAATCCGAAGCGTGCATGGTTGTCTTTAAGCCAGCGGGACTGGCGACTCAAGCACCGTCGCCACACCCGAGTCTTGAAGCGATGGTTCGCGATCACTTGGCCGACGCTTCCAAACCGAATCGTTATGTCGCGTTGCCCCACCGACTTGATCGCCCCGTCAGCGGCGTGATTCTGGTCGCGTTAACCAAACGCGCGGCAAACCTATTGAGTCAACAATTCGAATCTCGCAAGGTTCATAAACGTTACCTAGCGTGGGTCCAAGGCGACGCGCCTCAGTGTGAAACGCAGTGGCAGGATTCGATTCGTAAGTTGCCCGATGAGGCACGCTGTGAAATCGCAGATGTGAACTCATCCGATGCGAAACTCGCGGTAACAACGGCACGTGTGCTTAGCAGTCGACCAGCGACGGGTGACGACCGAGGCTCGACGCTATTGGAAATGTGTCCGCTGACTGGCAGGATGCATCAATTGCGTCTTCAATGTTCGCATCGCGGCCACCCGATTCTAGGCGATGCGATTTATGGCAGTCGCACCGGGTTTCAACCGCCGATCGCGCTGCACGCATGGGCGATTGAGTTTCATGATCCGACCAACGGTAAACGGGTCGTTGTGCAAGCCGACCCGATTTGGCCAACCGAGTTTATGCCGCCGTTGTCGTCCGTGGATACTTCGTCTCAGCCTATTCGATAAGGGTAACAGTTTAGTTGAGGGGGAGTGAAATTCGGGGGAGATTGACCTTGGTGGAATCTTGCTTGCAAGGATCGATTGTGGAAATCACGGACGGATTTCACTTTCTTCACAGACATCAAGCACTGCGTCAAGCGTGCCTGCCGTTTTCATCGTCGTCGGNNCGAGAAACAGGTAATGATCATCGCCCGACCGAGACAAGCTCGGGCCGTGGCCCAGCGTCGGCTCGTGGACATTCATGCTCTTAGTGCACCAAACCCATCACGAAGTTGCCGGGACAAGCCCGGCCATCGCCAAGCGAAGCCGGGCTCTGATAGCCGCGAAGTGGCGAAAGCACGCGACAACCAATGNNTTGCAAGCCGAGCGTAACCCGGGGTCAGCATGGCAATCACGAGCGGCGACGAGCGATAGATATGCCAATCCAACAATTGACTCCGAGTCGCAACCACCGACTCCGCCGACGCAATTGACAGGCGAACCGGCACCGTCCGGTTATGCCGGCATTCCAATCGGTTACGACTCGGTGTGATTCCAAAGGTTAGCAAATCAACCGCTCGTCGCCGGTTCGGTCGTTCTCGTAAGGTCGTCACATCGACGTCGACTGCATCAGCCGCAGCCCTGAAAGAATAGCTTTGCTTGACGATCAGCCCGACCGCACTGTGTTTGAACTCGTCGCTAAACGAGCGTCGCTTCCGCTTTGCATTTCCTGACACAGATATCTCCCGAGCGTATTCTCGAAATTTTCTCAAGAGTCCACCAGTCCTGGGCCAACGCATTTCCATATTTTTTCGGTCGCGCAATTGTACTGCCCGCATCGGAGCTAATGGTACAATGGCGGCTGCTTCCAGTTCCGACTTGTCGTGCTCGTCTGGGGAATTCCATGCTAACGAACCTATTCTCGAAGCGGTTTCGCGTCGCCTTGCCCCTTTTGTGTGTTGGTACGATCGGTTCACAAACTCCCAACTCTTGGGCCGACGACGCCAAACCCGCCGCCGTTTCGCAAGCTGACGAATTACCCAGCGACGACAGTCCCCAAAAACCTTACGAGTCGCCTGAGAAAGACAACCAGCCTGATCCGCCAGAAAGCGACACGCCGACCTATCACAATCTCGCCTATCAACACCAAGATTCTCCGCTTGTCTATCGATTCGAATTAGTCAATCGGGTCGGGATTCGCGACTCACGCAAGATAAAAGGAAACATCACCTATTCGTTCTCGCCAAAACAACCGGCAACTTCTCGGATCGACACCGCCGACTCTTTGGTGGTCAATTTCCAAGGGTCGCTAAAAGCGACTGTCCCATTCGGAAGAGCTGTCGAAACGCCACTGATCCAACTTGGTGAATTTAACTTCTCTGCACAGGAAACAACTAACGGCTTTGCCGAACTGCAACCCAGCGGCGTGGTCAAGCAGGCCAGCATCGAAGGTCACGGCGTTGACGGACTGCCATGGCATTTTTCAACGTATCCGTTTCCCGAAATGTCCTCAGGCGATGCCAAGCATTGGACGCTAAAAAACGACTTGGCACTGGTGCATTCGACCAATACCAATATAGCATTACATTTTAGCGATAGACGTTATGGCGATCATCCGTTCCCGATCTTTAGCGGGCCATTCGCTTGGCTGACCAAGGGCTCGTCGGCGACCACAGGCACGCTGACATTAAACTACAAACGTGCCGACCAAAACGAGTCTGAGACGGTGATCGAGGAGACGATCGAATTCGATGGCAAGAACCTTCAGCCACAAGTTTATTTAACTGGTTCAGGAACGATTCGCTTTGATCACAAATCAGGACTGGTCACTTCAATCCAACGAAAGGTTTTGGTCAAACTAAAAGGCGAAACGAATGAAACATCTTATCCAGTTGAAATCGATCTTACTCGACTCGAAGGCGAAGCATTGCAGGCCTATCAGAAGGAAGAAAAGAGAGGACAGCAGCGAACGCAACGGGCAAGGGAGGAATATCGTGCCAAGATGGCCCATCTGCCAACGCTCGCCGACCGTAATGCCGTGATCGAGTTGCTGAAGAATGGCAATGACCAGACGGTTCAATCGCTGATTGACAAAATGATATTTGAGAATTCGCTAATGGAAGATCGAGAAGTCGGGAAATTGTTTTACCTACAACTCTTCAAAACTCAAACCGGCTTGTCTTCGATTGACAGGGTGATCAAAGTGCTCGCCCCCGACTTGCTTCAATCCACATTACTCGCCCAAGAGTACAGGGCTGGCTTTGATATCGGATTGACCGGTGACGTGTTAAAACAAGATACGAAACTGGTGCGAGGCCAAATTATTTGTTACCCAAAATATTCGCAGTGGGCTCCAGGAACGTTTTACGCATCCGCCGATGACGTTGTGGTTTTACGCGTCATGGACCGCGAACAAAAGTTGATCGTATTCTTAAAATCCGATTGCCGACTCCCACTGCCGCAGTTCATCGACCCCACAACAATCACCCTCCCATAAGAGACTCCTCCGCATAAACGCACGCACGCAACAGAGTAGAAAAAAATTGTCGCCTTTCGCTCCGCGAAAGTAGCGTGACAGAGTTCTTTCGCAGAGCGAAAGACGACAATAGCAAACGGCACGATGCTTACGAGCACAACAGCGTTGGTTTATGCCGCTTGCCCTACAAACCCAACCAATCCCGACAAGGTGCACCCAATCGACGAGCGAAGCCATCGTCGCTGACCGCTCCGCCGGTCAGTCACCACAAGTTAAAATCGGAAGGTCACGCAAATTTTGGCTTGTGTCTAGCATGCCGACCTCGGCTTCCTGACAGACGAGCTGGCAGGGGAGCAATACATGATGACTTGTGTGGTAGAACGAGCGCGCGGCGCGGGAGGGTATCCTCGCTTACCGTGTGGGTGGATCGGCCTCTTGCAGCGTCGCGCCTCGTTCGGGATCGATGACGAGGATGGCAAAACGTTGCACCGAACCTAAGTCGCCACTGCTGACGCTGACATAATCGAAACGGCCTCGCAAATCGGTATAGCCGTCTTTATGAAAATGGATCGAACCGTCATGGTGCCGGGCATAAACTTTCACATAAGCAGTTTCAACGGGTTGCCGGTTCGAAGAATCGGTGACTTGGATCTGGCCGAATGCTTGTGACACGTACGCCGTCAAGTTGCCGCCGTAATACAACGTGGTGGCTCTTGCCGGGCCCGAGCTGACTTCGACCAACAGCGTTTGACGCGACATCGCCTCATTAAGTCGGAACTGCTTGATACCGTCCTTCGATTCGAGTTCGATCCGTTCGCTGCGAGTCGGCTCCACCATCGCCATGGTTGCCAAGTCATCGCGAACAAACGGTGTTTTGCTGAACAGCAACTCAAGGTCGACGGCATAAAGATTGATCGTGACTTCGGAGGTATTGCGATGTTCGATCTTCAGCGTCGATCCTTCGACTGCGACATTGATCAGCGGCACGCGATCGGCCGCGGCAGCGTTTTGCTGGTCGCGATCGATCAGCGACAAGTCACCCGACTTGTCGATCGGAGGACGCTTTACATCGTCGACGGAAGC
>DIUH01000202.1:14043-15085 GCA_002428205.1 Planctomycetaceae bacterium UBA6163
GCAACCTGTTGTGCGATGGCATAATCGCCACGATGCAGCGCGAGGTATCCGGTCAAGTAGTCGTACTGCAACGCGGGCGTCAGCTGGTCTTGGTCGAGTTCGCTGAACCGTTTGATCGCTTCTTCGATGCGGTTCTGCAGGATGAGGTAGTAGACGATTTGCATCTGTTGATCGGTCGCGATTTCACCTTGATGCGCAAGCACTCGCAGAAAGCGAATGTACTGGTCCTTGAACGTTGGGTTCAAGATTTCGCGTTCGGCCTTCAGCGGATGAATGCGAGCCTGGACTAGCGGCGCGTACTCAAGCAACTCATGAAGCTGGCGCTCGATCGGCTCGATCGTCAGTAGATCGCTGCGAAACACGGGGCCTGTTGAAGCGATAAGCAACGGTTGCTGTGACAAAAGCGTCTTCATCCCTTCGACGTCGCGATGATGCAGCGAGTAGCTCCACAGGATCGGCGACTCAATTTGGTTGTCACGAAGGACACGAGTGATGGCTTTGTAAATGTCAGCGTCCTTCATGCGATGGGCGACTAAGTCCCAGGCAAGTTTTCGTAAGTTCGCCTTATCAAGAAACGCAGCGATCTTGGCGGCATCACCGTAAGCGGCGACCGATGGCCAAGAGTCTTCGTCGATCTTGGTCGGAGCAGCGACGACTTCAAACGTTCGCTGCGTTCCGCGAGCAACGAGTCTTCCATCGACGCCGACGCAAACGGGATAGTGTGCGAACGTGCCGGGCTTGGGGAAGTAGAACTGGTACTCAAGCCGCTGGACCGCGAACGGTTCGATCACCATCGTTTTGCTGTCCGTCGCTTGGCCGCTGGCGAGTGCGATGCTTCCGGCGGGGATCTGCCACAAGACATCGATGGTGCGGCGTTTGGGCGTCGGGTTAGTGATGATGATTTCACCACGATAGACCCGCTGGATGATGAACTCATCGGGCGCGATCGGCGCATCGGCCGTTGGATCGGAATCGCTTTGATTGTCGATAGCTGAGAACCGTTGGCCAACCAACAAGGAAGCTTCGCCCTTCATCGGTTCGA
>DIUH01000280.1:0-3566 GCA_002428205.1 Planctomycetaceae bacterium UBA6163
GCCAAAGCCATGCGAGTAAAAAAATCGGCGCTGCGGGCTTCGCCAAGTCGATTAAACAGCACCGCCGCCATGCCGCATTTGCCGTTGTCTTCATGCGTCTCGGTCCAGGCGGCATGGTCACCGTAAGGCACGGCACCTTTACCGGTATAGAATCGCAACAGATTAGCGCTTAGCTCAATCGCTTGCGTAACCTCGGCATCGTTGACACCGATATCGCGTGCCAGAACCATCCCGATGGTCAACGGCAGTCCGGGAGAGTTCATCATCCCGTAACCTTTGAGGCGACCATCGGGTAAAGCAAACGTATGACCCCACGAGCCGACGGCGCTCTGGCCACTTGCCGCCTCCAACGCCAATCGCCGCAAACCCGGCAATACCGATGTGTCTCCGGTGGCCGATAGGTACTCTGCCAGAAAAATCATCACATAACCATAATACCAGGTCCGGAAATCTCGAGCCCGAAAGTCTGCTGCCCACTCTGCTTCACGTTTCACCAGCGGCAAGTGTTCGGCTTGACCGCCCGCCAGAACCGCAAGCGCATTAAGGCAACGCGGTATCGGATCGATCTTTCCTGCGTAATCGGGTGCTTCCATACGAAGGGCAAGTTGTGTCAGACCTTTTGTGAGTATTCGTTGAGATTTCGGGCAATCATAGGGTGCGGTCGCGCTGAAAGAGCCCAGTACCGGCAGACTCAATTCGACTCGATCGACGCTGCCGCTGCGCCAACGCGTCAGGACAAGTTTTCCACCACCCTCGTCAGTTTCGGCTGCCGTGATTGCCCGTCCAAACTCAGTTCGAGGATCGTAGGAAAATCGACCTCCGTCCACCCCAAGAATCACATCTCCGACGGCAACAAAGCCATCCGCCGGGGAGCCTTTGTCTACGGCCGTAATCAAAATTTGACGACCATCGATCGTTACCAGTTTGTCGCCGAACATCCAACCGCGCAAGCCGGTGGGCCCAAGGTTCCAATCTCGCTTTGCATCCTTCGGGATCACGTCACCGTTGGTGAAATCAGGAATCACCAATGAATTACCGGGCGGAGCGGCCGAGACGATCGTTCCGAGACAAATCGCGACGAAACCGCAGTAGGCTGCCGCGAATCTTAGCAGTAATGAAGTTCTGATCATGGCGGTGGACTGAATAGGGAATAATATTGAACAGGTTATTGATTGGCGAAGAATGGCTTATCGTGGTCCTGGTGAAAGGTTCTCAACCAGGTACCTCAAGATATGCATCCTGACGTGAACCAGAGTACCATCACCTTCGCGCAGTCCGTGGTCGCGATTCGGGTAGACCATATAATCGAATGGCTTGCCTAGGCTGATCAGGCGATCGACCAACCCTTCGATAATTTGGATGTGCGTGTTGGTCTCACCCGAACCGGTGATGATCAACAATTTGCCTCGCAACCCTTCTGCATAGTTGATTGGTGCAGAACGTTGGTAACCTTCTAGATTGACCTCTTTAGTCCTCATGAAAATCTCTTGGAACCAAGCGTTGTACAAATGCGGCTGGGGCTTTGGCACAACCGCTATTCCGACATGATAGGAGTCAGGTTTTCGGAACAGAGCGTTCAACGTATTAGAACCGCCGCCACTCCATCCCCAGATTCCGACACGATCGGTATCGATAAACGGACATTGCCTAGCCAGAGTTTTCAAGCCCGCTTCCTGTTCGTCGGTCGACAGTGGACCAAGACTTCCAAAGATAGCTCGTCGCCATGCTGCCCCCTTCGGTGCCGGTGTGCCACGATTGTCGATCGATACTACCACGTATCCCAGTTCAGCGACCAGGCGATGAAAATCGATTTGTGCCGCCCCCCACTGGTTAAGGACCGTTTGCGAATGTGGCTCGCCGTAAACGTAAATCAGCAGCGGATACTTTTTCGTTGCGTCAAAATCCTTGGGCTTGATCATCCAGGCATCGAATTGGATTGCGTCGCTGATATCAAGCTTCAAAAACTCGGTCGGTAAACATTCGATCGTTTTTAACCTCTCGCGAACTTCGTCGTTGCTTTCCAAACGTTTGATAACGCGGTGCGATGGGATTTCGATCAATTCGTGAACCGGAGGCGTATCGATTGCGGAGAAGGTCTGGATTGCGTACTTCGCATTGGGCGAAAAGAGGTAATCATGCGTTCCCAATTGACCTTGAGGCGAAACGCGTTGGAGTTCGCCAGAACCCTGCAAGTCGGAACGATACAAATACTTCTGCGTGCCGTCTTCAGGCGACGCATAGAAATAATACCAACCCTGTTCCTCATCAATCGCAGCGCGATCAATCAGGTCATAGTCCCCTGGAGTCACCAATGCCAACTCCTTGCCGTCTCGCGAGTAGCGATAGGCGTGTCGCCAGCCATCTTTCTCGCTGATGACGACGAACTGCTTGCCATCTTTGATCCAAACAATTCCTGAGTTCTTTCCTTGGCTGGACTCCACCCAAGCATCGTTGGTCTCGGAAAAGATTGTCTTCACCTCGCCATCGAGATTGACGAGCAGGATATCGCGACGATCACGAAAGCGGCTGTACGTTTCGATCAGCACCTCATCGGCGCTACCGGCCCACTGGACCTGCCCCAGATACATCCCTTCTGGAGGGCATTCAACCGGCAGCCAATTCAATTGTCCCGTGTCGTTGACCACCACACCGATGCGAAGTCTCTCGATCTCGCCCCCGACGCGGGCAAACCGATGTTGCTGCACTTCCGGGTAACTCGGATCGCCAGGTACCAAAACCGATCGCTTTCGCACATCGGTTGCGTCCGCCTCGACAAACAAGATCCGTGACCCATCAGGACTCCACTTCGGGTTTTGATACCGCACCTCTCGACCGGTCGAGTTCGAAACCAGCACCGATTCACGTTGGTTTGCGTGATCGATAACGACTAGGCCCGTCCCTCGAGCTTCGATTCGCAAATCGCCTCGCCGCGCACCATCGCTATCATTTCCACTGGCCGTTTGTTGGTCTGTCGACGCCAGTCGACGCACTCCCGTTGCTGCCTCATAAAACCAAGTCACCGGCGGTTTAGTGTTGCCGTCCGTTTGGGTGATCACGAATCCTGAACTGTCGCTCAACCACTTCGGTTGAAAGCCCTTAGGACGAAACTCGCCCGCATCATAAATCGCTTTTAACCTTGCTTCAGCGTGGCTTCGCCAGATCGCTTGGTTAGCGTCTAGTGTTTTGAAGTCCTGTGCCGCGCAGATCGACCAACCAAGTATGACCATGACCACCGATGCAGCGAGCGAACCGATTGCCAACGGCGTTCGATCAGTCCATGCGTTGGTCTCGCTACCTGCTGCAGAATTCTTCTCGGCGACTCTCGTTCGAGAACCAGTGCCGGTCATACCGGGACCAGTTAGTCGCGACGTGGTCACACCGCCTACGAACCTACTTTCAAACAAGGGCACCGGAATATCGTCGAATGACTTCTGGGGGCATTTAAAAAGCGATCGCTTCGCAAAGTAAATGGAAATACAAGTGGGTATCACGAGAGCCTTACGCGGTGGAGCCAAGTTGTCACGGTTGACCAATTTTTCAATTTCGCTCGGAGTACCAGTCGGCGT
>DIUH01000280.1:3650-9216 GCA_002428205.1 Planctomycetaceae bacterium UBA6163
TTACGACCACAACCGCCGGTTGTGCATCTTTTAATCCGTCGGTAGAAACAAATCGGTTTAACGAGCACGAAACTCTCCCAAGGGAGAGTGCCCTGCACGTTGTACCGATCTACTTGTTCAGACCTACTTTTTCCGAGACCGCCGCGACGCGGCGAAAGACTGTAGCACCGGGCGAGCGCTGGCTTGCCTTGCAAGCCGAGCGTAACCCAAGGTTAATATGGCAATCGCGAGTGGCGACAAGTGGTAGATTTACCAATTCGCGAATTCAAGCCGAATCGAAACCGGCAACGACGCTAACGCTCAAAACGTCCCAAGCGACGACCGATCGCCGCAAGACCTTTATGCGTTTGGTGACGTTTGGTGGCTAGTCCATCGAATCGCCGACGGTCACGCCGGCACTCCGATCGGTTGCGAATCGGCGTGATTCCAAAGGTCGTTAAATCAAACTCATGTCGACAGTTCGGTCGTTCTCGTAAACCTCGGGTTACGCTCGATTCGCGGAACTCGCCTTCGCTCACCCTGGACAACTATCTTTCACCGCTTCCCGGTTCCCGAACCACATACCTTACGCAAACCATCCCAACTGCAATTATTTGATGGATGGCACCAACTAAACGCCGGTAAGTTCGTACTACTCGTCTGAAAACCGAAAACGAAGCTTGACCCCCGCGAAACGACTTCCTGCCCCCGCGAAATGATTTCCCGCGAAGCGATTATCACCGGGGATGCACAAAAGAAAAAGCGAAATTACGTGATTGATCCGATGTTGTCTAACTTGGTCGCAGGGTCGTCGATAGCTTTCGAAGATCGCTCGCCGTGAAATTAACCCATCGGTTCCATCGCAAATCTGGCACCGGCAGAGACCGTACGTCTTGTGATTGCATCCTTATCATCGACCTGAAAATGAAACATCAGTCGCGAGCGACGCCCCGGCGCGGGACAATCAATCTAATACTCGGGGTGTCCATCCAACTGCATAATCGTTTAAGTACCGAATTTGAGATCTGCGTGTCCAACTCGCCCGTTCGGTTCTTAAAACCGCAAGTCATCGATCGCTGGATTCGCATTGGGCACTCGCGAATACGTAAAGAACGCCTAAATTGGGCGATTGGCTTCCACTGACGCATATCCGCCCGCCGAATCTGTTCGCTTTGCGTTGATTTAAGCCTGAAGCGGTACCAATCACTGGCGATCCGAAGGGCAGTCCGCGAACCAAAAATAAATGTATAGTGTCAGTATTTTCTCTTAATGGGTAACAGTAGGGCCGGAGGAAGATGATGGGCATTTCACTTGGCGATTTCGTAAAATACCCGCGGACGCCGCATTTGTTTGGGTCGCGAGGGACTTCGGATGATAAACACCTCGGTGAACGGAAGTCGGTGCAATTTCTTTCAGAAACTTCATTGATCGTCGAAGAAAAAATCGATGGAACCAATGTCGGCATCCACTTTGTCGGTGATGAGATGTTCTTGCAGTGTCGGGGGCATAAGATCACCGAGGGAATGCATCCGCAGTATGATCTGTTCAAGCAATGGGCAATGGTCAAGCGCGGCACACTGGAAGAGCGACTCGGTCGGCGTTTCATTTTGTACGGTGAATGGGTCTATGCGAAGCACTCGATCTTCTATCGTAGATTACCCCACTACTTTTTCGAGTTCGACATCTTCGATAAAGACACGAAAACGTTTCTGACGCTGGACGTGCGATCGCAACTGTTAGCCGGATCAGGTATCGAAACCGTGCCGATCGTGCATCGCGGCCCGTTAAATCGTTCATTGCTTGAAAGACTTATCGGACCGTCAGCGTTTGGCGGCGAGTTCGATCATCCGGTTTCTGGGCATCAAGACAACCTGATGGAAGGCCTCTACCTGCGTACCGAAGATGAGAATGGCGTCACCGGGCGAGCGAAGTTTGTTCGGCCAGAGTTTGTTGAGAAGATTAAACAGAGTAACCATTGGCAACAACAGGTGATGGTGCCGAATGCGTTAGCGGAAAACGTCGATATTTGGAAGTAGACATGAACTGGGAACGAATCCGGCAAGCAGAACGAGGCGAGGTTATCGCATGGGCAGAAATGCAACCCTGGGCGAGGGCGATGGCGAATTGTGCCCAAGATGGCCAATGGCATGCCGAAGGTGATGTGTGGACTCATACCAAAATGGTATGTAGTCAATTGCCGGGTGTCGAAGGCTGGAATGAGTCTTCGGACGACGATCATCTGTCGCTATTGTTTACCGCATTGTTGCACGACTCCGCTAAGCCGATCACATCGATGCTCGATCCCGAGACGGGGCATATTCGTTCGCCCAACCACGCGGTCAAAGGCGAACATCTCGCGCGTGCCATTCTGCGTGATTTAGAATGTGACCTTACGACTCGCGAACGTATCTGTTCAATGGTACGATACCACGGTCGGCCAGCGTTCTTGTTGGAACGGCAGCAGCCTGAACGCGAGTTGATTCACCTGTCATGGTTGACCAGCAATCGCTTGCTGTACCAATTTGCAATCGCGGACACACGGGGACGCAACACGGATTCGATGCAGCGTCCCGAAGAAAACTTACAGTACTGGAAACTGCTTTCGCAAGAGATCGGCTGTTTCGACGGTGCGTTCCCGTTTGCCACCGATCAATCGCGATTGGTTTATTTTCGCAGCGACGAACCCAATCTGCATTATGTTCCGCACGAAAACTTTTCCGCCCGTGTGACGATGATCTGCGGATTGCCGGGCAGCGGCAAAGACACATGGCTGGCCAATCATCGTAGCGACCTGCCGGTTGTTTCGTTAGACAACATACGAAGAGAGCTTAATATTGAACCAACCGACGACCAAGGGCGAGTGGTCCAACTTGCGAGCGAACGCTGTCGTGAAAAACTTAGAGCAGGGGAATCGTTCGCTTTTAACGCCACGAATCTGCTGCGACAAACTCGCGGCCGCTGGCTATCACTGTTCGCCGACTATAACGCTTGGGTTGAACTGGTGTATGTGGAGCCACCCATGAAGTGCATACTCAAACAGAATCGTGACCGCAAACATTGCGTTCCAGCGATCGTCATCCGCAAGCTAGCCGCCAAGGTCCAGCCGCCGACTTGGTTGGAGGCTCATCGGGTGGTGTTGGTGTGACCGAATCAACAGAGAGTCGCTGCAAGTGAGGTCTCTCGAGATCGTATTCAACCTCGTCTTCCTCGATAACCATGGTTGCTTGCCGTGGCAGACGAAAGCCCACTAATCCCATCAGAACACTGCCGTTTCAACCAAGCTACTTTCCGACCTGGCCGTTCAGCGACCATTGATCGCTGTTTGCAATTGTGTCGAACCGTGCAGATGATCCGGTTCAGATCACCGTCGCCTTCTGTTTCGCGTGGTTTGGCCATTTCGCCTGGGTAAATGCGGAATCTTGAAACTACCAATACGGCAATTCGACGCAAAGGCTCACGGCAGGGACTTCATGTCCATTACGAAAATGCCGAATCCCTGCCCCGCCTCCATTCCACTCTTGCCCAGCGTGAATGCCATGTATCTGCCGTCTTGGCTGACCGTTGGCTCGCCGCCCTTGTACCCCTTGAACTCGGTAAAAAATGTCAGCCGCTCGCATCGGCCGCTTCCGTCCAGTGCAAGTTTCCAAGCGTCGATCAGTGGCCAATGATTTCCTTTGTGATCTGCTTTTTCGACCAACGTAAACTTTCCGTCCGGAAAGATACCTTCAACTTCCTCATAGGCGTCAGGGGTTTGCGAAACGTTTGTAAGCGCGCCAGTTGAAAGATCAAACACGAACGCTTCGCTATTGGCAGTGTTATTGATTTCATATCCTGTAACCGTCAACTGGTTGTCGTGTGGCGGAACAAAATTCTGCGTTTCGATCCAACGATGTGGACGCATCGATTCGGGGAAGTCTTCGCGTGTCAAAACGAGTTGCGCGTTAACCAGGTTTGGAGTGCCATCTTGGTAAACGATATCGCCGACGGATATCCGGTCCTGCTGTCCGTGTGTCCAAGCGATCTTTAGCTGTCCGCGTGATACAGCCGGTCCTTCGTCACAGTGGATGTCCAGCGGGACTGGTGGTTTGTTGTAAGACTTGTTCAGCACGGATAAATATGAAGAACTGCGTGCCTGTTGCCGCGCGGCAGGGTCAACGCGATCAAATGCCTTCGTCGGTCCACTTAGCAAGATATCGCCGTTTACCAGGTAGAGCGCACGAGTAAACCCATAGTGTTTGAAGTGATCTGTGCAGGGTCGAATCATCCCCGTGGAAAGTTCCAGTTCATAGACATCGCCAAATACTTTGTTAAGAAACAGTATCCGTTTTCCGTCATGGCTCCAGTCCGGGCGTTCGCCAAAGTAGGTGACTTGGCGGATGTGTGCCGGAAGGTGGTCTGCCGGGTTTCCCGTGGCCGGTTGAGCTTGCAGGTCTTGCCCAACAAAAAATTGGACAATCCAGCAAGTAATCAGAAAAGCACGAATCGTCATAGGTGTAGCTCCGTATGAATCTATCTAGGCATGCAGATGTTCAAGAGTTTATCCGTGCAGGGGGCAGATCCTCTCCACTCAGGCTGGAAATACATGGAAAATCGTCTCGCCTGCGACGAGACGCCCCCCTTGCCAGACGGTGCTCCAATTTTAACTGGCGGGTGGTACAGACGGAATAGCGTCGGACCCGGTCAGGTTTGCAAAAGCCAGACGATTCAGGTCGACGAGTTGACGTTGCACAGTTGCCATCGATTGCTGGTCGAATACAGACCTATCTAGAACCTTGGATTAATCTGCCGCAACGACGGTAAGGGGCGATTTGAAAAAGAAAACCGCAGCCTGGACGAATCCAGGCTGCGGCGCGATCGGTTAACCAACGCGAGATTTCCGGCGTGTCCCAGTCTTCAAGACAAGTTCGGCGATCCGCTGCGGCACCGCTTTGTAACCATTGGGTGACATAGTAAATGTCCCCTTGCCCTGTGTCAGCGAACGGATTTCGTTTGCATAGGCAAGCATTTCGGCCAGTGGTACTTGAGCTTCGATTCGGCAGACACCTTCTTGCTCGTGCGACGACGTTAGGTCGGCGCGTTTGCGAGAAAGGTTGCTGGCGACGCTGCCTTGAAACTCGCTTGGAACTTCGACTTCTAACCTTACCGTCGGCTCCAACAATTCCAATGCGGCCCGCGGCAGCACTTCCTCCCGCATCGCTTCCCATGCACAGCGACGGAACGCAAGTTCCGATGAATCCTTCTCATGCTCCGCCCCGTCAAGTAACACAAACCGAACACCCACAACGGGATAGCTGCCAAGCAAACCCGCCGACATCGACTCGACAATTCCGGCGCGAACTGCCGGAACATACGCTCGCGATATGCGACCGCCGGCAACTTCGTCGCTAAACTCGAACTCGGCTTCACAGTCCAGTGGCAGAGGCTCCATTCGCCCAACGATGTGAGCGAACAAGCCCTGACCGCCATTCTGCTTTTTAAACCGATACTCAAACGGAACGACACAGGTCGGACGTTCCTTATATGCGACTTGTGGCCGCCCAACATGAACTTCGCAATTGAAATCGTCGCGTAATCGTTGGATGTAGAC
>DIUH01000377.1:0-2596 GCA_002428205.1 Planctomycetaceae bacterium UBA6163
CGTCGCTTTGCAAAATCAGTCGGCCTTCGACTTGCCATGAACCGCCATCGATCAAGATGTCGGTTCGAGTCGATGAGAATGGTGCACCGACAAAAACATTGCCACTGAGTTGAAAGTTTTGGTTTCGCCAATCGAGCGGTTGACCGCTGGTATCGAAACGGATCGCTTGAGCGGCTAATTGATGGGTCGCCGATTCATTGGGCTGAAGCGAATCGGGGCGAATGACATTGATCGTGTCGAAGCCGCCGCCATCGATGACCGTGACGTTCAATCCGCTGGGGATCATTAGGTCAAGCGTATCATGACCGCCGAGCAGATTGATTTGAATCTGCTTGGAAAAAATGTCGGTCGGGTTCAGCGGTTCCGATTGGCCGCTGGGATTACCCGCTATTTCGATACGACCGCCGATAGCGTCGCGGAGTGTAATATGGCCAGACGAATCAACGTCCAATCGAACATAGTCGGCTGCATCGGATCCGGTGATCACCAGTTGGCCTAACGACGTCAGCTCAGCCGACGCATTGAGCACTAGTCGCGGTTCGAGCCGACGTACCGATGGACGAAAGCCACGTTGCCTGTCAACTGCTGTCCTGGCATCTGCCGCTGGTTCATCGGGACCGACGCCCGACAGTCTTGCTAGTCGCGATCGAAGGAACGAAAAATTTGGCATAAGAAGCGACCGAAAACCGAAGAACACGGCTTAGCAGTTCTGTAACGATTGAAACGAATGAGCCGCACGCTATTTTGAATACTGGTATCCGGGAAAGCAATTAATTTCGTTCTCATGCCCGCGATTGGTGGGGTTCCTGATGATTCAAAAACGACATTTAGGGAGACTATAACGGTAAAAGCGGTTTTTCTTTTGATTCACACTCTCTGGGATCGATTGAGTGATAAACGAGATGTTGACTGTTAGTTCGATGATTGAAGGCTTGTCGCCATGCTTCGCTGCCCACGATCAATCTTCCCAAGCGGCACCCGATTGGCTGCACCGGTAGTCATTTGGGCTATGGTCGTTATGGGAAATGCTTGCGGCGACCAGCCTGAAGGTGACAATCGCGTCGCCGCCAGGTTGGCCCAATTGCACAAGCCGATGGCGTCGATCAAGGTCGAAGCCAACTCCGGCATCGATGCTCCGCCGAATCTCGCCCGCCCTTTGATGGAAACTGCGACTCCCGTGGTGGTCAATGACGACATCGGATCGATTTTTCCGCCTGATCGTTACACCACGTGTTTCATGCACCGTCCGCTCTATTTTCAAGAACTGAACCTTGAACGTTGCGGTTCGACCTACGGTTGTGCCCAAAACGCCGTCTCAGCGGCCTACTTCATCGGCAATTCCGCCATTTTGCCTTACCGCATGGCGATCGACCGGGCCGATGAGTGCGTGAATCATTGGGGCGACTGTGCGACCTGTCGGCGTTATTCCATCGATATTGAGCCGCTGGAACCAAGCATTAAAGGTTCCGTGAACGAAGCAGCGGCGATCGCTGGGTTCTTTTTTCTGCTGCTTTAAACAGTGTACCCATTCGCCGTTTTTCGGTGGATAAGTCGTTGGTCGACTGTTGAGCGTTGTTGATCCGTTGGTGTCGTCAACGTTCGCCCTGGCAAGCCGATGTTGATCAATGGGTGATTCATCATCGCTACCTTGACCAACAGTCAACACTCAGTCGACGCGTTGTTCACGCCAAGTCAATCATTGTAAGTTGTTTACCGATATCGGTTTGTGCTCGTCAATCGGTGGTTATCAACGGCTGGCGGTTCCTGATTAATAAGACGAAGAGTTTAAATTCAAATAGATAGAAAGAGAGTGGGATCAGGAACAAACAAAGTCTCAGTTGAGCAGAATACGAGCGACATTGAGGTAGATCACAATTCCCAAGATGTCGACGATCCCAGCGACAAACGGATTGCTCATCAAGGCTGGATCGAGTCCCAGTTTTTTGAAGATCATTGGCAGCGAAGCGCCACAGAAGCACCCGCAAATCACCACAAAAAATAGAGTGATTGGGATGACCATAGCGTCTTTGATGGTGGGAGCGACGACCATGGCGACCAGCATGCCGAACGATGCGACGAATCCGCCCAGCAGCATCGATACCAGGAATTCGCGACCCATCACGGTTTTCCAATTGCTAAGCTTTAACTTGCCGCTGGTCATGCCGGTGATCACTAGCGTGGCCGATTGGCTGCCGGAATTGCCACCGCTGCTGATGATCAGCGGGATGAACCATGCCAACCAGGCAAACCTGGCCAGTTCATCTTCATAGAACCGCAGTGCGAACGCCGTGAACAGCGCGGTGAAGAACAGAATCGCCAGCCAAATCCCACGTTTCCATGACAGCGTGAACAGACCGATTTTAAGAAAATCGGTATCCAGCGGCGAAATGGCCGCCATCTGTTGGGCGTCTTCGTTCAATTCTTCGCGAACGACGTCGATGATATCGTCGTGCGTGATGATCCCGACCAATCGGCGAGCGTCGTCGACAACGGGGATCGCCAGCAAATTGAATCGTTCTACTTTCGCGGCGACCGATTCCTGGTCCTCGGTCGTCTGGGCGGTGACGACATCGGTTTCGACCAATTCGCTCAGTGG
>DIUH01000377.1:2648-3229 GCA_002428205.1 Planctomycetaceae bacterium UBA6163
TTTTCGTCCAGCTTGGCCATTTCGGTCGTCATCAACGAACCGGCCGTCCCATCGGGATAGGCTCTTAGGCGTTGAATATCGCGACGGTCGGCCGCAGGCAGCAGCGGCAGGATTTCATCGACGCGCTTATCGTGCAATTCCTGCAACAAGTCGACGCGATCGTCCGCAGCCATCTCGACGACCAATTCGGCAATTTCGGCCGGGTCGTGGTCTCGCAGCAGGGAGATTTGGCGTTCTTCACCAAAGTGGCTGAAAATCTCGGCACGCCTGGGCGGAGCGGCGTATTGCAGAACGGCCCAAGCTTCGGCGTCGGTCAACCCTTCCATGAACTCGGCGGTGCGACCGGCATTGAGCGCCGAGCAGAACTCTTCCAATTCAGCTTCGTTCTCATCAGCGAGCATTTCGCGGATTTCAGGCAGCAGCAGCGTATTGACCATGGTGTGCAATCTCGTGTCGGCCGGCCCGCAAGGACTGACGAATGAATCGAGTCGAGTGGCTTTATCGGTTGTCGAGCCACTGGCACAACAATCGATTGTTAAGAGGTTTCATCGAAGGAGGAAAATCGATCAACGAGCGTTCGC
>DIUH01000375.1 GCA_002428205.1 Planctomycetaceae bacterium UBA6163
CACCTTTCCCAGCGGTTGACGATGCACTTCGCTGGAAACGCCCAACAACCACAGCGGTCTGCCCAGAAAACCGACCCCGCGTGACTTAAGGATTCTCGGACCCTTGGAACCGATAAAGCGGAGTGCCGAACAGAGCGGCAGCAACTCCGCCGATACCGTCTCGACCGGTTCAGGGCGTTGGTCGGTGGTGCACAACTCGACCAACCGCTCGGCCATGGCGGCGATTTCGTGCCTCGCCTTCGCGACAACTTTGCAACGCTGGCGGTGCGAGCAAGCGCTCCATTGATTCGCTTGCATCATCCTCGATTTCCTAAAATGCTTTGGCGGTTTGCGGTCTCGGAACAGAGCCTAACCGACAACAAACGTGCTTGGCAATCAGCGGAATCAGGCTTGCAACGATGGTTCTGCTTGCTGGGGTCGCGGATTCTCCAGGCGATCCGCCAGCAACGGTTCATCCGCTAGCGTGCTTTCGTCTTCGATTTCTTTAGCCGGTTTCCAGAACAACGCCGTCAGATCGTCAAAGAAAGTGTAAAGCACCGGAATCGCGATCAGCGTCAGCACCAACGAAAGTGTTTGGCCACCGACGACCAACACGGCGATCGAGCGACGTTCTTCGGCGCCAGGACCAGTCGCGATCAAGAGAGGCAACAAACCAGCAACGAACGATACCGTTGTCATCAGGATTGGACGCAATCGATCGCGATTGGCCATGATCAGTGCATCGTATCGCGGCATTCCCCGACGACGCAAAACGTTGGTATGGTCGACTTGTAAGATTGCCGCTTTCTTCACCACGCCAAACAGCACCAAGATTCCCATTGCGGAATAAAGGTTTAATGTTTCACCGCCCCAGTAAAGACTGAGCAAGCCGAACGGAACGGCCAGCGGCAATGACATCAGAATGATCAGCGGATGAACTAAGTGTTCGTACTGAGCCGCCAACACGATATACATAAAGATGATCGACATAGCAAAGATCCAGCGAAAATCGAGCATCGTGCGATCGAGTTCACGGCCACCGCCCAACACCTGAACATCCAACCCGGGCGGCACACCGATTTCGTTGACCGCTGACCACATCGCATCGATCCCATCGGTCAAGCCAGCGCCGCCGGCGATATTGCCGCGAACAGCGATCATTTTTTGACGGCCCAATCGATCGATTCGCGAAGCATTAAGACCTGTGCTGAAATCGACCAGGTTATCGATCCGCGTTAGCCCCGATGCCGGTGACGTGCCCGTCATCGCGATGTCGCCTTCACCTTGTGTTGTGCTGGTCCACGGTGATGAATCATTCGCACCCGTCGCACCGCCGGTACGAACATACAATTGTGATATCGATGCGGTGTCGTTGCGATCGAGTCCGACCAATCGGACTTCTACATCATAAGCATCGTCCACTAAAGAATCGTGATACCGAGAAACACGGTCATCACCACCGACAGCGATCCTTAATGTTTCTGCGATCTCAGTCACATCGACACCCATCGCCGCNNGCGCGATCACGATCGATACTGACCAACAGTTCTGGGTTATCGATCTTCAAGGTCGCGTAGGTGTCAGCCAACTGAGGCATTTGCCTCGCTTTTGCTAACAGCTTGTTTGTGAACTCCAGCAACACATCTAGGCTTGGGCCGGTCACCGAGAAATCGACATCAGACCCAGACCCCTGGCGCAGCGACGTAAGATTTCGCACCGATACTTGCAGGTCGCCCAGGCTGTTTAATCGCTTACGGACATCAGCCATTTTTGACCGCTGCGTAAAATTGCCACGAAACGCCGCGCCTGGGTCGCCTTGCAGAATCGAGTCGAACAATCGCTTCAGCGAAAACGTCCGCAAATCGCTGTCGATCAATTGAATGTAGAAGGTACCGCGATTTACGTCGCCATAGCCGCTACTGCCGACCGTCGTGACCACTTTTTGAATGCCATCGATCTGAGCCAATTCGGCCTCGACCGCGTCGATCGTCTGACGCATCGCGCGGATTGTTGCACCGCGACTGGCTTCTACACGAACCTCAAACTCCGATTCATCCACATTCAGCGGGATATAATCGCGTTGAACCATCTTGGCTAGTGGCACGTTGGACCCGATCACCAGCACGATCAATATCAACACCAGCCACCTGGCACGCAGCGACACTTTTAACAGCGACAGATAAGCCGCTTCGACCCAACGATAAATCCCGCCACGCGATGCCGCTGCGCCAGCGGTTGGATCGATCGGGCGCAGCATCTTGCTGCACATCATCGGCGTCAATGTAAAACTGACTAACATCGATACCAGGATCGCAACGGTCGCAGTGATACCGAATTGAAACAGCATTCGACCGGTGACGCTTGACAGAAACGATACGGGCAAAAACACGATCACCAACGAGAGTGTTGTTGCCAAGACCGCTGGACCGATTTCTCGCGTACCGAAGATCGCCGCTTGCCTGGGCGATAATCCTTTTTCTTCTATGTGATGGAATATGTTTTCCAGCACCACGATTGCATCGTCGATCACTACGCCGACCATCAACACCAGCGCCAACATCGTGACGTTATTGAGCGTAAAGCCGAACGCCCGCATGAACGCAAACGAAGCGATGATCGATGTCGGGATCGCCACCGACGCGATGATCGTCGAACGCCACGAACGCATGAACAACAGAACTGTGATGCAGGCGAGGATGCTGCCCGAAATCAAATGCTGTTCAATCTCATGCAAGGCGGCGCGAATGTAACGTGATTGATCTTGAATCACCTCGACTTGAACATCATCAGGCAACAATTCTTGACATCGTGGCACCAGTGCTTTGATCTGATCGATCACTTCGACCGTATTTTCGCCCGACTGTCGTTGAACCTGCAGCACCACGGCCGGTGAACCGTTCAGCCGCGCCAGCGTTCGCACCTCTTTGGTCGCGTCACGCACTTCCGCCAAGTCGCTTAAGCGGATCACAGCGTCGCCGCGGGTCGCAACAACCAAGTTTTCGAAGTCGCGGGCATCTTTCACTCGGCCCTGCGTGCGGATGATTCGCTCTCGCATCCCTTCATCCAGTCGTCCGCCAGGGATCTCCGCGTTTTGACGCTGTACCGCGTCGCGGACTTCCAGAATCGACATCTGATGCGCGGCCAAGCGATCGGCGCTGACATCGATCTGAACTGCTCGGTCGGCCGAGCCTGCGATCGTGACTTGTCCAACCCCCTTGGAGGATTCGATCACGTTTTTGACGAATCGATCGGCAAGCATATACAGTTCACGCGACGATCGCGGGCCGGAAACCGCCAGCGACATGATCGGCGACGAATCGAGGTCGCGTTTTTGTACGATCGGTGGATCGAGTCCCGATGGCAACCGGCGCGCAACGGCCGCCACCGCGTCGCGGATATCTTGCACTCCGGCGTTGGTATCTCGGTCGAGCCGAAAGGTGACCAAGACCAACGACTGGGCATCCCAAGTGATCGATCGCAATTCGTCGATTCCGGCGACCGTCGCAACCGCGTCTTCGATGATGGCGGTCACTTCCGATTCGACTTCGGATGCCGCAGCGCCGGGATAATCGGTCCGCACCATCACCTGTGCTAAGTCGATATTTGGAAACCGGTCGACACCCAAGCCTGGGTACGCGACCAGCCCGGCGACGACCAACGACGCGATCAGCATCAGTGCGAATACGGGTCGACGGACACAGATCTCGGCAAGCCAATACACGTCGTTTTACCTACTGCAATCGATGGGATGATGTAACCGTTCACGGGAGTGTAGAGCAATTGTCCTCAATTGCTCTGNNTTGCTCTGGTAGCGAGCAAACTCAAGCCGTCATCAGATGCGAGCAATTGAGGACAATTGCTCTACACTCGTCGACTACTGGTCCCCCTAGCAAAACCCGTGAACGCTTACGGAATGATTAAGGCAAGCGAACATCAGCCAATGTCTGGACTTCTTCGACCGCTAACTCGGCACGAAGACCGCTGGAAGGACGGCCATCGGCGATCTCTTTTTCGGTCTTTGGTGACGTTATTCTAGCAACCCGCCCAATCGAAGCGTCCATCAGAATCTCGTCCCCCACAGCCAACCCCTCGACGACCTCAATCAAGCCATCGCGACGCACGCCGCTGGATATTTCAAGCTGTTGCGCGATGCCATCGACCAGCTTCCAAACCTTTTCCGAGCCGGCGAAAGCCATGACAGCCGACTCAGGAATCGCTAATGATTTTGCTTCGGGGTCGAGAACCACCTCAGCACTTGCAAACACCCCGGCGCGAATCTGCTGCTGAGGGTTATCGATCTTCACTTCAAACGACAACGAACGGCTGGCCATGTCGAGCGACGGGCTGATGCGAGTTACTTCAGCGATCAAGGGCTGGTCAGAAGCGGTTATTCGAATCTGTATCTCTAAACCGGTTTGCAATCGCGATGCATAGCGTTCGGGCAAACTGCCGCGAAACCAAATCGGATTGGTGCGGACCAACGTTGCCACCGCATCACCAGCACTGATGTATACGCCCGGCGCGATCCGTCGATTCAGCACCCGACCGTCAAACGGCGCGCGAATGATCGCATCGGCCAAACGCTGTTGTGCCAGGGCAAGCTCCACACGTTTGACAGCGATCATCGCTATCTTTTCACGCACCGCATTAAGCGCTGCGGCGTATCTCGCTTCGGCAACCCGCTGGGCCGAAGCCACAATGTCGAACTCGCCCTGCGAAATCGCTCCCTGCTTTTTCAAGTTCGTCGCGCGCTCCAAACTAGCCTTCGCCTCATCCCAAATGGCACGCTCTTGTCGGACCGGTGGCGAGTTCTCAGGGTCCAACGAATCGTTGGCTTCGCCGCCCGTCAAACCGACCGCTGAGCGTGCCTGATTTAACTGAGCCTCGACTTGCGAAACCAACAATTCAAACTCTTCGGTTTCAAGGCTGACCAGCGGATCGCCCGCCTTCACGCTGTCGCCCAAGTCGACGTGCACCTTCGCAACCCGGCCCGCGACGCGAGCACCGATCGCAGAATCTTCATCGGCGTAAAGCGTCCCTTGGCAGCGCACGATCGTCGGCCAAGACTGGGGCTGGACCGTGATCGTCTCCGCCGTCAATTCAGCAACCTCAACGGCTTTGTCGCTAACAGAAACGGCTTCTGGCTTCCCGCTGCAACCGACCGGAACCCCCACTGCCATCAAGCACGCCAATGCAACCGTACATGCGTAAAGAGTTCGTAACTCACCACTAGCAAAAAACTTGGAACCGAAGTTCGCCTGGGGATGACGTCGCATTGGACCATGCGACTCCGCAGACGCGTCACTACGCTTCATGGTCGTCTTCGGGGGTTGGGCGGGATTAAACGGCTGGGGGGAATAAGGCGGGGCTGTGCTTGGACCATATCGAATCGCCTGACGATTCACCCGACGAACCACTGCTCCATCGACACGGTCGTTTGCCAACTGATCCATGATACCAGCAACGGAAGCCCGGTGGGACCTCTAACGCCAATTTTTCGCCGATCCCACATCCGCCAAACACATTGTCGGCTAGGTGTGAACCGCTCTTCGTCAGCGACAAAGTGCTGGTGGAAACGAACTCCCCTATGTTGATTTAGGCCACTTGCTGCGGGCGATCTCTTCTAGCCCCGGTCTGTCCAGCGATAAGCGGCTTTGGCGTTCTGCCAGAAATACTTTTCAGTGGCGGCCTGGCCCTTGCTCGCAAAGTATTCGCTGACAATCTTATAGACCACTTCATAAGGTGCCCCGCGATCCGACACCGGCCAATTGCTGCCATAAATAAGCCGGTCTTCGCCAAAGGATTTCCAGAGGTGGTCGAGAATGGGCAAGTAATACTCCGTGTTCGTCGGCGCCTGACCCGGCTCGCAACGCACCTGTTCCACCAGCGCAGAAACTTTCATGAACACATTGGGGCGATCGGCTAACTGGCGAATGTTGGCATGCCAATCGGGATGAATCGACTGCGGGTCACCGCTTGCCCCCAAGTGATTGATCACGATCCGCAACCCAGGAACCTCCGTCGCCAAACGGTTGGCCAACGGCAATGCTTGACAGGGACCGTTGAGATCCAACTCCAGATCCAAGTCCTTCAATTGATTGGCCGCTTGAACCAACATCTCCTGATCGCGATCGATCGGTACCAGGTCGCTGCGCCAACGGATTCCGCGAAAAATCGGATTCTTCGCAAACCGCGATAAATGCTTCGTGAACTCGGCGTCGCATGGGTCCAGGTTACCGACCAAGCCGATGATTGATTTTTCGTTTTCCGCGATGTCCAACACCCACTGATTGTCTTCCACCCAAGGACTCGCTTCGACCACGATCGTTTCCTTAACGCCCCATGGCCCAGCGACCGTTTGCCAGTCCACCGGCATCACGGTTCGGTAAAGCGACGTCCCCTTGCCAGGCCAAGGCACACCTTGCGGCCGCGAAGGATCATAAAAGTGAGTGTGTGTATCGACGACTCGCGTCGGCACGACCGCATCCGCCCCATTCGCGATGGGCAATCCGACCTGCTCAATCGCTGAGCCAACAACGGCCGCCGCGCCCACCGCCTTCATCCAATCGCGTCGCTTCATGATCCCGCCTCTCAACTAAAACCAAGCCACTAAAAAAGTACATCTTAGACACAAACGCATCGCGTTGCCGAAACTACATTCGGCGACGGTCGGGCTCGCCCCGACA
>DIUH01000067.1:0-3558 GCA_002428205.1 Planctomycetaceae bacterium UBA6163
ATGGTGCTGGCTCGCGATCCGTGTTGCTTTCACGCCTCCGCACCGGCGGGCTGCTGTGCCGACAAATGACGCACTCAGCCATCGATGTCATTTTCCTACATGACGGAAGGGCAATTACATGACAACTACTCTTCAAGCCGGTGAACAGCGAACGCTGCTGCGGAACATCACTTGGCAAACCTTCCTGGATCTTTGCGAACAGCGCAAGGGTTCGGTTCCCCGCATGACGTATGACCGCGGAGAATTAGAACTCATGAGCCCTCGAAGCCAACACGAAGAACTGGGATGTCTCATCGGCCGGATCGTCGAAACGTTTACCGAACAAAAGGGAATCGACATTCGCAGCGTGGCATCGACCACGTTTAAGCGGCACGATCTGACCCGGGCATTCGAAGCCGACGAATCGTACTACATTCAGAATGTCGAGTCGATTTGGCGTAAGGAAGAGGTTGACCTGGCGATCGACCCACCACCAGACTTGGTCATCGAGGTCGAGCTGACATCATCGGCGATCGCGAAAATTCCGTTGTTTGCCGCCATGGGCATTCCCGAGGTCTGGCGACACGACGGAACTTGCTTAAAAATGCTGTCGCTCGTCGAAAGGGAGTACCAAGCGATCGACGAGAGTGTTCAGTTGCCGGGATTGACTGCTGCGATGATCGACAATGTGTTGTCTAAACGCTTCGAGATCGGTGAAACGCCGCTGATCCGTCAATTTCGGCAATCACTGGGGCAGTGAGTTTTTCGCTTCTCCAACGTGAGACCGCGATCTAGCCNNGCGAACCGTGCGCTCCAGTCGGGCGAGCCGACTGGGGGCGGGCCACCGATATTCATGAAGCAACTTACGGCTGTTTCCCAAGGGCCCAGATTTGATTGACGGGGAGTTCGAGGCCGCTCAGCAGTATGCTGCGGGCGATATCGCCGGGGCGGCACTCCTGGGCGATTTGGTATTCGGCACCGACAAGTGTTAGTACCGTAACGCGTGACTCGTCGGGATCGACAATCCAATATTCCGCGACACCTGCTTTCGCATAGTCGGCNNATCGCCAAGTCGATCTTGTCGGGATAACCGCGGACGTCCTTCGGGAGATTCTCTTCCTTGAGATACAGTAAGTCGGGCTCGCGAATCGTTCTGGCAAACAACCGTGTGGGCAGGGGAGCCATGAGTATCTTGCCGCCACGCCGACTTTGCCGAATATGATCTCGGACGGTGTCAAACAATAATTCGAGGATCAACTGATGAAGCCAAGTGGGCATTGGCAAGATCTCCAAGCGGCCATCGACCAACTCCGCCATGCGATTGGTGTGGAACTTCAGAAAATCTTCTTCGGTCCAATTCCCCTGTTCAGGCAACAAATACGCAGCCTCCCAAGTGGGCTCTCCGTTGGAGGAGGGAATTGGTGGGGTTGTGGCTGACATCTTCAAGTTACCGGGCGACTCAGGAGCAAGAACTCTGATCCGACTATTCTAACTGACGAAAGATACGATTGGAACTCTTTCGTCAGTCGATACCGCAGCATGAGTGCTGGGCATTAAACGTTCACTTCGCGTCGGACGATCCGACGGGGTGTGGTTCGATGCGGGGTGATTAGGTTTGCATGCAGCACTTCTTATACTTCTTGCCGCTTCCACACGGGCAATCGGCGTTGCGCGGCGTGCGATCGGATCGCACAGGCTTCGCGATCTCAGGTTGCGGCAGCTTTTGACAAACGCGGGGAATCGGAAGCGGTCTGTCTGCAGGCTTCGGAACCGGAGAAGGATATTCTTTGGTGCGGCCGTCTTCTTTGAACGATCGCCAGCTTCGGAACACTTCAATACAATCTTCGATACGCGTAGCCGGAAGGGCGAGTAGCTCTCTGGTCAATCTGCTCGGATCGGCAGGTGCAACGCTGCTGACAAGGTCGTCCGGACCAATGATCGAATCGTCGATAAAATTCCATTGTTCGGGCGAATCGCCAATCATCGAGAGCTCCCCACCTCCGATCGATGCGAGCACGTCCACGATCCCAGCGCTGAGCTCATATGAATGTCCCATCCCGGGCCTGCCAGTTTCGTCAGTCACCTTTGTCGCTTCGAATAGACGATCCAAACGCTGGACAGCCTCTTCCAAAGTGAGAATCTTGTCGCGAACAAGGTATTTGTAGCTGCCGGCCGAGCACCAACGAACGTAGATATTGTGCGAGGGGGCGAGCACCAGCTCGTCAATGCGGTCGATGTCGTCGTGCAAAAACTGAGCGAGAAGACGCGGTACCTCGTCGTGGATCGAGTCGCCATACAAATCAAAGGCACCTTCGCCCGGCAGCTTCAGTCCACGCAATAAGACAGGTAAAAACTCGGCAATCGCCAGCTCCGACGCCAGGTAAAGTGTGAAGAACGGCAGCGACGAGACCGCATCGCTGGATGCACCTTTTTTGTTTTTCGACTGCTCGATTTTTTCCGTTTCAGCAACGCAGTCTTGGAGCAGAAGCGGGACGAACCATTGCGGATACTGGCGAATCAATTTAATCTCGGCCTGGGGTATCCGCCGCTGGTTGTCACGTAAACTTGCCAGGACAAGGTCGCTTTCGATTGAACGGACCAGCTCACAACTCGCAAGTATCGATGGAATAAGTTCCGCCGCGTCTTGCTCACTTAGACTTGCGATTTCATCGCCAGTCGATTCTTGTTCCGCTTGGATCAGCCGGTTGTATTGAACGCCCCAAGCCTCGAACGATTCGCCCGCGGCGATCGTCGCCCCAGTCAACTCAAATGCAGACATCGCAGCTACCGCAGCCGAAACGCGACTGCTTGCCGACGTATCCTTGGACAACTGTTCGATTGCCGACATGGCTATTTCGAATCGCTTGTATCCCCTATCAGGCATCTTTGCGTCCTATGCTTTCTATATTCGTTAAAAGGGCTGTCGCATCGAAAGCTCCACAAAAACCTGGGGAAGCATCTCAACAGGAATCGGCTTGCAGCGAGCGAGATCGATAACGCTGGCACTTCATGCCGAGTGAGCATCTAAAAAACGTCCACTTCCTTCAAGTAATCTTACGGCACTTTACCCGCTCGCTGCCATGCGGCCATCAGCAGCCGACGAGTTGGGCGATCGATGCCGATGATCGTGTCAGGTGTTGTGGGATCGACGGCGATGCCTTGCCCAGAAAAAGGAGCCGGTTCACTGTCGATCCACTGCAGTACCGACGAGTCGCTGGGGACGCGAAGTCGATAGATCATCTTCGCATCGTGCCCGGTGACATGCAGCAGATCGCCGGACCACAATCCGCCCGATAAACTGTATCGGCCAAGCTCGCTGATCAGCTCCGTTGGCAATGTCCAGCGACGCACCTCTTGCCACTGTGGTGTCAATTGCACCAAAAACGAACCCGCGTTTTCAGATCCGTATTTGGCAAAGTGACACCACCAGTGATCGTCCTTATAAACGACCCAAGTGAGGCTGCCGCCGTAATCTTTAAAGTCGTGGAAAACGGTCAATTGCATCGTTTCCACATCCAATTGCATGATCTGACTTTTTTCCGGAACAGCCGGATAATTGGAATGCGCCGCCAATAGTCG
>DIUH01000067.1:3661-3966 GCA_002428205.1 Planctomycetaceae bacterium UBA6163
TTAGGAATGCGGCAAAAGCCGCGAGGATCAAGAGCGGTTTATTGCTCGGACATTCGATCTTCGTCATTATCCGTGCCTGGCAGATCATTGATGGGAGACATCCGCCGGGCGATGGAAAACATCCGCCACAGCAAAATCAAGGCCTGGCAACACGTCGCCGCCATCGACCCGATGCTCGCTATTGTAAGTGACCGGAGCCACGGCGCGACGATGGACTTGAATGGTTTTAAAGTAAGGGTCGACAATCCAGACCATTTCGACGCCAGTACTGAGATACTCGCGCACCTTTTCGTGGATCTCTCCCA
>DIUH01000205.1 GCA_002428205.1 Planctomycetaceae bacterium UBA6163
CGCGTGTCCGACTCGTTGTCTGGTGTTGCGGTCGAACTGCGCTGATAAGCTTCGCTGGCGCAGATGTCGCGAACCAATTGACGGAAGTCAAACTTATACTCGACCAACTTCTCGCCCAATCGATCGAACAACTCAGGATTGCTCGGTGGGTTGCTGGCGCGAATATCATCGACTTCATCAACCAAACCGACACCGGTGAAGTGAGCCCAAACGCGGTTTGCGATCGATTTGGCGAAGTAGGGATTATCCGATGCGGTTAACCAATCGGCCAACACCGCACGGCGATCCTTCCCCTTCACATCGGGCTCTTCGCCACCCAAGAACTTCGGTTTCATGTTTTGGCCGCTGACCGGATGTCGGGTCTCGCCACTGCCACGATTGGAAACGATGTACTCGCGATAATCTTCCGCCTGCTTGCGACCGATCTGGGCAAAGAACGCCGCGAATCCATAATAATCATCCATCGTCCAACGATCGAACGGGTGATTGTGGCACTGGGCACACTGGGTGCGAATGCCCATGAAGACTTGCGCGACATTTTCCGCAGTCTTCAACCGATCACGCTCAATTTCATAAAAGTTGGTTTGTGGCGTCGTGAAGGTTCCGCCTGTGCTGGCCAACAATTCTCTTACCATTTGGTCCAGCGGGACGTTACGCACAAACTGGTCGGTCAACCAACTCGCATACAAGAACGCCGACTTATAACTCACCTGGTTACCGCTCTTGATCGCCAGCAATTGAGCGAACTTCATCGCCCAGATTTCGCTGAACTCCTTTCGCTCAAGCAAGCGATTAACCAATGCTTCTCGTTTGTCCGGAGCGACGTCTGCCATGAACGCGTGATACTCTTCTTCGGTCGGCAATAATCCGGTGATATCGATTGTCGCCCGACGCAAGAACTCCTCGTCGCTGCAAATCGGACTTGGCGTGATTCGCACCTGTCGCAATTTCTTGCCGACTAATTCGTCGATGTAATTGCCGGTCACCTCCGGTGCGGTGTACTTCAGATCGGCGGGCAGAACCAGCACTTGGCTGCCGACCGTGTGCGTATCGAACCGAACCATCACAAAAGCTTCGCCACGTGCTCCAGCGGTCACAACACCTGCATCGTCGATCTCAGCACTGGTAGGATTGTTGGTCGTAAAACCGGCCAATCGTGACAGGTCGCGCGTCGTCCCGTCTGAATACTTGGCCACCGCAACGAAACGCTGAGTCGCACCGGCACCTTCTAGCACCGCTTGCGCCGGATAGATCGAAACCGATTGCGCAACCGGTGGTCGCTCTGAATCAGCGGGCGCACCATTTTGCAACCATTCAAGAATCGTCGCATAGTAATCCGAATTAGCATCGAATCGTTTGCCGCCGGTGTGAGTGACCGCGCCGATCGATTTCTTCAGCAGCAGGCTGTCTTCGGGAACCGCAAGGTTGATCCGTCGAACACCGATCTCACGCGTGATTCGCTGATAATCACCCAGCGGATCATAACCGAACAGGCTGATCTGAAATCCGTCTTTACCACGGGCGGCACCATGACAGGCTCCGGTATTGCAACCGGTTCGAGTCAAGGCGGGAATGACATCTTTTTCAAAGCTGATCGGGAACTTGGTCGCGGCGTTCTGAACCGTGACCGCGATCTTTTGGGTCTCGCCCAAATAGTTAGCAATCAATTCGGCCTTGCCATCGGCAATCGGCAACAACTGGTGGCCATCGAGTTTCGCGACCGAGTCGCCACCGAGCGACCACTGGACGCTGTCGGTAATGTCCAACGTCACACCGTCGTCACGCGTCAACACGGCAACGAATGATTGAAAGTCGCGAGCCGAATCGAGCGAGATTTCCGGTGGATAGACCGCGAAGGTCGCTTTCGTTGCAGCATCAGCTTTCGCAGCCGTCGATTCAGGCGTGGCCGCCGATGCAAATGGCGAAAAGCCGATCGAAGCGGCAATCAATGCAAGTAAGAAACGTCCGCTGTAATAAAAATTATGTCGCATTTCTGTGACTCCGTGACCGAAAGTATTTCGTTATCGTCGTGTGTGTATTTTAATCGCAAGCGAGCCGTTTACTTGCCGGACTTCATCTGCCGCAATTGTTCGATGCGGCTCAGCGGCTTGGGCGCCGCCTTGGACGGCTCAGCCTTGGCTGCGACCGGAGCATCCGTTTTTGGCTTCAACGGCCTATCGATGCGAATCTCACCGGTGCCTTGTGTTTGGGTGATCAAACCGTCGTCACTGGTGATCCGCGCGATACAGTAAAGCGTCTTGTGATTTCCAATCTTCGCCTCGGGTGAAATCTGAATCGGAAACGTCACCGAAGTCGCATCAGCGGTGATCGATTGCTTCGGCGCAGGCGACGTCACACCCGCTGGCAAACCGACCAATTCGAGTTCAGTGGTTCCATTTACCGGACGCATCACTTCAACGCCCAATTCAATCGCAGTTTCGGTGCCGGTCTCACCCGCGATCTTCGGGAACTCGAACTTAAACGCCAAATCGGCGACTTCCAAATCGATCGGGCTAGTGGCGATTTTCCCAGGGCCATCTCCGGTGTAGGTCGCGACCAAAACCATCGGCCACGTGCCCAGTGCAGCGCCCGCATTGGCAGTGATCGGAACCGTGACTTCGTTGGTCCCCTTTACGATTTTTCGACCGTTGTTGACGGCAATTCCTGGCGGCGTGTAGAGCGTCGCCAAGCTGACATCGCCCTCAAACCCTTCGTTTCGCTCGATCGAAACGACCAAGTC
>DIUH01000234.1:0-859 GCA_002428205.1 Planctomycetaceae bacterium UBA6163
CGTTCGCTTTTGTCCGCGAACTCAGCGGATCGGAACAACGGCACGTGTGGCAGGTTATGAGGCAGATAGATAAAGAATGGCTTGTCTTTATGTTCGGTGATGAACTGCACCGCTTCTTGGGTGTAGCGCTTGGTGATCGTGGTTTGATCCGTCGGACGTTCGATGACCTGTTCGTCTCGCATCAGCGGGACGTTGAAGTATTTGGATTCGGGTTGCCAAAATGCCTGGCGCCCGCCTGGCGCATCGTTAACTCGATCCATGTCGTTGGAGTACGGGATTCCGAAGTAGCGATCGAAGCCGTTGCGAGTCGGCAAGAATTGTGGCAGGTGGCCGAGGTGCCATTTGCCGATGCAGGCCGTTGCATAGCCTTGGTCGCGAAGCGCTTCGGCGATCGTGATTTCGCTGGCCGGAAGTCCGCCGCCGGAGTTAGGAAACAACACGCGGCGTCCATCGCTGCACATCCCACTGCGGATCGGCAATCGTCCGGTCAACAGCGCCGCACGACTGGGCGTGCAAACCGATGCTGCAGCATAAAACTGAGTCAGCTTCACGCCTTCGGCGGCCATGCGATCAAGGTTCGGCGTGCGAATCGTTGGGTGGCCAAAACAGCCGAGGTCGCCATAGCCAAGATCGTCGGCGAAAATCACGATCACGTTGGGAGGAGCGGCCGGGGCGGAGCTTGCGGCGAGCATTCCAATGAGCAGCAGGATTGCGGGCGACAACGTGTTGCAGATGCGTTGCATGGTGAGGCTCCGGAGGATCATGGGTTGGGGGCCTAGTATGATAATCGGAATGTGTGGCGTGATGTGTTTGTTGGGGAGTTCAAGGACTTCCGCTCCTGCTGGGCAAGCCAGCAGGG
>DIUH01000234.1:929-3249 GCA_002428205.1 Planctomycetaceae bacterium UBA6163
CCTGCTGGGCAAGCCAGCAGGGGGCAAGGAGCAGGGTTTGTGGTAGTGAAGCTAAATTATGAAAGAGTGCTTACCCCTTGATTGCCGCTGCGGCGATGTTCTTTAACATCCCTTTGAATACCAAGACGTGGATCGGGTAAATCCCATACCAATAGGCAAGCCCAAGGAATCCGACCGGATCAAATATCGCTGTTTGACGAATCACCGATCCGGTACCTGATGGCTCTACCGTAAACTCCAACCAGGCTCGCCCTGGCACCTTCATTTCCGCCGATAATCGCAGCTTCTGATTCGGCTGGTACTCTTCCACTCGCCACCAATCCAATACTTCCCCCACCCTCAATTCTTCTGGGTCGCGACGCGCTCGCCTGAGTCCCACTCCGCCGAGCAATAGGTCGATGAATCCGCGGATCGTCCAGAGAAAACTGGCGAAATACCATCCTTGTTTTCCACCTATTCGGCGAATTGGCGCGAACGCTTGCGCCGGCGGCACGTCGACGGTGACCGAGCGTGAGTCGACGATGCGGCTGCCGAAACGAACGCCGCCCCAAGACATGATGCCGCGCGACGATGACAACGAATCGGACCAACGAGTGTCGGCTAAGTCACGATCTTCATTGATCACCGCTCGCGTAATCGCATCAGCTAAGTTTCGCGGCCTTATATCAAATGTTTGTAATGCAGTTTGATCTTTAACGATCGTGGGATTGCGCATACTGTCCACCAGTTTGCGCCCCACGCGGGCATAAACCGGTGTTACCAGCCCTAACCAGAGACTGGACAGTCGTGGGGTCAAAACCGGGACGGAGATCAGCCAACGTTTCAATTGTCGCTGGCGGGCGTACTCGCGCATGATGTCGCCATAACTGACTTGGCTCGGCCCGCCGATCTCGAAAACACGACTCTCCGTTTCAGGCCAATCCAGGCCGGCGATCAAATAATCCAACAAGTCTTCGATTGCGATCGGTTGCGTCAGAACACTTACCCACCTCGGGCAAATCATCACCGGCAAACGTTCGACTAGCGCTCGCACCAATTCAAAGGAAAGGCTGCCCGAGCCGATCACGATTGACGCGCGGAACTCCACAACTTGACAACCGGATTGCTTTAAGATTTGTCCGACTTCATGGCGACTTCTTAGATGAGGTGAAAGTTTTTCATCGTCGTCCCCGAGGCCTCCGAGATAAATGATTCGCTTGACGTTTGCTTGTCGCGCCGCGTCGGCAAAATTGGTTGCGGCGACGCGATCTTGTTCTTCAAACGACCCGGTATCATTCATCGAATGCACCAAGTAATAAGCGGTGTCGATGCCGACAAATGCCGAATCGAGCGTTGAGGCATCTGATACGTCGCCCGCAACAATCTCTACATCGCCCGACACTCGCTGGCGAAGGTTTTCAGGGCGTCGAGCCAAACAGCGAACCTTTAGGCCGCGTGCCCTAAGTCTGCCTAATAAGCGACCGCCAACGTATCCAGATGCGCCGGTCAGTAGGACCGTTGGCGATTGAGTTGTCATGGCAAAGGCAATTAAGAGGACTTGTCGTCGAGCGCTTCGGAAAATGCGGCTACGATCCGCTTGTGTGCTTCGTCAGCACGATCGGCGGCGATCACCGTGTTGACCTGCAATTCGCTGGTGTTGATCATCTGGACGTTGATGCCGGCTTCGGCCAGTGTCTTGAATAACACCTCAGCGACTTGCGTGTGACTGCGCAGCCCAATCCCGCTGACCGTGACTTTGACGATCCCACCGGCACCCTGAGCGGCCCGCATTGAGTGTTCGGCACAGATCTTCTCGGCCACTTGGAGGCTTTGGGCCAACGCCTGTTCTTCGGTTGTGAAGCTGATGCTGGTCGATCCGTCTTCGCCGTCATAGCCTTGCACAATCATGTCGACAAAAATGCCCGCCTTGCCGATCGTTTCAAAGACTTTGGCCGCGATCCCAGGCTTATCGGGAACGCCATGCAAGGTGACTCGCGCTTGGGTGCCAGAAACCGAAATACCGGTCAGCGTCAATTCTTCGAGTGCATCGTCACGCAATCGCGAAACGAGTGTCTGGACATCAGCGGTTTGGGCACGTTCGGCGCGGATCTCGGCCCAAGTCTTGGCATCGGCCGGGGTACGGTCCAAACCGAACGCTTGGTGAACCGCTCGCAACGCCATGTCGGCTTGGTCGCGTGGTACCAAAGCCGAGATTTTAATTTCGCTGGTGGTGATCATTTGAATGTTCACACCGGCATCGGCCAGCGCGCGGAACATCTGCGATGCGACGCCGGTCTGATGCGCCATTCCCAAACCGACAACCGAAACTTTGGAAACGCTG
>DIUH01000045.1 GCA_002428205.1 Planctomycetaceae bacterium UBA6163
TTGGCTTTCTTTGACCGCGACGAATCGTCTTTGGAAACACTGCTGCGGCTGCTCGGCGCAGGCAATCGGCTGGCGAACCAGTTGATCGCCGACCCTGAGTCGTTCGATTTGGTGCGAGCCAGCGGCGGCGGCGACGTTCGGCGCGAGGTCTTGATCGATGAAATCGTTTCCGAACTCGACGCCTTAATCGCCTGTGGCGGCGATTATCAATCCGCCGCGACGCTGTTGCGCTCAGTCGCCGGACGCGAGCGGCTGCGGATCGCGTATGCCGAGTTCGTCGCCGGTGCGTCGACTCAGCGAGTTTCGGCCCAGTTGACCGTCTTGGCCGAAGCGATCATCGAATCGGCAATCCATTTCGCCAGCACGATGATGGCGCGGCAATTCGGTTGGCCGCGAACCCCTGCCGGTGATCCGGGACGGCTGAGCGTGATCGGAATGGGGGCCCTGGGGTCTCGCCAACTGAGCTATTTCTCGCCGCTGCAGTGGATGTTCTTGTGCGATTTATGTGGCCCCACCGACGGCAACGAGAACCTTCCCGGTGACGAGTTTTTTCGTCGGCTTTGCCTGCGAATTATCGAACTGGTTCGCGGTTCGGTCGACGATGGTGTGGCGGAGAACCCGTCCGATACTCAAGCGGAAGAACTGTTCACCGTTTCGATCGAGAAACGCCCACTGGGAGTTGACGGCCCAATCGTCACAACGGTCACCGAAGCACATCGCCATTATCAGTTGGCCGGACGAACTTGGGAACGATTGGCTCTGGTCAAAAGTCGTGTCGTTGCGGGTGACGCGACACTGGGCGGTCGCTTCTTGGAATTGATTCAGCCTTGGGTTTATCGCCGATACTTACAACACGCCGACCTAGAAGGTTTGCAGACGCTGATGCGAAAAATTTCGCGCCGGCTGGCCGAAGACAAGCCGCCCCAGATGGATAGCGGCGATGACGCACATGCGGGCGACAAATCGAAAACGAGTCCGCAAGCCACAGCAGATCTGATTCGGTCGCGTGACGGCGGACTGGACGATATCGAATCGGTGATCGGGTTGCTGCAGGTGATCAACGGGCCGGATTTGCCACAATTACGAGTCGTCGATACCGGCGAAGCGATCCAGCATTTGCTGGCGGCAAACTGTTTGACGGTCCAAGAAGCTGCGTTGTTGAACGATCATCATCAGTTGCTGCGACGCTGCGAAAACTGTTTGCAGGTCGACCGATCGGTTGGCGAAGTTTCCACCGATGCGATCGAAGGCAGCCAAGCGTCGGGACAGGCGTGTTTGGCTGCGGCGGCTTGGAATCTCGGGTACCGCGATGCCGACGGACGTGGCACCCCCGACGAATTGGTTCGCGCGATCGATGTCGCTTGCCAGTTGAACCGCCAAACGATCAGCCGCCTGTTAGCCGATGCCGATATCAATCACCAAGAATTGGCACCCGAGGCCGAATTGGTGCTCGACCCGAATCCCGATGATGCCTTTGTGACAGCAGTCTTTGCCCAGCACGGGTTGGCGGATTCGGTTGAGGCGATGAGCGATTTGCAGCGTTTGGCGAATGAGCCGGTTCCGTTTTTGTCCAGCCGCACTTGCCGACACTTCTTGGCCGCGATCGCGCCGCAGTTGTTAGACGAAGCCTCCAAAACGCCTGATCCGCATCACACTTTGCGAACGTTGGCCGAGGTCAGCGATTCGCTCGGTGGCAAAGCCGTGTTGTGGGAACTGTTCGACGCCTCACCAGCAGCGATGAGCTTGGTGGTTCGGCTGTGCGCGTGCAGTCCCTACTTGACCGGTATCTTGATTGACAATCCAGGCATGATCGACGAATTGATCGATTCGCTGGTACTCGATCGGTTGCCGTCGGATTCATGGTTGGAAGGGTCTTCGGTCGAACTCTGTCGTACCGCGGCCGATGTGCGGTCGGTGCTGCAAAGTTTTAAAAACGGCGCGCACCTGCAGATCGGTGTTCGCGATTGCTTGGGCAAGGAATCGCTCGAGTCGACTCATGCGGCGCTGGCCGCAACGGCCGAAGCGATCCTCAGACGCGCCTCCGAAGCGATCTTGCGTGGCTTGGCCGATCAGTATGGCGATCCGGTAACGCCTGAGGGGCAACCGGTCGAGTGGGTCATTCTGGCGCTGGGGAAATTGGGGGCCAAAGAACCGAACTATCACAGCGACCTGCAAACGTTGTTTCTTTATACCGACGATTGTCAAACACGAAGGCGAGTCGGTGGCCATCGCACGACCACGACAACCGCTCAATTCTTCGGTGAAACGGCGACTCGATTGACCGCTGTTATCAACGATTCGTCGACCGGTGGGCGGTTATATGAATTGGGGACACCGCTGCAAATCGGTTCACCGTCGGATCGTCGCGACGCGTTGTCCGTTGACGCACTCGCCGCACACTTCCGCCGTGGCCAAGCTACCCTGCACCAGCGTTTGGCGCTCTGCAAAGCACGCGCGATTTCCGGCAGCCAAGCGACTCGTAAACGGGTCGATCAAATGGTGCGTGAATTGATCGCGGCCGGTGAATGGTTCCCGATGATGGCCAGACAAATCAATGATTTGCGCAGCGCGATGGAAGCTTCGGCCGCCGACGATAATCTCAAACGTGCAGCCGGCGGAACGGTCGATGTCGAGCTGATCACACAAACATTACAACTTTGCCACGCTCGCCAGCATCCACAAATCTTAGTACCAGGCACGCTTGATGCGCTGCAGCGGATTACCGATGCAGGATTGATCGGTGCAGATGTTGCCCTTGCGCTGCAACAAAACTATCGTACGCTTCGTGAAGTGGAATCCAAACTGCGATTGTTGGACACGCCCAAACGTCATGAAATCCCTGGCGACGCCGCATCGCTCGATCGCCTTGCGTTTTTGATGGGCCAGCCTGATGGCCAACGCATCGTATCGCTTTGCCGCGACGTTCGCGCATCCAATCGTCGTCTCTTTAACAACTTGATCCGAGACCTCTCTTAATGCCCGCCGAATCTTCGAACAACTCGTCTGTTCCCCGAGATCCCGCCCGACTCCGCTCCGCTCGCTGGTTTGCCCCTGATGACTTGCGTTCTTTCGGCCACCGATCACGACTCAAAGGGATGGGGTTTGACGACATCGATTATCGCGACCGGCCGGTGATCGCGATTCTGAATACTTGGAGCGAGTTCAATACCTGCCATTCGCATTTTCGCGAGCGGGCTCTTGATGTACGGCGAGGCATTCTGCAAGCCGGTGGCTTTCCCGTCGAAGTGCCGGTGATGTCGCTGGGCGAAATGCTGATGAAGCCGACGACGATGCTGTATCGAAACCTGCTGGCGATGGAAGTCGAGGAAGTGCTGCGTTGTCATCCGATCGACGCCGCAGTGCTGATGGGCGG
>DIUH01000113.1:0-4169 GCA_002428205.1 Planctomycetaceae bacterium UBA6163
CCAGCCTGCTCAACCGACTGGAAATAGGCTTCTGGCGACGGCATTCCCGCCGGCGACACAAAGCCGCTCGCTTCATAGTCAGGCTCGAAATCAGCCTGCCTGATTGGGTTGGCCGCATTAACGACCGTCGGTTCGGTGTAGACCGCGTAGATCGACACCAAGGCGACCAGGTATCCCATTCTTACCCGCATCAACTGCAATTTTTTGGTCATGGCGTCGTCCAGAAACTCGTTTCGCGTCGGCATGTTTTTTCAGTGGAATCGCTTCGCGATCCGTTTCGCCCCCGCAGCACAAAATCGCCCCACCGGACGCCGCGCCATACGAGCGAAATAATCGCTTCCGTCGGAGTTATCGGCACACATGGCCCCCGGGGTTTCGTCAATCCTGCTATCCGAGCAAGGAAAACTTTGCCTGTCGCAACGATTGCCACACCAAGGCCTCAAATGCCCCTATAATCAGGCGAATTGTGATTTTCGCTATGAATTTCACATCCAAACCCCTCTCAAGGAGCCCGCAGATGCGCGTCGATTGGGCCGGAGTCGAGGATTTGCTCCGAGGAATTACCGAAAAAAAGATCGATCCCGATTCGGCCGCTCGAGCACTGCTGGGCTTCGATTCGCCCATTCACCCACTCACTTCGCCAGACTCCCCAATCGAACCGCGTGAATCAGTCCTATCCAATCGTTTAGAGCCTAACTGTGATCTCGAATCGATGCACACACTGGTCCAACGACTCGGACCACCACCACCGGAAATCGAAGAGGACTGGAAACGCCAGATTCAATCGGTGGCCAAATCTTGGCACGCTCGAGAATCCCGACCGCTTCCGCCGCTAACGCTGGATGATTGGCTTGTCGACGCCCAAAATCGCATTTCGCTGTCACCAAGGATCACGGCAACCGCCCATCGTGGGAGCCCTCTCTCGCCAGCGTTCCAACCGGAGATCGAATCTTCAACGGAAACCGCATCGTTCGCCACTGATAAAACGGCCACCAAAGAACCAAAAACTCGCAAACAGCGTCGTGCAAACGCTCCGGTAATCGCCGCCTCGATCGCCACCGCCGCTTTGGTCCTGCTGCTTGCCTTGATCGCCTCAAAACAATCCGCTCCGGAAACCAGGCCAGAGGATTCATCGCTTTCACGCAGCCCAGCAGACACCCCAACACGCAAAACCGGNNTGGCGCTGGCCGCACCCTCGCCCCCCTTTGCCCAACCATCCCCACCGCAACCGATACGACCCGATTTCGGATTCGATAACCCACTGTTGAGCCGATTGTCGATCGTGTCTCCGCAACCAACGGCCGACGAGATCGCGTCCGGCCAAGCCCCATCCGATCCGTCAACCGAGTCTGCATCGACGCTACCGCCGGATCACCGTAACAGCTCGGACACCGACTGGGACGAACAAGCGGCCGACGCGACCGGGCCAGAAGGCTCCGCGATCATCGCGGACCAACCCGTCGAATCAGCGACTCCACGCCAAGCGGTAACACTGCCGCTGCTGCGTACCGCTTCACCACTAGGCGAAGCCAAACAGGCCCCCCCGACGAACAACTCCACTTTGATCGGCGTGAATCTCATTAGCGATGTACAGTGGGATTTCCCTCAAGCGACGAACCTTCAATTCGCATCATCCGAACCGCCACCGGGAAACGATTCAGATGAACGCCCCAAACGCTGGCTCTGGACCGATGCGACATCCGGTGCCGAGCTAGCGATACTCGACCAAGTCGACGACCAGCTTTTCTTCCGCTGGGCCGAACAAGCCACCGCCACTTCGCTGTCACGGCAAATCGCCGCCGGACGTTTGCGTTTGACCGACTCGACCGGCCAACCATCAACCGTCTTCTTGCGGCCCCATCTCCGCACCTCACCATTACGGTTCGATGCCACCGAGCCAGACGTCCGTTTCAGTTGGCCACTGGAAGGCCCCGCAATCTACCAAGCACCAAGCTTGCACTTGGAAGCGACCGAGCCGGAAAAAGTTGACATGTCTTGGGTCGAGCCTCCCGATCCGACAAACATCCGCAAACAAATCGCAACCTTGCAGTGGACTCCTGAGGGTAAACCATCGCCCGCGATCCGCTGTCAAATCGAATGCAAGGCAACGACAAAACTGCAAATGCGATTGCGATACTTCGCACAGCTCGACAGCACATTTCCGTGGCAAGCCTATTCGGCATCCCAACTCATCACGGCCCTCGATCAAGTAACGCAACTGCTCGAACGTCGCACCGCCGAACTTTCGCAACTCGAAAATCAGTATCGCAACGCCACGACCAGCGAAAGGCGATCGATTCGGCCATTAAAGGAGAGTGTCGAACAAGCCATAACGCAACTCCGCTCGATCTTACAACAACTCCAGCAGCTTAACATCCTTCATTCCGCCGTCGTCGCCACCTCGCACTTACAACTTACGCTCACAACCAATTGGCCCGACGGCCCCCAAACCATTCTAGAAATCCCGCTGCCCGATAAGTGACCCAAGGTAGTAGGCACACTCCGTNNAAGGTAGTAGGCACACTCCGTGTGCCGTAACAAAAAAAGGTAGTAGGCACACTCCGTGTGCCGTAACCCCCACATCCCCTTCGCTGACGGCACTCGGAGAGTGCCTGCTACCTTCGCTGACGGCACTCGGAGAGTGCCTGCTACCTTTCACCCATAAAGTATCGATTCAAATACGCTTGACGACTCCCCTCTTCCCTCGCCAGCCCCACCAGCGCATACAACCGTTGCTGGTCTCGTAACTTTTTTGCCGCTAAGATTCGTTCGTCCAAAAATCGATCATCAATCTCTCGCAACAACTCAAAACATTCCGGCGGCCTCGGGCCGGCGATCACACCATAACGATCTAACATCGCGATCGCGGTCGCCAGTCGATGATCATGCCGACTGACCTTTTGCAATTGGTCGTTCAACCATTCCAGTCCAAAAGCTCGACATTGCTCGCCACGTTCGCTTAAGTGGTGATACAAACGTCCGTAGTAGTCAGCGTCAGGATTCCGCCACTCGATGAATTGCATCTGAGTCATTAAGTCAGCCTGGTCATAAAGCCAACGACAAATCGACGGCTTGCCATCGCGACCGGCACGACCGATTTCTTGATAATAAGATTCAACCGAACCGGGCGTCTCGGCATGCAAAATCACGCGGATGTTTTCTTTATCGATTCCCATTCCAAACGCGTTTGTGGCAAGCACCAATCGTTGACGCCCATTCATAAATGCGTTTTGAATCTTGCGACGTTGCTGGCGCGGCAAATCGCCGTGATAACAGACATGGTCGATCGATTCACCTCGCAACCGTTCGCTGAAAGCTTCCAGCGTTTTGATCAACGAGAAATAGACGATCGCGCTGCCACCTGCATAAGTTTCTTCGGCCAGCGTTTTTTCGATCCACTCGATTTTGTCCGAATCGCCCCAAACCTCTTGAACATCAATCACTAAGTTGGGCCGGTCGATCCCTTCATGAAAGATTTTGACTTCGTTTTCGGTAAGGCCTAACTGCCCGATGATGTCCACCTGGCAATCGCGAGTCGCCGTCGCGGTTAATCCCATCGTCGGCGGATTGCCAAGCTGGCGGCGAATGTCGGCCAATCGTGTGTAGTCAGGGCGAAAGTCGTGGCCCCACTCGCTGACACAATGCGCCTCGTCGACGGCCAACAACGATACGCATCGCCGGCTGATCACTTCCAAAAACTCTGGCTTGCGAAACCGTTCGGGCGTGACATAGACGATTCGGTAGCGCCCGTTTCCGATTTCGTCGTACCGTGATAGCCGCTCCTGGCGGGACAATGACGAATTGACGAAACAGGCCTCGATGCCACGCTTCAGCAACGAATCGACTTGATCCTGCATCAGCGCCACCAGCGGCGACAAAACCAACACCATCTCGCTTGGCCGCTGGATCGCTAGCGCCGGAATCTGGTAACAAAGCGATTTACCGCTGCCCGTCGGCGCAATCAACAGTGCATGCTGGCCCCGCGTCACGCGATCGATGACTTCCGCCTGGCAACCACGATACGCCGGGTAGCCGAAATATTGATTCAACAGCGATAAAAAACGCATCGTCTCTGGTTCTGGATGAATGTCGCAAGCTTAAGCCCGACAACCTAGCGTTTGCCCAGTTGTTGTTCCATCGGTACCATCCGGATGCCTGCGCCATGTTGG
>DIUH01000113.1:4226-5764 GCA_002428205.1 Planctomycetaceae bacterium UBA6163
CCGATTTGCTCGACCAGATCGACTCGGTTCCCCATTCTGATCCGGCGATTCTCGCTGCGCTGCTGCGTGGGCTGCACATCCTGCTGCTCAAGGGCGACCCCGCCGCTATCACTGCCCTCGACCCCAGCCGATTGGCGGCCTTGGACGAAGCGTTGCCGCTTGAATGCCCCAATCGGCACTTGGTCGTCCATTTGATGATCTTGATCAAGTCCGATGCGGCCCTGCGAATCGCGGTCAGCCGGCTGATCGCACTGCCGCCCAAAGACTCCGCCGCTGCGGGCCAGATCCTCAGCCCGCTGATGCAGCACAACGATTGGTCAATTGATGCGGTTTTCCCCGACCTGCTCGGTGCGATCGAACATCGAACGCTGGCATCGCCGATCCTGGACATCACGAATTACTTGGTGCGATCCGGCCGAGTCGATACGCACCCCGCCGCCGATCGTGCCGCCTGGTTGACCACGTTGCTAGCCGCCGTGACCGGGCATCTGGAAAAGTTTGAATCCGACCCGCGTTCGTTCGGTGACGACATCGCCACTGTGCAGATGCGATTGGCCGAAGCCGTTTCGTTGGCCGTGTCGCTGTGTGATGCGATCGCGTTGGTCGGTTGGACGCCCGCGATTCCACGATTGACCGAAGCAATGCAGTTAAAGCACCGCCGCGTTCAAACCGAAGCGGCCGGAGCACTAGCACGACTGGGCGATGAACTCGGTACCGAACATTTGATCGCCTTGGTAAACGAACCGTCGGCACGACTGCGAGTGATCGCGTACGCCGACGAACTCGGCATGGGCGACAGAATTGACGATCGATTCCGCACGGTGGAATCGACTGCCGAAGCGGAGATGGCGCTTTGGTTGTCACAACCCTCTCAAATGGGTGTGCCACCGACGTTAGTCGAAACGATCGACCAGCGACATCAATTTTGGCCCGGTTATGAACAACCGCTGGACTGCCTGCTCGTTCGGTTCCATTATGACATGGGATCGAAAACGTACAGCAACATCGGCATCACCGGCCCGGTCACTTTCGCCCTTGCCAATAACGTCGCCGACTTGCCGGCCGATGACATCTATGCGATTTATGCAGGCTGGCACGCCGAACACGACGACATCTTTGCGATCGCGACCCAGCATATCAATCCGACCCAGCGACGCTTGGTGAACGACTTGGCTGAACATATCGATCGATGTGGATATGAATCGCCGATTGCCGAACTGTTTGGCGTATTCCTCGACGAACACGCCGCCGTGTTTCGCGCCCGCCGCGACGACAAACCCTGCCTGGTGATTACCGACGGGCTAGAAACGATCCATCAACGGATCACCGGTATGGTTCGCGAGCTAGCAGCGGCCGACTTGTGGAATCTTTATAAAGGCCGAAAGATGTTACGATCGTTTAATCCTGTCGATTTATCATAAGCGAATCACATCAATGCAAATGAACCTTGCCGGTCAAACCGTTGCCGTATTCGGCGCCGCCAGAGGAATTGGCCGCGCGATTGCCGATCGCTTTCACGAAGAAAACTGCCGAGTCCT
>DIUH01000113.1:5786-12393 GCA_002428205.1 Planctomycetaceae bacterium UBA6163
TTCTGCGTCGGCATCGGCTCGGGTTCGTTCGGCTTTCCGTTCTGGAACGTTTCGCCAGATGCATGGGCGCGAGTATTGAACGTCAACCTGATCGGTGCAGCGCGAGTGGCTCATGCATTGGCACCACAGATGGCCAACCGCGGCAGCGGGTCATTCTTATTCTTTACGTCTGTCGCAGGACAAATCGGTTCTCAAACCGACCCACCTTATAGCGCCTCCAAAGCGGGCTTGATCAATTTCATGCAATGCGTCGCCAAGGATCTGGCGTCACACGGTGTGCGTGCCAACGCGATCGCCCCCGGAATGGTCAAGACCGACTTGAATCGATCGGTTTGGCAATGGGGTCAAGATCGTTTGCCACAGTCACAACGAGTCGATTATGAGACGTGGGCAGAAGAAAAAATCAAAAAGGTATCACCACTGGGTCGTTGGCAAGACCCGACCGAGTTCGCATCGATGGCGATCTACTTAGCCTCCGATCACGCCCGCAATATCACCGGTCAAACGATCAACATCGATGGCGGTTGGGTCATGCACAGTTGATTCATTCGTACAGCGTGAATAGCCCCGAGTGATCGAGATCGCCTTGGCCGCGTTGTTCGACAAGCTCGATCCAGCGTGCAAGCGAATTCGCCAATGTGGGCGAATCAAGACCGACCGATTGAGCCAATTCGCAAATCAGTCGCACGTCTTTTAATTGCAGCGCCGCTCGACCGCCAGCGACAAAGTCTCTGCGGACAATCCGATCGCCATGCAGGTCGAGAATGCGACTGTCGGCAAACCCGCCTAACATCGCTTGTCGCGCACTGGCCGCATCGACTCCGGCTAGTTCCACCAACCGCAACGCCTGAGCGACCGCGTCGATCGTTTGCGCGACGATCAATTGATTTGCCAGCTTGGTCACCTGGCCCGAACCGGCGGGACCCAAATGAGTGACGCGTTTGCCGACCGTTTCCAAAATCGGCCGCGCCCGAGTGACTGCCGCGTCATCGCCACCAACCATAATCGACAACGTCGCGGCCTCCGCGCCGACTTGGCCGCCGGAGACCGGTGCATCGACCCAGCAGACGCTTTCCGCGAACCGCTTGGTCGCCGGCACGCCGGTGGTTCCAAAGTCGATGATCATGGCGCCGGGGTCGAGCGATTTTGCCAAGCCGTTGTCGCCGAAAACGATCGATTGGACGACTGCGGTATCGGTTAAATTGAGGCAGATGATTCCCGGTCCGATCTCCTTGGCAAGCGCCGCGGGCGAGTCGGCCGCTCGCATTCCCATGTCGACCGCGGCTTGGACACGCTGTGGATTACGATTCCAAACGATTACGTCTGCTCCGGCGTGAAACAAGTGCCGAGCCATCGGGGCCCCCATATTCCCCAGGCCGATAAAGCCGATACGATGCCCTTGAAGTCGCGGTGCCATGAATTGCTCTTGTGTTCTTGTTGCGGACGGGTGTTGCGACCAACAATGTAGTCGACGCTTCGCAAACTACCCACCCGCAGAAAAATCATTGTCGTGGATCGCTCCGCCGATCCATATTGAATTACAGATCGGCGGAGCGATCCGCGACAGTATTGAATTACGGATCGGCGGAGCGATCCGCGACAAAGGGAAAAGCATTATGAAAGTTGTTATCACCGGCGGCGGCGGTTTCCTTGGCTCGATGCTGTGCGAAGCGCTGCTGAAGCATGGCGAATTGACCGCGCCTTCGGGTAATCGCCAACGCATCGAATCGATCGTCTTGCTCGATGCTCTGTTTCCGAGTCTGCCACTCGATCCTCGGGTGACTCGACAGGTTTGCGAGATCAGCGATCGCGAAGCCGTTTTTGACGCCGTCGGGACTGATGCCGATGTCGCGATTTTTCATTTGGCATCGATGGTCAGCGGTGAATGTGAATTGCGATTCGAAGACGCGCTGCGAGTGAATCTTGACGGTGGGCGAAATGTATTCGACGCCGCACGCGCCGCTGCACGCACGACCGATGAATTGCCACGAGTGATATTCGCCAGCAGCATCGCTTGCTTCGGCGGCGACGTGATTGCAGACAGCTTTTCCGATTCCTCCAAGCAATTGCCTCGAACCACTTATGGAATGACCAAAACGATTTGCGAATTGATGATCAATGATTACTCGCGCAAACGATTCTTTGATGGCCGATCCGCACGATTGCCGACCGTGATCGTACGTCCTGGTAAGCCGAACGCGGCGGCATCAAGCTGGGCCAGCGGCATGTTTCGCGAACCACTCGCCGGGATCGATTGCCCGCTGCCGATCCGACGCGACCAACGGCACCCAATGACGGGCTATCGAACAGTAATCGATTCATTCATCGCGCTGCACGAATTACCCGAAACGCTGCTAGGTGGCGACCGCGCGGTCGGCTTACCGGCGCACCAAGTGACACCCGGGTTAGCCGAACAGGTGCTGGCCCAAGTTGCAGTGGAACGCGGCCTAAAGATCGGCAAAATCGTCGATGCGTACGACGATCGCATTCAAGGAATCGTCAACGGTTGGGCTACCGCAATCGACGGCTCGCGTGCGATCAAGCTCGGTTTGCCGCAACCCCCGTCCGTACAAGAAATCGTTCATCAATACCTCGAAGACTTTGGATCGGTGACGTAGAACCTGTCCGAAAAAAACAGCCGACGGCGATAGCCGCGGGCCCCCTATTGGCTTACCGATAAGTTGTCAACCAAAGTGTTTGCAACATTCTTGCGAACTTCCGCGCCCTGACAGAAGACTCGTTTGGCCCATGCGTCCAATCCGAAGGTTCTTCTTATTATTTCATCCCGACACCAGCATGCCCGTTGTGATTCGCCATGTCCCCGCCGCAAGATTCTACTAATCTACTAGGTGCTCTTTTTGGCGGTCCATCAAACACCACACAGACGCCATCCGATCGGTTAGCGATTGCTGGCCTTCTGGCTGCGAACATCCTGCCGATTTTGCTTGCACTACTATTCGGATGGGATGTCGGCGACGTGGTAACCTTCTATTGGCTCGAAAACATCATCGTCGGCTTGTGGGTAATTCCCCGGTTAATCACCGCTCAAGGCGAACTTTCGCTCGACCCAAACGAACTTAGCAAGCAACTTTCGAAGATATCAGGCGCCACCGTAACCAGTGAATCCGCCTCGAAAGCGAGTCACACGAAAGGCAAAGCGACAATTGAGCGCGCCAAACTTTTCCTTATTCCCTTCTTTTGTTTTCACTACTTTTTCTTTTGCTTCGTACACGGCGTCTTTGTCAGCGTCTTTGCCAGCGGTGCGATCACCGGCAATACATCCGCCCCGCTGCCGTTCGATACTCCCGAGGGCGGAAGTTGGCCAGGCCCGCTGGTCATTATCCAATTTTTCTATTCGTTGATCAGCAACTCGCTGGCGAGTTTATCAACCGGTGGCCTGTTGGCAATTGCTGGGTTAGTGCTTAGCCACGGAATCTTATACTTTCGAAATTACATCGGACACGGCGAGTACAAACAGACGTATGCGATTATCGAAATGTTTCGTCCCTATCCACGAATCGTCGTGTTGCACCTCGGGATCATGGCGGGTGGGATCGCAACACTCTTGCTCGGGTCGCCACTTCTGCTGGTCATTGTATTAATGATCGGCAAAACCATCGTGGATGCGAAGCTGCATATCTCCAGTCACACACCGCAGGTCGAACAAGTTACGTAATCAAGACAATCGGGCTGGTTCAAACCGCTAGGTAGAGCCTATTTCATAAAGGCACGAAGATTCACGAGTGGTTCACACTTGCTTAACAATCACACGATACAAACGGCCTCTCCCTACGAGAAAAGACTGTATGACGAGTCTTTATTCGTGATTTAGGTACCTCGACGAAGATGTCGTGGAGCCAAAATCCCCGCATGGTAGGGATTCGTATCAACCACCCCTGCCTGTGCTGCAGTGAATTATCTGCGACCGTGGTGGTGAGTCTTTCCCGATTTGTTTTGTTTTTGGAGAAATTGTTTTGAATATGATGATTTTGAGCGTGCGGCCAGAAAGGCGATTAGAGAGAGTTGTTCGAAAATCGCAAGGATTTACCCTCGTTGAGTTATTGGTAGTGATAGCCATCATTGGAGTGATGGTTGGGTTGTTGCTTCCCGCCGTACAAGCAGCTCGCGAGTCCGCACGCCGTATGCAATGCACCAACCACTTAAAGCAGATTGGCTTGGCGCTGCACAATTTTCACGACACCCGCAACATGTTTCCTGGCGGAGCAAGAGACGCCCATACTGGCAGCGCTCTTTCCTCTTGCTGCAACGCATCGAATGTTCATGGCTGGAGCTGGAAGTACCATATCCTGCCCTACATGGAACAAACTGCGCTGTGGGAAGTAGGCCAGGGGCCCTCACATGGAGCCGCGCAGGACGCCGTGGCACGAACCGGTGTCGCTGGTTATCACTGTCCTTCGCGACGCGCGCCCACTGCGTATGGAAGCGGCTTCTTTCGCGCGGATTACTGCGGTAATGGGGGAGAGCGTGGCACCGCTGGTACCCGTGATGAAAGCAGTGGTGGCTTGAAAGGTTTCTTTGCCCAGACCGATTTGGTGAAACGACGTTTAGCGGATATCAAGGATGGCCTCTCGAACACGTTGATGGTGGGAGAAAAGGCGCTGCATACCAACCGGCACGGGTCAGACGGCGGCGATAACGAGCGATGGAACAACAGCGGTTGGGACGAAGACTGCATTCGCTGGGGCGCGTCGGTTAACACATCTGGGCTGGAATACGGCTTGGTGCCGCTGCCTGATACAAAGGCACCAACAAACACGGTCTCTGTGCCAGACGTCGGTGGCCGAAACTGGGGTAACTGGCATCCGTACTGGGGTGCCGCGCATCCCGGCGGTGCTAACTTTGTACTGGGTGACGGTTCCGTACGGATGGTGACTTACAACATTGACCATCTAATTATGCGGCGACTGTCGCTAATTAAGGATGGCGAGCCGATCGGCGAATGGTAGGTTCGTTGTCGGTCGTTACATTCATCCAATACCCTTCATGTCAGTATCGCCCAATCGATTCAAAACATGATTCGGGGCGATCCGTAGGGCGAAGACCAGCAACCTATCAGAAAACCGTGAGCCGACGGCGNNGATTTCATGACTTTTGTACGATTTTGTTCATTGCTATTTATCGCATGTTTAATGGCCGGCTGCGGTGGCCCCGTCAGTGGCGTGTCCGAAGCCGAGGCGAATATGTCTTCCGAAGAATATGACGCAATGATCGAAGCTGAGGAATCTCAGCAAGGCCAACAGCCGTAGTCGGCTCTTCTTAAATAATCAGTAATGCAACGGTTGGGGCAACGGCCGAATTGGCCGGTTGCCCCAACCCGATGATGAATCTTCGGTTAGCGCTGGCGCCATTTACTCCAAGTCCCAACCGCAAACTCCCACCGGCTGAATCGGTGGCGATGGAAGTTGCTTGGGGGCAACGCCATTGATTCGCCAGTCGATTCGTCGGATCAACGACATCCCTGCGACCCAGTCGCGGGCGTGTTCGCGGACCATTTTAACCGCCGGACAATCCTCGCGATTTGCTTCTTGCAATGCTTCCAATCCGCCTGCAGGTCGGCCGCCAAAGTAGAGCGCGGTGGCAAAATTAATCCGAATATGCACGGGAACATCTTCCCGCATCCTGTTAATGCTCGAATTGATCGTCACTGGCCGAAGCAAATCGACCGCTTCCTCAAATCGGTTCATTCGCATCAGGCAAACGGCACATACGTTGCGCACTTCCAGGTCACGGTTGGATGCCGGAAGTGAGGCTAATGCTTTTTGATATTCACCTTTGGCCATCAATTGACGCGCATGCTGAAGCTTTGGATCAAGCTTGTAGACATTCTCCGTGGCGGGTGACTGGGGTTGGGATAAAACTTGATTCGTAATGGGTACGGATGCGATGGGTTTACTGGTAAATGCCATAGTTCGATCGGAGGAGTTGAATCATTGTGAAGATTCGTCACCACACCAACGTCGCTTAGCAATGAGCGGGAAATAAGTGTCCGGTACCTTTTGTGCGAAGCACCCGAAGGGCGAGTTCCTCGCAAAAGGTACCGGACACTTATTTCCCGCACGATCCTTAAAACGATTAAAACCAAGTGTGATGGACTTAGCCGATCACCGAGGACGACGATTGGGCGTGACGCGTTGAAAGAATGGAACCATGCGAACGTGCGGCATCAAAGTCGCAGCGCAATGCCCATGTCAAAAAGAGATGGCCGGGAAAACTCGCGGTGCAGGTTTCCCGCCGGGTGATTGATCACGCTCAACCCATGCTGGTGCAACACCGCCACCAGCGATCGCGAAAGAAACTCCGTCTTGACATTCCATCGGGCGATCTGCGTCGCAGGTTGGTCGATTGCGATTTCGCAAACGTTGTCGGCTGATTGCGAGACAGAAAAAGTCGTTGATAACGACTGGTTGGGCAATCGATCGCCGGAGCACGCAAGTACTGGCGCTATCAGGCAGGCAAACATACACAGGATGCAAATCGTTGCACCGGCAGTGCCCCTTACCGTGAAATCGTACAGAGATTGCATACCGAAATAAACCATTTGCCCCAAAGCTGTGGCAGACCGCATGAATGAACGGCCACTGCCAAC
>DIUH01000341.1:0-1823 GCA_002428205.1 Planctomycetaceae bacterium UBA6163
TTTGTTTCGGCGGATGCGGTCGGTGACTTTGATGGCAAAGATTTTTCAGACGAAAGAGCATCGACCGGCGGTTGGCCCTCGACATCGTCGCAAGGAGATTGAACCGACGATTGGGCCAGTGAACGCGCGGCGAGCAATGACATTTGCAAATCGCCTTGAACTCCTGCCGCAAGCGGTGCCGGTGGCGAACCTTCTCCACCTAACGCTTTGGCTGTGGACGGCTCTGATTCAGATTGCCATTGAAACTCGCTCATCAATCATCACTCCCAAGCTACCGGATTGGCCTGAAGTCGCATTGTAGACGCCTCGCCACCCTCACGGTCAAATCTTTTCCGCGCAAGGCTGCTATTTTCCGCCATCCGGTGAGCAACTTGATGCCTCCCAATCGTCAAATTGTTCGAAACCCGTTTTCTCTGAAATCTCATCGGCCACGACCCGAGCTTGCCTCGGTCGAGCAATGATCATCACCAGAACGCAATCGCACACCAGTCGCATCGCCCGCCCGCCGGAGGCGGGCGATCACTCAGCTCGCTTGCGGAAGGTTTGCCGTTCGGATAGCCACGAAGTTGGCGAAAGNNAATCGATTTGCCAACCTAATAAATCACAACGAGTCGCAACCGATGGGAATGCTAGCGCCAGCGCGCGGCGATCCGTTGGGCCAGCGGACTTGCCGGTCGCGACTCGGTTTCGATTCGCGAAGTGGTAAATCGTTTGCTCGTCGCCGATCGCCCCTGCTCCGGTTATCCCCGGGTTACGCTCGGCTCGCAAGGCGACCCAGCGCTCACCCGGGGCTACAACCTTTCGCCAACTTCGTGGCTATCAGAGCCCTAGCACACCAAACCGAAGTAGCGGGGGACACGGTAGCGGGGGACACAGCTTTTTAAGAGAGAGCGTCACCGGAAGCAGTCGCGGGGTTCGGGATTGGGCGGTTTTGATTATCGCCCCGCACTCCGTGGTGACTGACCGGCGGAGCGGTCAGCGACGATTGGCGAATTTAGTGCCACCCACCGAATGAGCTGATGGCGGGAGGCGACCTGGGGCTAAGCACGATTTAAACGGGCCTGCTACGAAACGTGATCGCTGGCGGAAATTTTTTAAAGGCTGGCTTGATTGCCTCGGCGGATTTGTCGTACTGAACGTTCGATCGTTCGCATTTACGTTGCAACAGCGAGGCGACGAGCCTGGTTGGAATCAGCGGCACATCTTACCCAGGCGGCAAAATCCTCAAGATTCAACGCCCGGGCTGTCGATCTATGCCGAAAGAAGCGATTGTGCGGACGAATGCGAAGTTGCGCAGATTGAACTTCGCCTCACGAATCAAGGAAGATCCGAATGCCTACACCGCGTGAAAACACGTCTATCGTCAAAGCTCCGGTGCTGTTCCGTTTGCCGCACCTGCAACGCACCGCTGCTGCGAAGGCAACGCTTGCTGGCGGTTTCGGCTACGATCGAGATGGCGCTGCGACCGGCCAACCGAATGCCGGCCCGACAATCGCCACCGCTCCACGCGACGCAACTTTCGTCGAGCCTTCGCTGGCCTCTAAGGCAAACACAGAGGCGACGAAACAAACAAAGTCTGCCGTTACACCTGCCCAGCCAATCGAATGGCAAGCCGCTACCGCCGAATCTTTCATGCGCCGGTGGGGCCTTGAGATCAAGCGGTCGGTAATCCTGCTGGCTGCGATTGCATTATTGTGGGGCGCTTGGGCGATGGGGCAAAAGTCCGTAACCGCTCCAAACGAAAGCAACCTGGCGGAAATCGAAAACGCACAAACGGCCACCGATTCAGCGTCAATCGCGGCAGCGCAAACCACCAACGACCA
>DIUH01000341.1:1978-2741 GCA_002428205.1 Planctomycetaceae bacterium UBA6163
TTTTACGGAGATTACGACATTGGCGAACCCGCAAACGCGTCCGCACAGAAACCGCCCATGATGTCCGAAGCCGCCGAGTCGAATCAAACCGCGCTGAACCAACCGACAGCGGAACCAGCGATCGAAACGACTTTGCCAGCGGCGACGAATTTCGTTCCATCGGCAACACCTGAAAAGCCGGGCTTTGACCCCAATAAAATTGGGAGCGTCGAAGACGCTAAACCGCGAAATCGCCCTGCCCTTTCGTCAACTCCCAACGCCATCCTCGATTGGTCACGATACTTACCGGACGCCGCTGGCACCGCCGCGATCCGCGCTGTTTCAGCCACTCAAGCGATTGGTGAAGCGGCGGACCCAACCAAACCGGCCGACTCACAAGCGATTTATCTTGAAAAAAATGAGCCCAGCGCCTCAAACGTTGGTGTTGCACCCTTCTACCGCTAATCGCTAATACCAGCGTATCGGCGTTCAGAAGGTCGGGGCGAGGCGATGCCTGTGAACCGACCAGCCGGGAAGAAATTAGAAACGGAGTTCTGTGATGAGCGTAATCGACCAAGCCTTCGTGAAAGCCTATTCACGTCGCAATCAAACCAGTTCGGCCAATTCGGCCAGCGAGCCGGTCCCGCAGCGCCCTGATACCATCGCTTCGCCACCCGACGTTTCCATCAATCCCCAATCCGAAGAATCAGCAATCGTTTGGGTCGACGCGGTCGCCGATCAGTACTTGCGACGCGACGACCCACACCGGCCTCAACCACAGCAA
>DIUH01000341.1:2751-3349 GCA_002428205.1 Planctomycetaceae bacterium UBA6163
CAAGCCCACAAGCTACATCGCCGCAAAGCCCGCCAGTCGCCACTGACCTCCTGACCGAACAAGTCGCATCAACATCAGCGATTCGCCTAGACGGCAGCCATCCGCTGGCTTCACCCACCGAGATTCCGCTGACCGCTTCCGGAAAGGCCTCGCTACCGCCCTCCACCACAACCTCGGACACAAAGGCCGACGCCGAAATCGCCCCCAGTGCCGACAGCCTGCAATTCGCCGCCCTACCCTGGATCGAGACTTCGTCGACATTCGTTGACACTCAACTGCATCATGCGGTCGCGGGGCCATATTACTCCGATTCGGTCATCGTCCAAGAAAACTACCTCCCCTGCCCCGTCGTCCCTGATTTGCAACCGCTGGAACCGGCGACCAGCCCAGCGTCGACTGCCCAGCCCAACGAACCAGCCACTGCCGCATCGCCGTCGCCGATCGAAGTGGCGATTCCCGTTGCCGTGCCAAAACCTGCTGCAGCGCCCGAACCTAGGCCGCTGCCCGTCCAGCCCGCGCCCCATTCATTTACCGCCGTTTGGGAAGTCGACGGGTTTGAGTTTTCAGACACGTTGATCGCACTTTTTGGCGACGTCAG
>DIUH01000136.1 GCA_002428205.1 Planctomycetaceae bacterium UBA6163
ACAAGCGCAGCGCAGTTACGGCACGACCGCTGTTATAATTGTAATGCCGTAACAGCGCTGCGCTTGTTACGGCCTACTTCGTCTCCCTTTTGGCGGCTGACACCGATGGCGGACAAAATATGCTGTGTTCACCACGCCTTTATCGAGCCATGTGGATCGCCATCGCGCTGCTGTTGACCAAAGTCTTCGTCTCGATCCTCTGGGAATACCGCGGCTACTTTCCGGCCGACTTCGAATCGGCGTTTCTGAGCGGTAAACGCACGGTATTTCATGGCAGCTACCGCGTCGCCTTCTATGCCCACATTATCAGCGGCCCGATCACGCTTCTGTTTGCCACATTCTTAATCGTTAGCGGCGGTCGAACCCGACTGCGAAGTTGGCATCGCTGGGCCGGAAGAACATTGCTCGCGATATCGATACTCGTGATGCTGCCCAGTGGCCTGGTCATCGCACACGATGCTTACGCCGGGCCGGCAGCGACATGGGGATTCACCACGTTAACGATCGTCACCGGATTCTGCTTGATCACGGCGGCTCGTTATGCGGCATTGGGAAAATACCTAAAGCATAAAATGTGGGCGATTCGCAGTTTCATCCTGCTGGTCTCGCCCCTTATACTGCGATTAGCATCGGGCGTGCTAATTCGGTTCGACTGGGAAAGCGAGTTAGCGTACAGTTTGAATGCTTGGTTAAGCTGGATCCTTCCGCTGGTTCTGTTTGAGTCGACCGCATGGTTCAAACCGAAGCGGGCGATGGCCGTTGCCGACACTACTTTTCCTGCGAAATCTTATCGAACAACCCAAGTGACTTGATCATGCAAGCCGAATCGCGCCATCGCCATTGCATCGCTACAGGATTCACGCTGATCGAATTGGCCGTGGTGATCATCATTATCGGCGTACTGCTAGCTCTCTTATTACCCGCAGTACGCACATCCGGCGAAGCGGCTAGGCGAATGTCGTGTTCGAATCATCTTAAACAGCTTGGACTCGCTCTACACAATTATGAATCAACTTATGGGATGTTGCCCTGTGCGATGGGNNGCTCTGCTTCCCTTCGTTGAACAGGCCTCGATGTGGGACAAAATCTCCGGTGGCGTCACGATTGACGGCGTGACCTATCCACCCATGGGACCGGCGCCGTGGGATCAAACGTTTAAGTTTTGGACAAGCGAGATCGCGACCTTCCGATGCCCATCGGGGGAATATGACCAAGCAGATTTTGGCCGCACCAATTACGCATTCTGCATCGGTGACATAGCGGCAAACATTCATCAATCGCCTGTCGCACGCGGCACCTTTGCTTGCGGTTTAAATGTAAAGTTTGAAGACATCAAGGATGGTTTGTCCAACTCGATTGCGATGGCCGAGATTGGCACAAGATCGAAACGAAGAATCGCTGGGCAAGTGGCAACGCGCCAACCGATTGATATCTTGCGACAACCCTCGTTATGCTTTTCAACGCGAAACACGAACAGGCCGGACGAATACAACGATTCGGTAGAGCTGTTGAAGGATGGCCGAGGTGGTCGATGGGCCGACGGAGCGGCGGCCTATGGATTGTTCAATACGATTTTACCACCCAACAGTGTCAGTTGCGCGGTTGATGGGCCCGAAGCGGCTGACGGATATTATTCATCAGCCAGTTCTCATCCTGGTGGCGTTCAACTTGTATTTGCTGACGGGGCGGTTCGCTTCATCGCCGAAAGCATTGATTGTGGCGATCTTGCCAGCGTACCGCTCACCGCCGACCAATCGATCGAGTCTCCAATCGCAAGTCCTTTTGGCATTTGGGGAGCGCTAGGATCGATCCATGGGCGTGAAAAGATCGATAACGATGGTCTCTAAGAATACCAAGCCCCACGTCAAACTTCGCATCCAAGTAGGCCGTAACAAGCGCAGCGCAGTTACGGCACGACCGCCAACGCAAAACAATCTAATCGCCGTAACTGCGCTCCGCTTGTTACGGCCTACGCGATCTTCATCGCCGAAAGCATTGATTGTGGCGATCTGGCCAGCGTACCGATCACCGCCGACCAATCGATCGAGTCTCCGCTCGCCAGCCCTTTTGGGATTTGGGGAGCGTTAGGATCGATCCATGGGCGTGAAAAGATCGATAACGATGGTCTCTAAAAATACCAAGCCCCACGCCAAACGTCGCATCCAAGTAGGCCGTAACAAGCGCAGCGCAGTTACGGCACAACCACTTAGCTCCACTTTTTCCATTTCGGACAGTCCAAAATCAAAAAACTTCAGCGTTTGGTACATTGGCCTGGGTTTTTGAACAGATCGCGAATCTCTCGATCTGTTCGAAAACCTCCTTTAAATTGAAATCAAGCGGATTCCGCTGTGTATTGGCAAATCAGTAATTGGAAAAAGTCGAGCTTAGCCGTCGTGCGCCCATTAAATCATTGGTTGAACTCATGTTCGCTGGGTTACGGATCAGGGATCCCTAAATCACGACAGATCTTCGTGGCCAAGTGATCCGAAATTTCATTGTGTCGCGGAACTGCGGAGCGCCGCCCATTCGCAGGATTGCCCCACCAAGAATGATTGCCACTCTCACGTACGAGCATACAGCCATTATTCACCAAATGCCTTATCAAATCTCGACGCTTCACAATTCAATCGCCACCTCTTCAAAGGACTCACCAGCAGCGTTTCTCGCATCCTCGCGATTCATCTCAATCGCCTCACCGAGTGCCTCTCGCAAATTTGATAGTAGCTCGTCACGGGTTTCACCCTGTGAATTGACGCCCGGAACTTCTTCGATCCATCCAATCCACCATGGACCATCTTGACGAATTATTGCGGTATATCCCGTGGGCAGCATCGTTTTCTCCAGGCAATGACTTGAATGCATTATGTTATCAAGAACCACTCGCAATTACCAATGAACACTGATGAAAGCCAGCCAGCGGCCACACTGGGTGGAATTCCAGATCGATTGTCTCCGATCACGCTAAAATGTCTTTAATGACATGACCGTGGACGTCGGTCAATCTGCGGTCGATCCCGTTGTTGTAAAAGGTAAGCCGTTGGTGGTCGATGCCCAACAAGTGCAACGCCGTAGCATGCAGGTCNNCCGCCGGCCATCCAAGCGGTGAACGCCGATGAATTATGATCACGGCCTTTACCAGTCCCTTGTGCAGCGGGTTGGCGGCCAAACTCGGTGCTGCAGATCACCAGCGTATCGTCCAGCATCCCGCGTTGCCGCAGATCTGCAATCAAGGCCGCCGCACCGGTGTCGAGAATCGGACCCCAGTAACCGTGGTCCCGCACAATGTCTTCGTGGCTGTCCCAGTTCGGACGCACCTTCTTGGCCGTCGTGTTCTCCGCGCCGCAGTAGATTTGTACAAACCGCACACCACGCTCAACCAATCGTCTGGCCAGCAAACACTGACGCCCAAAAGGACCAATATCCTCATGATCGAGATCATACATCTTATGAGTCGCTTCGGTCTCGCCGCTCAGGTCGGTCGCTTCGGGCGCCGACAACTGCAGCCGCGCCGCGAGCTCATAAGCGGCGATTCGTGCTTCCAGTTCGGTATTCTCCGTGCGATCAGCGGCATGGGCACGATTGAGCGTCTGAAGAAAGTCGCGACCGCGCTGCTCATTCGCGATGGTAGACGCCGCGAAGTCTGATGGAGGAAACAGATCCGCTATAGGCGGTTTAGTCGGATCGGTGTTCAGCGTCGTGCCCTGATGAATCGCTGGCAGAAACCCCGCTCCCCAATTGATCACGCCACCGGGCGGCAGACCTCGTGGATCAGGCAGGACCACGAATGCGGGCAGATCATCGCTGACACTGCCCAGACCATACGTTACCCAGGCACCCATACTGGGAAAACCGGGCAGTATAAATCCGCTGTTAGCCATAAACATCGCTGGACCATGCAACGCCGACTTGCTCTGCATCGAATGAATGAACGCGATGTCATCGACGTGCTGAGCAAGCTTGGGAAACAGATCGCTGATCCAACGCCCGCACTGACCATGTTGGCGAAACGGCCAATAACTCGCTTGGCAGTTGCCCGGTTTGGATGCAAAGAATTGCAATTTCCCATCAGGATCAAACGGCGTTCCCTGACGTTTCGTCAGTTCCGGTTTGTAATCCCAAGTATCAACATGGCTGAGCCCACCGGGACAGAAAATTTGAATCACAGCCTTGGCTTTGGCTGCGTGATGAGTCGCTTTTTGCGCGAGCGGATTTGCCGCCGCTTCGGCTTCGTTCAACATCGCGGCCAGCGCGATACCGCCAAGCCCGCCACCGAGTTTCCAGAGGAAGTCACGACGGGGCGAGGAGGATTCGCACGGAGGCACAAAGCCACGGAGGGCGTTGAATGGAGAAGTATAAGTTTTCATAATGCCCTCGCTCGTAGTCCCGCCTTTAGGCGGCTAATCAACATAAACAAACTCATTCGCATTCATCATCGCTCGACAAAGGGCAAACAGCCCCTCTTCATCGACCAGCGACTTCGCGGCCCGAAACTCGCCGTCAGTCGGCGGTCGCTGGAAGGCGAGTTCAAACGCACGATGGACTTTCACCTCCGCCGGTTTATCCTTCGTCTCGCTTTCGATCCGTGACGCCATATAACGTGCCTGCTGCAGCATAAACCCATTATTGCTGAGCGCCAGGGCTTGCAACGCAGTCGTCGTTTGCGGTCGAACCGGTGTAAGATTTGCCGGATCGGGACAATCGAGCGTTGTCATCAACGGATGCGGCGTCGTGCGAACGACAAACCGATAAATGCTGCG
>DIUH01000409.1:0-271 GCA_002428205.1 Planctomycetaceae bacterium UBA6163
ATCCTGTGCTGAATGTCGGCAATCCAGCGGGGATTGATCCGGCGGCGCAGCGAGCAAGCATCGAGGCGATTAACGATCTCAATCGTTTGCATCAGCGGGATGTTCGTGACAGCGAATTGGCCGCCCGAATCAATGCTTATGAATTAGCCTTTCGCATGCAAGCGGCGGCGCCCGAGTTGACCGATCTGTCGGATGAGACCCAAGCCACGCTGGATGCTTATGGCGTGGATCGTGAAGAGCCACCGATCAAGTCCAACTTGGGCGGTGTGGG
>DIUH01000409.1:278-1698 GCA_002428205.1 Planctomycetaceae bacterium UBA6163
CGTGTGGTCGGTATTTTTCACTCATCCTGGGACCATCACAGTAACCTTGATCCGCAATTGCGCCACAACTGTTTGATGGCCGATCAACCGATCGCTGCGTTATTAAAAGATTTGAAGCAACGCGGATTATTGGATGATACATTGGTGGTTTGGAACTCGGAGTTTGGCCGCACGCCTTTAGGAGAAAACCGCCAAGGAGCCGAATCGAAGGTGACGGGCCGCGACCATCATCCTTATGCCTTCAGCATTTGGATGGCTGGCGGCGGCGTCAAGGGTGGCCAAGTGATTGGTGAATCGGATGAGATCGCTTGGGGAGTCGCCCGCGACCCGGTTCATGTGCATGACTTGCAAGCGACGATCTTGCATTTATGTGGACTGGATCACAAGCGGCTGACCTACCGTTTTCAGGGACGTGACTTTCGGTTAACCGATGTGCACGGCAGTGTCGTCAAGTCCGTTCTGGCTTAGCGATGAGATGCCACCGCGAAAAATGGGCGCGCTGGTGTATAGGCTTTAGCCGATGTTACGAAAGCAATCAAACGGCGTCGGCCAAGTGGGTCAGGCCTCTTTGTCGTAAAGGAGGCCTGACTAATTTGCAGGCGGAAGAAGGAACTTAATAAAGTGAAAGAATTGCATTACCGCCTGCTGTTAGAAAACTTAGAAGTGTCAATTTATCTACTCTGTCTATACATGGTCCCAGTCGTATTGATTTCGTGGCGACTTAGAAGGTTTGGATATTGTAGTCGGATAAAAGGAACGTTTGCACTCGCGATTATTGCACTAGGCGGATTTATCACGGCAGAAATGCATGGCATGGCAGCCAATTCTAGTCAGAAACAGGCTGCAGTTGTCATCGCAATCGCCTGTGCAGCTGGTTCGATTACCACATTTATTTCAGATATCCTCTCGTTAGCGGTGAAGAAAATGCGGCGTAACAGTTTTGTTGAGGGGGAGTGAAATCCTGGATGCGAGCAGAGGGACCGAGCAGAGAGACAGCCCAAACTTCCACTGGGCAAGCCATTGGGATTCATTTCTGGCGAGGCGTGGTCTGCATCGATGGATGGCACATAATGCTTGCGAGTTCCGATCGGTTGCGACTCGGCATGATGCGATTGGTTGGAAAATCGATCGCTCGTCACCGGCTTCTGTATGAACGCAAACCCCGGGTTACGCTCGGCTCGCAAGGCGAGCCAGCGCTCACCCGGGGCTACATCGCTGCCGCCACTTCATGGCTCCGGAAATGATGCGTCGTTCACTGCAATTGTCTAATGCTGAGTGGCGTCTTTTTGATCGCCAATGCCGCAGGCTTGTCCTGCGGTCGGTTCCGTTTTTTGCTACGTAATGATGAACCGACTTTATCCTGCTGGTCATTGGATTTGCCTCCGGCAAATCCAATGACCAGCAGGCGTTCCGGGACGGC
>DIUH01000409.1:1769-3936 GCA_002428205.1 Planctomycetaceae bacterium UBA6163
CTGATTTGCGTAAGGTATGTGATTCGGGAACCGCAATTGCAATAGAAAACCGATTTCTATTACACAACGGTCAGACAGTAGCTGGTTGGGTAAGGAACGGTTAAATTGAGGGCTTCAGCGCTCCAAATACATCGCATGCCGCGTTGGGCGCGCAACTAGGTGTCGCCTGTGAAGGAGCCGCAGTCAACGGTGCAAAAGCTTTCACCGTTATCAAAGAGGGTGGAAGGATTTCGGTACTTGGATCCTCAAACTTCGGCGGTTTCTTAAATGTTTCAGATGATGTCATTAAGGTTGTCACCGCCCTTTTTCGTAAATCACCCAGGGGTCGAAATGGAGCGAACAGCAGATATGTGTGCGGGATGCGAAACAGAGGCAGATATTATTAAAAAACTCGGACAACCAGACGAATCGGAAGTTTCCACCATTCCCACGGGATCTAGTTGGGGAATGCAGGGTTCCCTTCGCTATAAAATCGCTGCGGGCGAACTTGTTCAACAGTGGCTGTATTACGGAATCAAAAATGATCTTTGCGTATGGTTTGCGAAAGTTTCGGATACATGGCAAGTAACGCTGGTCTTGCCCCTGCCAAAAGGGTTTGCGCGAGTGCCAGTGAGAAAAGATTTCGTACCCAAAAATAGTTGAGTATCGCTTCGCGGGGGGCAGGCTTGGTTTTCGGTTTTCAGACGATTAGTATGAGCTTACGGGCGTTCAATGGGTGCCATCCATTGAACGCATGCAACTCGACTGGTGTCCGTATGGCTTACAGTTCGGGCCAACGCAGTCCTAAATCGCGGGTTCGATTCGACGTTATTAATCGGTCATCCGGTGCTTTTCCGGTGTTCGCCCTCACAGTCATCACCGGTGCTCTCCAATTCCCGCTATGCAGAACTCACCAACCGCCATACTGCTTCATCCTTCGGACCACGTTGCAATCGCCATGAGTGCGATCGCTGCTGGGCAGGTGCTCGAAATCGCTGGCACGACCGTGACGGCGTCCGAAGCGATTCCGCCAGGCCATAAGTTAGCCGTTCGCGGCGTGGCCTGCGGTCAATCGGTGTTGAAATATGGCCAGCGGATCGGCAAAGCGATTTGTGAAATTGCGATCGGCCAGCACGTTCATTCTCATAATCTGGGCGAAGATCATCGCAGCGAAAGCATCGCCCACAGCACTTCGCCTCCACCGCCACCGGCGCCGATGAAGCGATCGTTCGAAGGGTTTGTCCGCGCCGATGGTCGAGTTGGCACTCGCAATTTCGTCTGTCTGGTTTCGACCGTCAATTGCAGCGCGTCGGTTTGCAAGATGGTTGTTGCCAAGTTCGATGCCCAGCGAATGAAACGCTGGCCCAACGTCGACGGCGTCTTTGCGGCGACTCACACCACCGGATGTGCGATCGCTTACGGTTCGCTGAAACATGAAATGCTTGGCCGAACGTTGGCCGGTTACGTGCGGCATCCTAACGTTGGCGCGTCGCTGGTGCTCGGCCTGGGGTGTGAACAAACGACATCGGAGTATTTGGCCGAAGCGCACCAAGTTGTGCCGATCACGACCATGGACGACCGACCGCTGCTGCGCCCCGGAGCGACTCCGGTGATGACGATGCAACAAATGGGCGGCACGCGGGCGACGATCGAAAAGGCCGAGCGGTGGGTCGAATCGTTGCTCGACCAAGCCAATTTGGCGACACGCACAACGGTCGACGCCTCGCACCTGACGCTCGCGCTGGAATGCGGCGGGTCCGACGGATATTCGGGCATCACCGCCAATCCTGCTGTCGGCGTCGTTGCCGATCGGATCGTCGCTTGCGGCGGTCGGGCGGTCTTGTCCGAGACGACCGAGTTGTATGGGGCCGAGCATTTGTTGGTCCAGCGAAGTCGTAACGTTTCAGTCGCCAATCGATTGCTGGAGCGGATCGATTGGTGGAAGCAATACGTCGCCATGTACGGCGGCACGATCGACAACAACCCATCGATGGGAAACAAAGCGGGCGGTTTGACAACGATCACCGAAAAGTCGCTCGGTGCGGTTTCCAAAAGCGGCAGCACGGCACTTGAAGCGGTTTATCACTACGCCGAACCGATCGACACACCAGGGCTGGGCGTGATGGACAGCCCCGGATTTGACCCAGCCAGCATTACAGGGAAAGTTGCGGGAGGGGCGAACTTGGTT